>JBMLPD010000312.1:0-1146 GCA_049242285.1 Rubrivivax sp.
TGCGCGGCGTGGACGACGTGCACCAGTACGCCGCGCTGCCCTTTCTGCGCGGGCTGTTCGGCGAGCGGGTGCTGGGTGGCATCCAGCTCCATGTGGACGCCAAGCGTTACCTTTGCGCCACGCGCGCGGGCTATCACGACGCGCTGTCGGAGGACTCCAGGCGCAGCCTGAAGCTGCAGGGCGGCACCTTCACAGCCGAGCAGGCGCAGGCCTTCATCGCCCGTCCGGGGGCGGCCGATGCCGTGCGGCTGCGGATCTGGGACGACCTGGCCAAGACGGCAGGCGCGCCCACGCCGTCGCTGTCGCACTTCATGGACCGCGCACGGCGCTGTGCGCTGAGCGGCAGCGCCGCGTGACGCTCACCTGGCCGGTGGTGCTGGCCGTGCTGTGCGGCGCCATGCTGCACGCGGGTTGGAACGCGCTGGTCAAGTCATCGGACGACAAACAGGCCGATACCGCTCTCGTGCATGTCCTCGGGGCCCTGGTGGCGCTGCCCGTGGCGTTGTGGGTGGGCCTGCCGCGCCCCGAGTGCTGGCCTTTCATGGCGGTCTCGCTGGTCATCCACGTGGGCTACTACGTGGCGCTGGCCGGGGCCTACCAGCATGGCGAACTGGGGCTCACCTATCCCATCATGCGCGGTGTGGCTCCGCTCCTCGTGGCCCTGGGCAGTACGGCCCTCATTGGCGAGTCGCCCTCGGCCGGCGCCTGGCTGGGCATCATCGGCATCACGGTGGGCGTGGCCCTGGTGGGTCTGGCCCATCCCGGTCAGGCCCTGCATCGCGGCAAGGCGCTGGCCTTTGCCTTTGCCAACGCCGCCATCATCGCCGCCTACACCTTCGTCGACGGTCTGGGCGTGCGCCAGGCCGGACCGGCCGTGACCGAGGTGCTGAGCTACGTGATGTGGCTCTTCGTCCTCGACGGAGTGTCCTATCCCCTGCTGCTGTGGTGGCGGCGCGGCCCGCAGGGCCGGCAGGTGCTGGTGGCCTACGCCCGCGCGCGCTGGCCTTTGGCCGCCATGGGCGGGGCGGCCTCGATCGCCTCCTACGCCATCGCGCTGTGGGCCATGACCCGTGCTCCCGTGGCCAGCGTGGCGGCGCTGCGCGAGACCTCGGTGCTGTTTGCCACGGTGCTGGGCACGGTGATGCT
>JBMLPD010000313.1:0-3340 GCA_049242285.1 Rubrivivax sp.
TGATCTCCACCTTGGCCTTCTTGGCCAGCTCGTTGTCGTCGATGTACTTGTTGATGACGCGCGTCATCGCCGCGCGCAGGCCCGTGAGGTGGGTGCCGCCGTCACGCTGGGGAATGTTGTTGGTGAAGCACAGCACGCTCTCGCTGTAGCCGTCGTTCCACTGCATGGCCACATCGGTGGTGATGGTGGTGCCTTGCTCACTGACCTTCTCACCCACGGCACCGAAGATGGTGGGGTGCAGCACCTTCTTGCCGGTGTTGATGAACTGCACGAAACCCTTGACGCCACCGGCGAAGGCGAAGGTGTCTTCCTTCTGGTTGCGCTCGTCCACCAGGCGGATCTTGACGCCGTTGTTCAGGAAGCTCAGCTCGCGCAGCTTCTTGGCAATGATGTCGTAGTGGAAGTCGACGTTGGTGAAGATGCTCTCGTCAGGCAGAAAGTGCACCTCGGTGCCGCGCTTGTCGGTATCCCCCGTGATGCGCATGGGGCTGACCTCAAAGCCTTCGCGCTGCTCCAGCAGGCGGTCTTGCGGCACGCCCTTGCGGAACTCGATGAAATGCACCTTGCCGTCGCGCCGCACGGTCAGGCGCAGCCACTTGCTCAGCGCGTTGACACAACTCACGCCCACGCCGTGCAGGCCGCCCGAGACCTTGTAGCTGTTCTGGTTGAACTTGCCGCCGGCGTGCAGCTCGGTCAGGGCAATCTCCGCCGCACTGCGCTTGGGCTCGTGCTTGTCGTCCATCTTCACGCCCGTGGGAATGCCCCGGCCGTTGTCGGTGACGCTGATGCTGTTGTCGCTGTGGATGGTGACGACGATGTCGTCGCAGTGGCCGGCCAGGGATTCGTCGATGGAGTTGTCCACCACCTCGAAAACCAGGTGGTGCAGGCCGGTGCCGTCGGAGGTGTCACCGATGTACATGCCCGGGCGCTTGCGCACGGCCTCCAGACCTTCCAGGATCTGGATGCTGCCTTCACCATAGCTGGTGTCGGGGGAAAGGGCTTCGGGCTTGGGTGTGGGTTCTGACATGAAGTGCTTCGTCAGATGCGCATGGGCATCACGACGTACTTGAAACCTGGGCGTTCAGGCAGGGAAAACAGGGCGCTGGCGTTGCCGTCCTGAAGGTCTATGCGCACCATCTCGGCGTCCATGTTGGCCAGGGCGTCGATCAGGTAGTTGACATTGAAACCGATGTCGATGGCCTGACCCTCGTAGTCGATCTCGATTTCTTCCTTGGCCTCTTCCTGCTCGGCGTTGCTGGCGCCTATGCTCATGAGGCCGGGCTCGATGTTGACGCGCACGCCCTTGAACTTCTCGCTGGTCAGGATGGCCGCACGCTGCAGACTGGCCAGCAGCGGTTGCCGCCCCAGCGTGACCGAGTTCTTGTGGTTCCTGGGAATGACACGGTTGTAATCGGGGAACTTGCCTTCCACCAGCTTGGTGACGAACTCCATGCCGGAGAAGGTGAACTTCGCCTGGTTGTGCGCGAACTTCATCTCGATGAGGGCCGCAGAGCGCCCTTCGTCGCCTCCGTCAGGGCCTTCACTGGAGGTGGCCTGCTGCGCATCGGCCTTGAGCAGGCGCTGCAACTCCAGAACCGTCTTGCGCGGCAGGATCACCTCCTGGCGGGAGGGTACGTCCACGTCCAGGGGCGATTGAGCCAGGGCCAGGCGGTTGCCGTCGGTGGCCACCAGGGTCAGCGTCTTGCCCTCGGCAATGAAGAGGATGCCGTTCAAGTAATACCGGATGTCGTGAACGGCCATGGCGAAGTGAACCTGGTCGATCAAGCCCTTGAGCGTTCTTTGCGGAATGCTGAACGGTGTGCCGAAATCCACCGACTCGTTGACCAGCGGAAAGTCTTCGCTGGGCAGGGTCTGCAGCGTGAACCGGCTCTTGCCTCCTTGCAGCGTGAGCTTGCTGCCCGCAGCAGTGAGGCTCACCGTCTGGTCGGCCGGCAGGGTGCGCAGGATGTCGATCATCTTGCGCGCCCCCACCGTGGTGCTGAAGTTGCCTTCATCGCCGCCCAGGTGGGCGCTGGTGCGCACCTGGATTTCCAGGTCACTGGTGGTGAACTCCAGCGCAGAGCCGTTCTTGCGCAACAGCACGTTGGCCAGCACGGGCAAGGTGTGGCGACGTTCCACTATCCCCGCTACCGACTGCAAAGCCGAGAGCGCCTGTTCCTGGGCTGCCTTGAAGACGATCATGATGTTTTCAAATTTGAAAGGTGGTGGTCATAGTAGGCAGCTGCCGTGCCTGTGGACAGGTTCATTTTCGCTGATTTATCAAGGTGTTAGACCGCCTTCAACCCTGTGGATGAGTACTGGTGCAAGAAGGCCGCGTTTGGGGACAACAGGCCCCGCGGCCTCGAGCCTGTGGACAAGTGCTGACTTGTCAAGGTGCCATCCACAGGCTTGTTCACCGCACCGCAGCGCGTTGTCGATGGGCGGGCAGGGCTTGGGGCCGGGTTCATGCAGCCTCAGCCTTTGAGGGTTTGCTCCAGCACATGCAGCTGCTGGTTCAGTTCGGTGTTCTTGGTGCGGTCTGCTGCCACCTTGCGCACGGCGTGCAGCACGGTGGTGTGGTCGCGCCCGCCAAAGAGCTCACCAATCTCCGGCAGGCTCTTCTTGGTCATTTCCTTGGCCAGGTACATGGCCACCTGCCTGGGATGGGCGATGCTGGCCGGCCGCTTCTTGGAATACATGTCGGCCACCTTGATCTTGAAGAAGTCAGCCACGGTCTTCTGGATGTTTTCCACCGAGATCTGTCGGTTCTGGATGGACAGCAGGTCGCGCAGGGCCTCGCGGGCCACGCCGATGTGGACATCCTTGTGCGAGAACCGAGCGTAAGCCAGCACCTTGCGCAAGGCGCCCTCGAGCTCGCGCACGTTGGCGCGCACGTTCTTGGCAATGAAGAAGGCCACATCTTCGGGCATGGCCGTGCCTTCGGCCGCAGCCTTGCGGATGAGGATGGCCACGCGCATCTCCAGCTCCGGCGGCTCGATGGCCACCGTCAACCCGGCGTCAAAGCGCGAGGTCAGGCGCTCATCGATGTCGGCCAGGCCTTTGGGGTAGGTGTCGCTGGTCATGATGATGTGTGCCCGCTTGGCCAGCAGCGCTTCGAAGGTGTTGAAGAACTCCTCCTGGGTGCGTTCCTTGCCGGCGAAGAACTGCACGTCATCGATCAGCAGCAGGTCGAGCTGGTGGTACTTGGCCTTGAGCTCGTCGAAGGTCTTGCGCTGGTAGTTCTTCACCACGTCGCTGATGAACTGTTCGGCATGCAGGTACAGCACGCGCGCCGAGGGGCGGTCGGCCAGCAGGGCGTTGCCCACGGCGTGCACGAGGT
>JBMLPD010000314.1:0-1998 GCA_049242285.1 Rubrivivax sp.
CGGCCTCACGGTGCTGCAGCGCGGCTGGCTGTCGTCCAACAACGTGCTGATCCACCCCGCCCCGGGCGAAGCGGGGGCTGTGCTGGTGGACGCCAGCCATGTCAACCATGCCGGGCAGACCTGCGCCCTGGTGGCGCATGCGCTCAATGGGCAGCCCCTGATGCGCCTGGTCAACACCCACCTGCACTCCGACCACTGCGGCGGCAACGCGGCGCTGAAGGCCGCGCACGGCATGCCCATCAGCGTGGCACCCGGCATGCTCCCCGTGGTAAGGGCCTGGGACCAGCGGCGCCTCACGCACGACCGCTCCGGTCAGCGCTGCGCCCCGTTTCTGGCTGATGACGAACTCAGCCTGGAGCAGCCGCTGCGCGCAGGTGGACGCGACTGGGATGTCATCGCCGCGCCCGGCCACGACCCGGATTCGGTGATGCTCTTCGACCGTGCGAACGGCGTGCTCATCTCCGCCGACGCCCTGTGGGAAAACGGCTTCGGCGTGGTGTTTCCCGAACTCGAGGGTGAGCCGGGGTTTGAAGACGTCGAAGCGGTTCTGGACCTGATTGCCGCGCTGCCGGTGCGGGTGGTGATCCCCGGCCACGGCGCGCCGTTTGCCGACGTGGATCAGGCATTGCTGCGCGCGCGGCGGCGCCTGGCGGGGTTTCGCGCCGATCCGCAGCGCCACACGCAGTACGCCGTGAAGGTGTTGATCAAGTACCACTTGATGGAGGAAGGCCGCCAGCGCCTGGAAGCCTTGCTGGACTGGGCCGCGGCCACGCCCTTCCTGCACGCCCTGTGGCAGTGCCATGGGCGCACGGCCTCACCCGACCCGGGTCTGAAGGCCTGGGTGGAGCACTTCGTGCAGGACCTGGCCCGCGGCGGCGCACTGCGTCTGGACGGGCCCTGGGCCGTGGACGCCCCCGCGGGCTGAACTTCAGGAACCTGTGGACGGAAGCGAATTACTGTTGACGAGAAGTACTTTGCAGTTTAAAGTACTTTCACGGTTGACCGCCCTGCTTCCCTTCATCTTCCTCACGAAAGGAGACCTCACCATGACCCCAGACGCCACCCCTTCGGCTGCCGCCGACTTGTCGTACCTTCGCAATCTGGCCGCTGCAGGCCAGAACGCCCCCTTGATGGCAGGCCCCTACCTCGTGGCCGGCGGCGCATGGTTTGCGGCTGCCAGCCTGTTGCAGTGGCCCGTCATCCGGGATGTGCTCGGGCTCGATGCCGGCCAGGCCGTGCTGGCGTGGCTGCTGGCCACCGCTGGCTTTGCCGTCCACCTGACAGTGCTGCTGCGGCGAGACCGCGGCCGGCCGGAAAACACCAGCAACCGCGCCGTCAACGCCGTGTGGTCCGGCATCAGTTGGTGCATCTTTGCCTTCTGGGTGGGCGCTGCGATCATGGCCTACCGCAAAGGCGATCCATTTGTCATGAACGCGATCAGCCTGCACGTCCTTGCCGTCTACGGCGTGGGCTGGACGGTGGCCGCGGTGATGACCGGCCGGGGCTGGATGCAGTTCAATGCCGCGATGGCGCTGCTCACCGTGCCCGTGCTGGGGGCGCTTGTGGGCACGGGTCAGGAGTTCCTCGCCTACGCCATCGCCCTGGTGCTGACCGTCATCGTTCCGGGCGTGCGCATCATGCGCGAAGCGCGCCTGGTCGAACCCTCGCCGAGCGGGAGCTGAACCCATGGGCGGGTTCGACATCAACGCGTTGGACGACGTCATCCATGGGCGCATCCGACTCGGCGTCATGGCGTACCTGGTGGGCGCCGAGACTGCCGACTTCGGCGCACTCAAGGCCCACCTGGGCACCACGGACGGCAACCTCTCGGTGCACCTGCGAAAGCTCGAGGAGGCTGGCTACGTGACCATCGACAAGCGCTTCAAGGACCGCAAGCCGCTGACCTCGGTCAGCCTCAGCGAGGCCGGTCGCGGCGCGTTCGTGAACTACCTCGAGTCGATTGCCAAGCTGGTGCGGTGAGGGGTGCGGGCCTGGCAG
>JBMLPD010000315.1:0-2503 GCA_049242285.1 Rubrivivax sp.
CGCCGCTGTCGGCCGTGGACATCTTCGTCAAGGACCTGGGCCTGGTGCTGGACACCGCGCGCGCCACCAAGTTCCCCCTGCCGCTGGCCTCCACGGCGCACCAGATGTTCATGCAGGCGTCGAGTGCCGGCTTTGGCCGTGAGGATGACAGCGCGGTGATCAAGATCTTTCCCGGGATCGGGCTGCCCAAGGGCGGCTGACCCGCCGGCGCGGGCTTGCCGAGCCCCGGCGAGCCCGCTGAGCCGATGTTCCACCCTCGCCAACGACTGCCCGCTCGTTCAATCAGCCGACCGCTGGTGCAGCGGCGCTCGCCACGCGCGCCCGTGACCTCTATCTTGGGCAGGCCGTCACCCTGATGTGCGGCTGCATTCACAACTCCATGAGGTCATCGATCATGTCCCTGCGTTCTTCTTCCCTGGTGCTGGCCCCCCTGCTCTGCACCAGCCTGCTGTCCACTCCCGCCCTCGTACAGGCCGAGCCGAAGGGCTTCTACGCCACGCTGTATGGGCAGCACAGCCGGATCGGCGCCTCCAGCCTGGCCGAGTCCGGCGCGCTGGGTGCCGGCAACGGCCTGCGTGCCGAGTTTGGCGGCGGTCTGGGTCTGGGCGGTGACTTCGGCTGGCGCTACGGCAACGGCTGGGCCGCGGAGGTGGAGTGGAACTACCGCCGGCACCCGCTGGACGCCTTGCGCCAAGGCAGCGCCAACATCGCCCGCGATGGGGACTTCGCCTCCAACACCCTGCTGATCAACGGCCTGCGCCGCTTTGCCGGCACCGGTGCGTGGACGCCCTACGTGGGTGCGGGCATCGGCTGGGTGCAGGAGATCGACATCGACCTCACCCCCAGCGCAGGCGGCAGTGAACGCGGGTACTCGGCCGGCAGAAAGGCCGCTTTCCAGCTCATCGCCGGTACGGAGTATGCACTCACACCCCGCTGGAGCCTCACGGGAGATGCTCGCTGGCTGCGGGTGGGAACGGTGCGGCTGAACAACGAGGCGGGCAACCCCGGGGGCAGCGCCGGCCCGTTGCGCTACAACCCCTTCTCACTCCAGTTCGGTGTGCGCTACCGCTTCTGAAGCGCCCGCCACCCGGTAGCGGGCGCCGTCGCCGAAGCGGGCGAGGACCTCGGCGCGTCGGCGGCGGCTGACCGGCACCTGTCGGCCATCGCTCATCAGGCACACCGCGCCGCTGGCGGTGCGCCGGACGCTGACGACATGGTCGCAGGCCACCCACCAGGACCGGTGCACCCGCAGGCCCGGCACCGCCCCTTCGGCTTCGACGTCGGCCAGGGCGCCCAGAATCAGCGCGCATCCGCGTGGCGTCCAGACGCGCAGGTACTGCAACTCCGATGCGACCGCAATCACGTCCGTTCCGAGTTCGGTGGGCAGCCGCTCACACCACACCGGGCGCGCGGGCGCGCATGCCGCGGTCCCGTCGGCCGTGGCCTGGCGGGGGGCCTGGGCGTGGGGCGGCCCTGCGGGTGGTGCCGGCGCGCGGAGCACGGGCGGCACCAGCCCGTGCAGGCGGGGCAGGCAGATCAGCGCCCAGGCCGCGGTCACCGGCCCCACGATGTCGAAGTACTCGGCCACCAGCAGATGTCCTGGGGCGGCACCCACCAGGGCGCTCCCGTCGTCGTCGGGGTTTGCCGGGTAACCCAGCCAGCGCTGCATCAATCCCTCGCCAATCAGCCAGTAGACGGGGGCCAGCACGGCCGCGCCCAGCACGGCCGACAGCAGCACCAGGCTCCAGCTGGGCGCGCGGCTGGCACCGAAGCGGCGCGTCAGCAGATACAGCACCGACTGCAGGACGATCAGGCCGGTGGAGATCTGCAGCACCCAGAACCACAGGCGCGCGGCCGCCGGCGCTGAAAACCCGACCTCGACTTCAAGGCTCATCATGAGCCCGAGCAGTACCAACCCTGCGACCGCGAGGTAACGCAGGACACCGGCCGTGGTTGCGCCGCCAGGCATCAGATCCTCAGTGAAGGCTGGATGGCCTGTCGAACGGGCAGGCGACAGCGCTCGCTCCGGCCACGCTCCGCCTGATCTGGCGCCGCATCAACAGACCGAGGGCTGCTCGGGCACGCCGACCCGGGCAACCGCACCCGGGCGGCTGGTCCACGCGCTCAGATCCCGAGCGTCTTCTTCGCTTCGGCCAGCAGCTTCATCGACTCATCGTGCTTGCCCGCCTTGTGCGCTGCCTCGCCATCGGCGCGAAGCTTCTGCACCCTGGCCTTGTCGGCGTCGGACAGCTTGGGGTTGGAGGCCAGGCGCGCGTCGATGGCGGCCATCTCCTTCGGGCAGCCGTGCGCGTAGGCCAAGCCCGCGCTGCAGGCCAGGCACCAGGTGATCAGCAGATTCTTCATGGGGCTCTCCAACACGCCAAGGGCGGCACAAGAGCCTGATCTTCACGCCATCGGCCCAGACCCTGCGACGCTGGGGTCTTTGGCGCTGCCCGGCCCGCCAGGGACTGCGGGCCGGGCAGCGGCGCGTGCTGTGAGCAAG
>JBMLPD010000316.1:0-1979 GCA_049242285.1 Rubrivivax sp.
GGTAGACGCCGTAGCTGCCGCTGTGCGTGCCCACCACGTTGCGCTGGCTGCGGTTGGTGGTGGTGCCCACCAGCGGGCCGCGCTGCAGGGGCTCGGCAGCCCCCCAGCGGATCGCGGGGGCCCCGGTGGCGCCCTGGCCCGGGTGGGAGGTCAGGCGGATGTGACGCGGGGTGGCGGTGTCTTCTGCGGCCATCGGAGGGCTCCGTCAGGGCGTGCCGGTCGGGCACTCAGGAAGTCGTGGAGCATAGCGGTTGGCAGGGGGGTCGAGCCCACGCACTGACGAGGGCCTTCGCCGCCTGCCTGGCTGCCGGTGACATGAAAGAGGCGGCCGCGGCCTGCAGCGACATCTGCTGGAGGTCGTCCCAGCCCAGGCCCGCCTCGGCCACCAGCAGCGCCGCCTCGCGGCTGGGGCTGGTGCGCGACATCAGCCGGTTGTCGGTATGGAACGACAGCGACACGCCCGCCTGCCACAGCGCCCGGATGGGGTGCGCGGCGATCGATGCCGCTGCACCCGTGTGCACGTTGCTGCTGGGGCAGACCTCCAGATGCAGCCCATGCTCGCGCACCTCTTGCAGCGCAGCGGCGCCCTGGGGCCCGGCTGTCAGGTCGGCCAGCCGCACCCCATGGCCCACGCGGGCGGCACCCAGCCGGGCGGCTTCGAGCACGCGCAGGCCCTCGTCGGCTTCGCCAGCGTGCAGGGTCAGCGGCAGGCCGGCGCGGCGCAGGCGCGCGAGCAGCGCGGCGTGGCGCGTGGCGGGCCAGCCGGCTTCGGGGCCGGCCAGATCGAAAGCGACGACCCCTCGGCCGTGCCAGCGCAGCGCCAGCTCGGCGGCGCGCGCGATCCGGGCATCGCTTTCCTGGCGCATCGCGCAGACGATCAGGCCGCAGGGCAGGGGGCTGCGCGCCAGTCCGGCCCGCATCGCCTCCACAGCCTCGTCACCCGGCACCCCCAGCGGCTCGAACAGCAGCGGCGCGATGCGGAACTCCGCCAGCACGCAGCCGTCCAGCCGTGCATCCTCCGCCGCCTCGAAGGCCACGCGCTCCAGCGCCTCAGGGGTGGCCATGGCAGGCACCGTCAGCGCAAAGCCCTTGAGATACTCCACCAGCGAGCCGGCATACGCGCGCGCGTCGAACCAGCGCACCAGCCCGGGAAGATCGCGCGCAGGGGCGGGCAGCCCGCGCGCGGCCAGCAGCTCCAGCAGCGTGGCCTCGCGCAGCCCCCCGTCCAGGTGCTCGTGCAGCAGCACCTTGGGCAGGGTGCGGGCCGTGGCGATGAGGGTCTCGAAGTCAACGGGCTGCATCCGCCCATGCTAGCAATCCCGGGGATTCACCGGGGTGCAGATGACGCGAACCTGGCTGTCCTGCCGGCCATCTCTGTCTGTGGCCTGTCCTGCACGTTGGCGCATCCCGCATCGGCACCCCGCCCCAGCACCGTGGAGAGGATGTGCGCCGCAAGCGCCTGAATGCCACTGCCCTGGTCCTGCCCGCCACCGCCGCCGGGGCCGACATCAGCAGCGGCAAGGTCAGGGTCATCGACTCCATGACGAACAACGCCTGCAGGTGACCCCGGCCCGCGCCATCGGTTTGCGGTTTGCGGTCGGCGGTTTGCGCGAATCCTGGCCCCAGGGCCGCGCCCGGCGTTCGCGAAGAGGCCGGCGTTTGCAAAGAAGCCGGCGTTCCCGAAGAACGCGTTCGGGCTGAGCCCCCTTTTGACTTCGCTCAGGACGGGCTTGTCGAAGCGCTTGCGGGCACTTCGACAGGCTCAGTGCGAACGGATGTGTCGGGCGACCGCAGAGGCGGCGATCACCCGTGGCCTGGGGCACACCCCTTGAGCCCACGGCTGTGCTCATGCCACGGCAGACGCAGGCCCCGTTCGACGCCCTGCGCCAGCTGCGTGCGCAGGGAACCACCGTGCTGCTGATCGCACAGGCTCAGGGCGGTGCTGGCGCTGTGCGGCGCGGTGACGGTGACGGTGACGG
>JBMLPD010000317.1:0-2432 GCA_049242285.1 Rubrivivax sp.
GTGCATGTGGCAGACCGCACCCACCTCGTGGACATCGTGGGCACGGGAGGTGATTCGTCTCACACCTTCAACATCTCGACGGCTTCGATGTTCGTGGCAGCAGCAGCCGGTGCCCGCGTGGCCAAGCACGGAGGGCGCAGCGTGTCGTCCACGTCAGGTTCGGCCGACGTGATGGAGGCGCTGGGCGCGTTCATCGGGTTGCAGCCCACCCAGGTCGCCGAGTGCCTGGCCGAGACAGGCATCGGCTTCATGTTTGCACCCCACCATCACGCCGCCATGAAGCACGCGGCCCCCGTGCGCAAGGAGCTGGGTGTGCGCACGATGTTCAACATCCTCGGGCCCTTGACCAATCCTGCCGGGGCGCCCAACCAGCTGCTGGGCGTGTTCCACCCGGATCTGGTGGGCATCCAGGTGCGCGTGCTGCAGCGCCTGGGCAGCGAGCACGTGATGGTGGTGCACGGCATGAACGGCATGGACGAGATCTCCCTGTCGGGCGAGACTCTGGTGGGTGAACTCAAGGACGGGCAGGTGCGCGAGTACGTCGTGCACCCCAGCGATTTCGGCCTTCCGGTTTACGACTCACGCGTCCTGAAGGTGGCCAGTACGCAGGAATCGGTGCAGTGCATCCAGCGCGCCCTGGCCAATGAGGATGGGCCCGTGCGCGACGTCGTGCTGCTCAATGCCGGTGCTGCGGTTTACTGCGCGGGTGTGGCACCCAGCGTGGCCGAGGGCGTGCGCATGACACGCGAGGCAGTGGCCAGCGGTGCCGCCCTGGCCAGGCTCAGCCAGTTCGTGGCGGTCACCAACCGCTTGCGGCCGGCGCCTGCCGCTGCCTGAGGGACTGTCCATGTCCGACATCCTGCAGCGCATCGTGGCCGTCAAGCAGGAGGAGCTGGCGCAGGCGCGCACCACCTGCGCGTTGTCCGACCTGCGCCGGGAGGCTCTGGCCGCAGGCCCGCCACGAGGCTTCGCTGCGGCCTTGCGCGCCCGCGTGGCGGCGCGGCAGCCGGCGGTCATTGCCGAGGTCAAGAAGGCCAGCCCCAGCAAGGGTGTGCTGCGCGAACACTTCGTGCCGGCCGACATCGCCCGCAGTTACGAGGCGGGCGGGGCGGCCTGCCTGAGCGTGCTGACCGACGAGCGCTTCTTTCAGGGCAGCGCGGCCTTCCTGCAGCAGGCGCGCGCCGCCTGCGGCCTGCCCGTGTTGAGGAAGGACTTCCTCATCGACGCCTACCAGGTGGTCCAAGCCCGTGCCATGGGGGCGGACTGCATCCTGTTGATCGCGGCCTGTCTGGAGGACGGCCTGATGGCCGAGCTGGAGGCCTGTGCCCTCGAATTCGGCATGGACGTCCTCGTCGAGGTTCATGACGGCGCAGAGCTGGACCGGGCCATGCGCCTGAAGACGCCCCTGCTGGGCGTGAACAACCGCAACCTCAGAACCTTCGACGTGTCGTTGAACACCACGCTGGACCTGTTGCACCGCATTCCGGATGATCGCCTGCTGGTCACCGAGAGCGGCATCCTGGCGCGTGCCGATGTCCAAAGGATGCGATCGGCGGGCGTGCATGCCTTTCTGGTCGGAGAGGCTTTCATGCGCGCACCGGATCCAGGCCGGGCCCTGCGCGACCTGTTCGCATGACCGCCGACGACCTGCCGGCAGCCTTCGCCAGTCTGCCGCAAGCCTGGCACGCCGCCCTGCCCGGGTGGACGCCGGACCGTCTCGACGCGGTGGCCAGTCGCATCCGGCAGGTCTCGGCCCATCGGCCCATCGCACCCGACGACCCGCTCAGGGCGCTTCGACTGACGCCGCCGCAGCAGGTGAAGGTCGTGGTACTGGGTCAGGACCCCTATCCGACGGCGGGCCACGCTGACGGCCTGGCGTTTTCAGCCCGGGCCGCCAGACCGCCTTCGTTGCGCCGGATCTTCGCGGTGCTGGCTGCGGACCGGCCTGGATTTCGCCCGCCGGCGTGCTGGGCGCTCGATGACTGGGCCCGCCGGGGCGTGCTGTTGTTGAACCCGACCCTGACCGTGGAGGTGGGTCGCATTGGCAGCCATCTGGCATGTGGTTGGCAAGTGCTTACCTCCGAGATCATCAAGAATCTGTCTGAGCGTGCCGATCCGCCAGCGTTTCTGCTGTGGGGCTCCAAGGCCCAGGCCTTCTTCGACGAGGCCGTGGGCCCCGGTCCGTCTGCGGCCCTGGTGTTGCGCACCCGCCACCCTTCCAATGACTTTTACAAGCTGTTCATGGCCGAAGGCAGCCATTTCCTGGCCACGGCCGATCGCGTCGACTGGTGGTCATTGGGTGCGCCCGCCGATGGCGCGCCGGGTGATCGCGGGGGCATTTGACATCCCGCAGGCTGTGCTACAGTTGCGGGTTCTTCGTGGAGGGGTGCCCGAGTGGCTAAAGGGGGCAGACTGTAAATCTGTTGGCTTAC
>JBMLPD010000318.1:0-2168 GCA_049242285.1 Rubrivivax sp.
CCGGGCGGGTTCTGCTGCAGCAGGCCCACCATGCGCTGCGCCAGATCCCACACCGTGCGCACCAGGGGAATGCGGCGCAGCAGCCGGTCGACCAGGCGGGCCATGCTGCGGCCGATGGCGCGCTCGATCAGCACGCCCAGCAGCAGGATGCCCAGGGCCACGATGCCCAGGCCCAGCAGGTAGCCGACGAACTCCGAGCCGCTCACCCCCAGGCCGATGCCGCTGAGCACGGAGCCCACCGCGCTGCCCGGGCCGAGCCAGCGCCACAGCAGGCTCACCGCCCACCAGAAGACGAACACCGTGGCGGCCACCGGCAAGGCGGCCAGGGCGCCGGTGACAAAGGTGCGCAGCAGGTGGGAAGAGGAGGTTTTCATGGGCGACGGATTATGGGCGTCGGGGTCATGGCCCTGCGCGGACCGCGGGTGAGCCAGCGGCGGCAGCGCCTCGGCCCTGCAGCGGCGCTACGCCGACAGGCCGATCTCGATGCGGCCGAAGGCGCCGTAATCGGCCTGCACGCGGTCGCCGGGCAGCACCTCCAGCGGCACCATGCAGGTGCCGCACGAGGCCCAGTCGCCGGCACGCAGGCCGATGCCCAGGGCCGAGAGTTCGTTGGCCAGCCAGGTGAGCGCGGTGCGCGGGTCCCCCAGCAAGGCGCGCCCCTGGCCTTCGCGGGTGTAGCGCACCGAGCCCTGCGCACCCTGCACCGTGGCCTGGACGCGGTGGTCCGCCAGGTCCGTCGTGCGCCAGTCCTCAGGCGCAGCCGGCCCGAAGGCGAAGCGGCCGCAGCAGGCGTCATCGGCGATCAACTGCGCCTTGCCGGCGCGGGCGAAATCCGCAAAGCGCGAATCGGGCAGCTCGAAGGCCGGGTGCAGCGCGGCCGTGGCCGCCAGCACCTCTGGTGCCGTATAGGGCGCCGCGCGCGGGGGCAGGTCCGCGCCCAGACGGAAGGCGAACTCGGGCTCCACCACCCGCATGCGGTTGCCCGCCAGCGTGAGCGTGGCACCCATGGGGTGGACGAAGTCCTCCAGGATGCGGCCGGGCAAGGGCCCGTCCACCTGGATGTGCGCCTGCCCGGCCGCGCTGGTGGCTGCAATCTTCCAACCCACCACCCGCTGCCCGGCCACGCCCGGCAGCGCCGCCTGCACTGCGTGGCCAGCCGCCGCATCGCGCGGGCGCAGGGCCTCGGGCAGCGCCGCCATCACCGTGCCCGAGACACGGCAGTTCCACAGCAGCCGGGCCGCTTCCTGCGCAGGGTGTTGCATCGTCGCTCCTGTCCTCATGGGCGCCGTGTAGGCACAAACCAGATCTTTTCCAAACGCCGCCACGGCGCGAAGATGCGGGTCCTGCCGCTGCCGCTGTGGAGATCGTCACCATGACCATACCGCAACCCGCCCTGCCCGCCCCGCTGCACCAGGGCTCCATCTTCGAAAACCAGCGCACGCTGAAGAACAGCTGCTTCGGCACGGCCGACGCGCCGAAGCAGCGAGCGCAGGTGTGAGGGGCGGGCACTGCAGCGGGAACGGACAGGTTCGTCGGGGCAGGCCTCTATTGCCGCCCAGACTTGTGCAATAAAACGTATCGATTTGTCGACGGAGTGACACCCCATGGACGCCATCACCTACTCTTCTGCCCGCGCCAACCTGGCCAGCACCATGGACCGTGTCTGCAACGATCACGAGCCCTTGATCATCACCCGTAACGGTGAGCAGGCCGTGGTGATGCTGTCGCTGGAAGACTACAAGGCGCTGGAGGAAACCGCCTACCTGCTGCGCAGCCCCGCCAACGCGCGGCGCCTGCTGAGTTCGATCGCGCAACTCAGTGCCGGCCAAGGGACGCCGCGAGAGCTTGCGCAGTGAAGCTCACGTTCTCCGACGAAGCGTGGGAGGACTACCTGCACTGGCCGCGCCAAGACCGCCGGATGGTCGAGCGGATCAACAAGCTGATCAAGGAAGTGCAGCGTGATCCGTTCGCCGGCGTCGGCAAGCCGGAACCGCTGCAGCACGCCCTGTCGGGCTTCTGGTCACGCCGCATCACGGACGAGCACCGGATGGTGTACCGGATGGCGGACGGCGAACTGCAGATCGCGCAGCTGCGGTTTCATTACTGAGCCTGCTGCAGCCGCCACATCCGCGCATAGCGCCCGTCCAGCGCCAGCAGTTCGGCGTGCG
>JBMLPD010000319.1:0-1211 GCA_049242285.1 Rubrivivax sp.
CTGGAACGCCGCAGCGCCTGGCCGCAACGCCGAGGCCGACTTCCGCAACGAGGCCCACACCTTCGGCTACAACGTCGAGATCGACCCGCTGGACGTCAACGCCACGCCTGTCAAGCGCGTGATCATGGGCCGCTTTGCCCACGAGGCCGCCGTGTGCAGTCTGCCTGAGGCCGGCAAGCCCCTGGCCTTCTACATGGGCTGCGACGCGCGCAACGAGTACATCTACAAGTTCGTCAGCACGGCCCTGTGGGACCCGAAGGACGTGGGCGGCGGCATCGCGGCCGGCGACAAGTACCTCAACGAGGGCAAGCTGTACGCCGCGCGCTTTGACGCCACGGGGCAGGGCGAGTGGGTGGAACTCAGCTTCGCCGACCCGCGCATTGCCAACTTCGCCGGCTTCAAGTTCGAGAACCAGGCTGACATCTACGTCCACACCCGGCTGGCGGCCGACGCCGTGGGCGCCACCAAGATGGACCGCCCGGAGTGGGGCGCCGTCAACTACCGCAACGGCGAGGTCTACTTCGCGCTGACCAACAACAGCGCGGCCAACCGCACCCCCGGGCGTGTGGATGCCGCCAACCCGCGCGCCTACATGGACGTGGATGGCAAGAAGGGCATGGGCAACCCCAACGGTCACATCATCCGCTTCCGCGAAGAGGGCTTCGCAGCCACCTCGACGAAGTTCACCTGGGACATCTTCCTGTTCGGTGCAGAAGAAGATGCCGGTGAGGCCAACCTTTCCAAGCTGACGGCGGGTAACGCGTTTTCTTCCCCTGACGGCCTGTGGTTCAGCAAGGCCACCGGCATCTGCTGGATCCAGACCGACGACGGCGCCATGACCGACGAGTCGGGCTGCATGCTGCTGGCGGCCATTCCGGGCCAGGTGGGAGACGGCGGCAAGGTCACGGTCAACAACCGCATGGTGGTCAATGGCGTGGAGCAGACGGGCAGGCAGGAGACCTTTGTCGGTGCCACGCTGGGCGACGCCAAGTTGCGCCGCTTCCTGGTGGCACCCGCGGGCGCCGAGGTCACCGGCATCACCGAGACGCCTGACGGCCGCACGTTGTTCGTCAACATCCAGCACCCGGGCGAGAACACCAAGCCAGGTGGCGCACCTGAGAGCCTCTGGCCGGGCAACAAGGGCTACGGCCGCCCGGGCCGTCCGCGCTCGGCCACCATCGTCATCACGCGTGAAGACGGTGGGGTGATCG
>JBMLPD010000320.1:0-8007 GCA_049242285.1 Rubrivivax sp.
CCCTGCTGATCCGCAACACCGACCAGCGCAGCAAGGACTACGGCAACCTGCTGGATACCTTCCGCCCGGGCCACGCCGACTACACCTACTGGCGCAAGTACGGCTTGCGCGATCCACGGGGCGGGGGCCGCTCCTCGGCGCGCCTGACCGCGCCCATGGTGGCGGCCGGTGCGGTGGCCCGCAAGTGGCTGCGCGCGCAGCACGGCCTCACGGTCACGGGCTGGATGACCGCCCTGGGCGAGGTGGAAATCCCGTTCGAGGACGAGGCCCACATCCCGCACAACCCCTTCTTCGCCGCCAATGCCAGCCAGATCCCCGCTCTGGAAGCCTTCATGGACGCGCTGCGCAAGTCGGGCGACTCCTGCGGCGCGCGCATCCGCGTGGTGGCGCGCGGCGTGCCCCCGGGCCTGGGGGAGCCGCTGTACGACAAGCTCGACGCCGACATCGCCTGCGCCATGATGGGCATCAACGCCGTCAAGGCCGTGGAGATCGGCGACGGGCTGGCCGTGGTGTCGCAGCGCGGCAGCGTCCATGGCGACGAACTCACGCCCGAGGGCTTTGCCAGCAACCATGCCGGTGGGGTGCTGGGCGGCATTTCCACCGGGCAGGACATCGTGGTGTCCATCGCCATCAAGCCCACCAGTTCGATCCGGCTGCCGCGCCGTTCGGTGGACCGGGCCGGCGCGCCCACCACGGTGGAGACCTTCGGGCGGCATGACCCCTGCGTGGGCATCCGCGCCACGCCCATTGCCGAGGCCATGCTGGGCCTGGTGCTGATGGACCATGCGCTGCGGCACCGCGCGCAGTGCGGCGATGTGGTGCTGCCCACGACGCCACTGGCCGCCCAGGCATGAGCCTGGTGACTGGCCCGAGCGTGTCGAGGCCCGGCGCTTGAAGCCGCCCTTGGCGCTGCTGCCGGCGCCCCTGCCGGCGCCGCTGCCGGCCTTTGCCCTGCTTTCCTTCACGTACTTCGCGGCCTTGGGGCTGTTCAACCCTTATGCGCCGCTGTGGTTCAAGGAGCTGGGGTTCACCACCTGGGCCATAGGGGGCATCGCGGCCTTGCAGTCGTGTACGCGCCTCGTCGGCCCCTACGTCTGGGGCTGGTTGGGCGACCATACGGGGCAGCGTGTAACCCTCATTCGCCTGGCCTGCGTGGGCTGCGTGGTCTCAGGCTTGAGTCTGCTGTTTGTTGAGAGCCTCTGGCCGGTAGCGGCTGTGACGGCGATGCTCTTCCTGGCCAACAGCGGGGTGGTGCCGCTCTACGAGACCTCACTGGCGCACCTGCTCAGCAACAGCCAGGGGATGGATGCGGGCCGCTACGGTCGGGTGCGCGTGTGGGGCTCAGTGGGGTTCATCGTCTCGGTGTCTGCCTTTGGCCTCGTGCTGGACCATCTGGGCGTGCGTGCCTTCCCGTGGATCGTCGCGGTCATGAACGGCTTGTTGCTGTGGGCTGCGCTGCGTTTACCGCGCGGCGGCGAGTCCGCAGCGCATGACGAACCCGCGCCCGCTGTCCTGCATCTGCTCCAGCAGCCTGAGGTGGCCTGGTTCTTTGCCTCGGTATTCTTCACGGTGCTGGCCCACTCGGCGATCTATGCCTTTTTCTCGCTGTACCTCGCCCATCTGGGTTACGGCAAGTCGGCGATCGGTGTCTTGTGGGCGGTGGCGGTGGCGGTGGAGATCCTGTTCTTCTGGACTCAGGGCCGCTTCTTCTCGAAGATCTCCCCCCACGGCTGGCTGCAGGTGGTGGCCGCCGTGGCCACGGCCCGCTTTGCTGCCACGGCGGGAGCGGGGCATCTGGGGTGGGTGCTGCTCGTGGCGCAGATGTCGCATGCGGTGACCTTTGCAGCTCACCACGCGGCCTGCATTTCCATGGTGCACCGCCTGTTCCCGGGCCGGGCGCGGGGCCGTGGACAAGCGCTTTACACCATCTTGGGCTACGGCTTGTCTGGCGTGTTGGGTGGCTTTGGCGGGGGCTGGCTCATCGAGCGCGTGGGCTACGAGCCCACGTTCTGGGCCGCCAGCGCAGCCGCCGCCATGGGCTGGCTCTGCGCGCGTCAGTCTGCGCGGGCCTTGGCCCGCACGCAGGTCAGAACACCAGTTTGAATCCTGCGGTCAGCAGGCTGGGCGTGCCCCCGGTCATCTGTCGGCCGTAGGACATGTCGATGCAGGCCTTGTCCTTGGCGATCGTGTAGCGCAGGCCCAGGTTCCACCAAGGCGCTTCGAGATCGTTGCCAAACAGCTCGGCCATGGGCGCCAGGGGGCCATAACCCTCATGCTCCAGGGCCACGCCCCATGCGGAGGTGCTGCTGCGGGTCTGGGTGTCGCGCTCGTGGCCGACGTTCAGGTGCCAGGTCAGCGGCCCGGCTGGGGCGCTGACCACGGCGCGCGCGTCCACGCCAGAAGTCTTCCAGCCGCCGCCTGAGCCGGCGCGAGCTCGGTCAATGCCCCAGGCCAAGGCCAGGGCCGCACCGTCGGCACCGCCAGCCGACCAGACTTCGGTCTTGCCGCCCAGGCGCATGCCCCGTACGCGGTCGGTGACGTCGGAAGCGGTGGACACGGCCAGCGCCACTTGGCTGTTGAAGCCCACGCCGCAGCCCAGCTGCAGGGCGCTGTCGCGCAGAGCAGGAGCACCGGCCACGCGGGCCCGGTCCATCGCACCTTCCACCTCGCAGGTCTTGGCTTCCAGAATGCCGGCGTCTTCAGTCTGCAAGGGGCGGCCGGCCTGGCTGATCAGAGGGGTTGCGCAGGCGAGGACGGTGGCGGCGAGGGTCTTGAGTTTCATGGGGTATGGGATCGGTGTTGAAGCAGAAGTACAGGGGCTCGAGGCGTGAACCAAAGGCCCGATGACAGGGTGGGCATTGTCCACGCACCCATCATGGGAAAGCGCGGTTCGTCGCGCGGCACTGCAGTTCGTCGCGCCAGATGTGCGGGCGTTGAAACGCCGACTAGACTGCCTCCCGCACAAGACAAGGTGAAGGCATGAAGAAGGCGTGGTGGTGGACGGCGGCCGTGGCCTCGGTGGCCGTCGTGGCAGCTCTTTGGGTGGTGCAATCTCGCGGTGGTGCTGGCCTTTGGCCCTCGACGGCCGCCAACGCAGACCAAGCACAAAGTGGCAGCAACGGCGACAAGGCGCCGAAAGCCGAGAAATCTGCCAAGGCGCCCGGCATGGCCGCTTCTGCGCCGCCGCTGGAGTTCCAGACCCGTGAGATCGTCAAGCCGGTCTGGGCGCCGATGCCTGTGACGCTGACGTTTTCGGGCGTGCTCACCGCGCCGTCCACTGCCACCGTGCGCTCCAAGGTGGGCGGCACGCTGCAGTCGCTGGGCGTGCAAGAGGGCAGCCGCGTGCGTGCCGGTCAGGTGATCGGTCGCGTGGACGCGGCCGAGGCGGCCACCCGTGTGGCCGAGCGCACGGCCATGGTCGAATCCGCGCGGGCCTCGCTGGCGCAGGCTGAGCGCACGCTGGCGCAGAACGAGTCCCTCGCGGCGCAGCGCTTCATCGCGTCCGCCGCCGTGGACAGCTCACGCTCCGCGGTGGAGGCCGCACGCGCCCAACTGTCGGCCGCGCAGGCCTCCCTCTCCACCACGCAGTTGTCGCTGGCAGAGGCGGCCATCGTGGCTCCCATCTCGGGCATCGTGGCCAAGCGGCACGTGCTGCCCGGCGAGAAGATCGGCATGGAACAGCAGGTGGTCACGGTCGTGGACCTGCGTGAACTGGAACTGGCGGGACTGGTGCCCACCCATGAAGTGGGCCGGCTGGCCCCTGGCATGGCCGTGACGGTGCGGGTGGAGGGCGTGGACCAGACCGTGTCGGGACGCATTGCGCGCATCGCGCCTGCGGCAGAGCCGGGTTCGCGTGCCATCGGGGTCACGGTGGTGCTGCCCAACCCCCAGGAGCGGCTGCGGGCCGGCCAATACGGAATGGCCCAGGTGAAGGTGAGTGACGACAAGCCCAGGTTGACGCTGCCTGATGCGGCCATCATGTCCAGCGCCGGCCAACACCAGGTGTGGACGCTGGACGCTGGGGTGCTGCGGCGCCGTTCCGTGACGTTGGGGCGGCAGGACACGGCGAGCGGGCGTGTCGAGCTGGTGGAGGGCCTGCCGGAGGACGCGCAAGTGCTTGCTGCGCGCTATGACAACCTGCGCGAGGGTGCGCGCGCCCTCGTGGTGGCTGCAGCCTCCGTGAAGGCGGCCTCGGGCTCGGTGGCATCGCCGTCCGCGGCAGCGTCCCGCTGAGGCGAGGGCTCGCACATGTGGATCACCCGCGTCTCCATCCAGAACCCCGTCTTCGCCGCCATGGTGATGACGGCCCTGTGCGTCATCGGCTTGTTCTCCTGGCAGCGCCTGGGCGTGGAGCAGATGCCCGACATCTCCTTCCCCGGCGCCTACATCGAGGTGAGCTACCCCGGGGCGTCGCCTGAGGCGGTGGAGCAGGAAGTCACCAAGCTGGTGGAGGAGGCCGTCAACAGCGTGGCCGGCATCAAGCGCATCACTTCCCGCAGCCTGGAGGGCCGCAGCCAGACCAGCATCGAGTTCGTGCTGGATGCCGACATGGCCCGAGGCATGCAGGACGTGCGCGACCGCGTGGCGGCCGTGCAGGCGGCCTTTCCGCGCGATGCCAAGGCGCCCACGATTGCGCGATTCAACAGCGACAACAGCCAGCCGGTGGTCAACCTGGCCCTGCTGTCGGCCACGCGCAGCGCGCGCGAGTTGTCGGTGATGGGCGAGCAGGCCGTGGCCAAGCGGCTGCAGCGCGTGGAAGGTGTGGCCCGGGTGGACATCAGCGGCCTGAGCGCGCGCGAGGTGCGCATCGACCTGGACCCGCAGCGCCTGCGCACCTATGGCGTCACCCCCGCCGAGATCGCCCAGGCCCTGCGCGAGGCCAACGCCGACCAGCCCGTGGGCCTGCTGTCCGACCCGCGCCAGGACGCGCTGATCCGTGTGGAGGCCCGCGTGCGCGACCCCGGGCAGTTCGAGAAATTGGTGGTGGCGCGGCGCAACGGTCTGGCGCTGACCCTGGGCGACCTGGGCCGGCTGGTGGAGCGCGAACGGGAGCCTGATTCCCTGGCCCGCATCAACGGCCAGCCGGCCATCAACTTCAACGTCTTCAAGCAGCAGGACGCCAACATCGTGGTCACCGGCGAGGCGGTGAAGAAGGCCGCCGAGGAGATCCGCCGCGGCCTGCCGCCTGACGTGGAACTGCGTCAGATCTACGCCAGCAGCGACTGGGTCAAGGGCTCGCTGGACGGCCTGCTGCACACCTTGATCGAGGGCGCGCTGCTGACGGTGGTGATCGTCTTCCTGTTCCTGCACTCCTGGCGCTCGACCATCATCACGGGGCTGACCTTGCCCATTGCGGTGATCTCCAGCTTCATCGCCGTCTACGCCTTCGGCTACACGCTGAATTTCATGACCATGATGGCGCTGAGCCTGTGCATCGGCCTCCTGATCGACGATGCCATCGTGGTGCGCGAGAACATCGTGCGCCACGTGGGCATGGGCAAGGACCACCCCACCGCGGCGCGTGAGGGCACGGACGAGATCGGCCTGGCGGTGATGGCCACCACCTTCGCCATCTGCGCCGTCTTCGTGCCCGTGGCCTTCATGGGTGGCATCGTGGGCAAGTTCTTCAACCCGTTTGGCGTGACCGTGGTGGTGGCGGTGCTGGTCAGCCTGTTCGTCAGCTTCACGCTGGACCCGATGCTGTCTTCCGTGTGGAAGGATCCACCTTCCAGCCGGCTGCAGCGGGTGTGGGGGCTGTCGCACGCCCTCCGCGCGGTGGACGCAGGCATGGAGGCCTTGCACCGCGTGTACGAGCGCTTGATCGGCTGGATCTTTTCTGCGCGTCGCTGGCGGCTGTTTCTCTGGCCTGTCTGGGGCCGCGGTTTTGACGGCCAGGGCCGGCGTGACAAGGGGAGTGCGCGCCGTTGGCGCTGGGCCACCATCACCCCGCGTGGCGTGGTGTCCGGGCTGGGTGTGCTGAGCTTCCTGGCCGCCCTGGGCCTGACACCCCTGGTGGGCACGGAATTCATGCCCGAGGTGGACCAGGGCTACACCCAGTTGGCGCTGCGCATGCCGGTAGGGGCCAGCCTGGAGCGCACGGATGCCAAGGTGCGTCAGGTGGAGGGGGTGATCAAGGCTCTGCCTGAGGTCAAGACCTTGTCCACCTGGGTGGGGGGTGCAGGCCAGCGCAACCAGGCCTGGCTCAACATCTCCCTGACCGATCGCAAGGAGCGCAGCCGCTCGCAGAAGCAGGTGGAGGAGGACATCCGCAACCGCGTGGCCCGCATCGCTGGTGTGGACGCCTCGGTGGGGTTCAACCGCCCCATCTACGTGGCGATTCTAGGCAACGACGCCGAAGGATTGGCCCGCATCGCCGATGAGTTGGCTGCCAAGGTGCGCCAGATCCGCGGGGCGGTGGACGTGGAGTCCTCGGTCAAGCCGGGCCTGCCGGCCTACGCCGTCAAGCTCAAGCCCGACGCCGTGCGCGAGGTGGGTATCACCGCGCCGCAGCTCGCCTCCAGCCTGCGTGCCTACGTCAATGGCGAGACCGCCACCTACTGGACGGCCGCCGATGGCGACCAGGTGGGCGTGGTGCTGCGCCTGCCGCAGGAGCAGCGCCAGCGGGTGGATCAGCTGCGCAGCCTGCCCGTGGCCTACGCCAGGGACGGCAGCCCCATCGCACTGGAGAGTGTGGCCACGATCGAGCCCGTGTTCAACCCGGAGATCATCCGGCGCCAGAACCTGCAGCGGCGCGAGGCGGTGTTTGCCGGCGTGGAGGGCCGCAGCGCGGGAGAGGTGGGTGAGGAGGTGAACAAGCTCATGAGCGACACCCCCCTGCCGCCGGGCTTCAGCTTCGACGTCGGCGGGCAGATGCAGCAGCAGGCCGAGGCCTTCCGGGGTCTGCTGGGAGCCATGGCCTTGGCCGTGATCTTCATCTACATCGTGCTGGCCAGCCAGTTCGGCAGCTTTGTGCAACCCATTGCCATCATGGCCTCCCTGCCGCTGTCCCTCATTGGCGTGATGCTGGCCTTGCTGTTCTGGAAGAGCACGCTCAACATCTTCTCGATGATCGGCCTGGTGATGCTGATGGGCCTGGTGACCAAGAATGCCATTCTGCTGGTGGACTTCGCCAACCAGGCGCGACGCGAAGGTGCTTCGGTGCCTGAGGCTCTTCTGCAGGCGGGTCTGATCCGCATGCGCCCCATCATCATGACCACGGCGGCGATGGTGTTCGGCATGCTGCCCCTGGCCCTGGCGCTCAATGAGGGCGGCGAGATCCAGGCACCCATGGGCCGCGCCATCATCGGCGGGGTGATCACCTCCACCCTGCTGACGCTGGTGGTGGTGCCGGTGCTCTACAGCTATCTGGTGCGGGAGCAGCGGCCCACCCACCGTTCGGACTGAACCCGTCGAAGCCCTGTGTTCGAAAGCCTGGGTGCGGGCCCGTCGACTCCGCTGAGGGCCAACGGGGTCTCCTGCGCTTCAGTCCTCGGCGCAGTCGCTCACCGGCACGCAACTGCAGAACAGGTTGCGGTCGCCCCAGACGTTGTCCACGCGTCCCACGGGCGGCCAGTATTTCTGCTGGCGCAGGGTCTTGACGGGGTAGGCCGCTTCCTCGCGCGAATAGGGGCGGCGCCAGTCAGCCGCCAGCAGTGAAGCTGCGGTGTGCGGCGCGTGCTTGAGGGGGTTGTCCTCGCGCGGCCAGGCGCCGGATTCCACCTTCGCGATCTCCTGCCGGATGGCGATCATGGCGTCGCAGAAGCGGTCCAGTTCGGCCAGCGACTCGCTCTCGGTGGGCTCCACCATCAGCGTGCCGGCCACGGGAAAACTCAGGGTCGGCGCGTGGAAGCCGTAGTCGATCAGGCGCTTGGCGACGTCTTCGGCGCTGATGCCGGAGCTGTCCTTCAGCGGCCGCAGGTCCAGGATGCACTCGTGCGCCACGCCGCCGCCCTTCAAGCCCGCCACGTTGCTGCTGAACTGCACGTGGTAGTGGTCGGCCAGGCGCGC
>JBMLPD010000321.1:0-2571 GCA_049242285.1 Rubrivivax sp.
GACGGCAAGCCGCTGCTGCGGGCCTACAGCGTGGCCAGCGCCAACTACGAGGAGCACCTGGAGTTCCTCAGCATCAAGGTGCCCGACGGCCCGCTCACCTCGCGCCTGCAGCACCTGCAGCCGGGTGACACCGTCGTGGTCGGGCGCAAACCCACGGGCACCCTGGTGACCGACTATCTCAACCCCGGCAAGCGGCTGTTCCTGCTGTCCACCGGCACGGGCCTGGCGCCCTTCATGTCCATCGTGCGCGACCCCGAGGTCTACGAGCGCTTCGAGCAGGTGGTGCTGGTGCACGGCGTGCGCGAAGTGGCCGAGCTGGCGTACCGCCAGTACCTCACCGAGGAGCTGCCGCGTCACGAGTTCCTGGGCGAGATGGTCGGCGCGCAGCTGCGCTACGTGCCCACCGTCACGCGCGAGCCTTTCCCCACCAGGGGCCGGATCCCGGACCTGATCCGCAGCGGCGAACTCGCCCGCCTGGTGGGCGGCCCCGATCTGGACCCGGCCACCGACCGCGCCATGATCTGCGGCAGCACCGCCATGCTGCGCGAGCTCAAGGGCCTGCTGGAAGAGCGCGGCTTTGCCGAAGGCAGCACCAGCCGCCCGGGCGACTTTGTCATCGAGCGGGCTTTCGTCGACCAGTAAGCCCTGCCGCACCCGCCGTACCCACCGCCAGACCGCGCGCCGCTGACCATGGCCACCGCCCGCAAGCCTGCCGTCGCGGCCCGCAAGGCCGGTGTGCGCGAGCAGTCGGCGCAGGCCACGCGCGAGACGCTGCTGAAGGCGGCCATCAAGGTCTTCGGCAAACAGGGTCTCACCGGGGCCCGGGTCGAGCAGATCTCGCGTGCGGCCAAGTCGCACGACCGGATGATCTATTACTACTTCGGCAGCAAGGAGGCGCTGTTCGTCGCGGTCATCGAGGAGATCTACCGCCGCTTCAACGAGGCCGAGGCGAGGTTGGCGCTGGACCTGACCCAGCCCGTGCAGGCCCTGCGCGACGTGATCGCTTTCATCTGGGGCTACTACCAGAAGCACCCTGAGTTCATCACCTTGCTCAACAGCGAGAACCTGCACCGCGGGCGCCACATCGGCAAGTCCACGCGGGCGGGGGAGTATTCCTCTCCGGCCCTGGAAGTGCTGTCGCGCGTGCTGGGCAGTGGCGTGCAGGCCGGCCTGTTCCGGCCTGCCTTGCGCGCCCGCGACGTCTACCTGATGATCGCCTCCATGGGCTATTTCTATCTGTCCAACCGCTACACGCTGTCGGCGTTTCTGGGCGAGGCGCTCGAAGAGCCGGTCGCCCTGGCGCACTGGCAGCAGTTCATCACCGAGGCGGTGCTGCGCACCGTGCTGGTGAGCCCTCCTGCCCTCAGTTCCTGAATCCCGCACCACTGTCATCCGCCCCCATTCCCAAGGAGCCCTCCATGGCCGAAGCCGCCGCCACCGCCACCTCCGGCAAGGTTGTCATCCGTAACATCGGCTTGTTGCTGTCGGGCGACATCGATCGCCCCCTCCTGGAGGCCGACACCATCGTCTGCGACCAGGGCCGTATCGTGGCCGTGGGCAAGGAGGCTGACTGCAACACCGAACAACCTGACCTGTTGATCGACGCCCGCCGCACCTGCGTGGCCCCGGGGCTGATCGACAGCCACGTGCACCCGGTCTTCGGTGACTGGACGCCGCGCCAGAACCAGCTCGGCTGGATCGACTCCACACTCAATGGCGGCGTCACCACCATGATCTCTGCGGGCGAGGTGCACCTGCCCGGCCGGCCCAAGGACATCGTGGGCCTGAAGGCCCTGGCCATCACGGCGCAGCGCGCCTTCGACAACTTCCGCCCTGCGGGGGTGAAGGTGCTGGCCGGTGCCCCCGTCATCGAGAAGGGCATGGTGGAGAGCGACTTCGCCGAACTCGCCGCCGCGGGCGTGAAGCTGCTGGGCGAGGTGGGCCTGGGCTCGGTGAAGGCCGGCTATGAGGCGCGCGAGATGGTGGCCTGGGCGCGCAAGCACGGCATCCAGAGCACCATCCATACCGGTGGGCCGTCCATCCCCGGCTCCGGCCTGATCGACAAGGACGTGGTGCTGGAGGCCGACGCCGACGTCATCGGTCACATCAACGGTGGCCACACCTCGCTGCCCGAGGCGCATGTGTGTGAGCTGTGCGAGAAATCCTCACGCGCCATCGAGATCGTGCACAACGGCAACGAGAAGGTGGCCATCGCAGCGGCGCAGATGGCGCTGCAGCTGAAGTGCCCGCACCGCGTCATCCTGGGCACCGACGGGCCGGCGGGCTCGGGCGTGCAGCCCCTGGGCATGCTGCGCATGATCGCCCTGCTGTCCAGCCTGGGGAACATCCCGGCCGAGCTGGTGTTCTGCTTTGCCACCGGCAACACCGCGCGCCTGCGCAACTTGAACTGCGGCCTCATCGAACCCGGCCGCGCCGCTGATTTCGTCTTCCTGGACCGTGCCCAGCACACCACCGGCCGCACCCTGCTGGAAAGCATCCAGCTCGGCGACCTGCCCGGCGTGGGCATGGTCATGATCGACGGCGTGGTCCGCTGCGGCCGCAGCCGCAACA
>JBMLPD010000322.1:0-7060 GCA_049242285.1 Rubrivivax sp.
ACCTCGACGAAGTTGCCGATGTGCACCTCGGGGCCCAGATCGGCGCCCGGGCGCAGGCGCGCAAACGGGCCGATGAGCGCACCCACCCCCACCTTCACGCCCGCGGCCTCGCCGTCGATATGCGTGAAGGGGTGGATCACGGCGCCGGCGTCGATGCGGGCATTGCGGATGACGCAGTTGGCACCGATGCGCACACCGTCGCCCAGGCTCACCTCGCCTTCGAAGATGCAGTTGACGTCGATTTCCACATCGCTGCCGCAGTGCAGCGTGCCGCGCAGGTCAAAGCGCGCCGGGTCGGCCAGGCGCACGCCGTCTTCCATCAGGGCCTCAGCGCGCAGGCGCTGCAGGCGCCGCTCCAGGTCGGCCAACTGCACCGGGCTGTTGACGCCCAGCACCTCGGTATCGCTGGCCGGCTGCGCCGTCACCACCTCACAGCCCTCGGCCACGGCCAGGGCCACGATGTCGGTCAGGTAGTACTCGCGTTGCGCGTTGTCGTTCTTCAACGCTGCCACCCAGCGCTTGAGCGCCGCGGTGGGCGCGGCCAGGATGCCGGTGTAGATCTCGCGGAGGGCGCGCTGCTCGGGGCTGGCGTCCTTGTGCTCCACGATGCCCAGCACGCGCCCCTGCGCATCCCGCACGATGCGGCCGTAGCCCGTGGCGTCGTCCAGCGTCACCGTCAGCAACGCCAGCCGCGTGCCGGCGCAGGCCTGCACCAGGGTGCGCGCGGTGTCGGTGCGGATCAGGGGCACGTCGCCGTTGAGCACGAGTGTGGTGCCGGCGGCGTCTTCCAGCGCGGGCAGCGCCTGCTGCACGGCGTGCCCGGTGCCCAGCTGCGGCATCTGGCGGGCGAACACGGCGCCGCTGGCTGCCACGGCGGCTTCCACCTCATCGGCCCCGTGGCCGGTGATGACCACGGTGCGCGCAGCCCCCAGGGGGGCGGCCGCATCGAGGACGTGCTGCAATAGCGGGTATCCCGCCAGCTTGTGCAGCACCTTGGGCAGCGCTGATTTCATGCGCGTGCCCTTGCCGGCGGCCATCACCACCACGTTCAACGCCATGCTCGAAGCTTTGCTCGACGCCATGTTCAGAACCTTTTCGACGCTGCTCAGAAGGGCGCCGATTATCGGGCTGGCTCTGGGAGCGGTGGTGGGCCTTTCCAGTTGCAGTGCGGTCCGGCTGGGCTACGACCAGGGGCCTTTCCTGGCGCACTGGTGGCTGGATTCACGCCTGTCGTTCACCAGCGAGCAGTCCCTTCGCGCCAAGGACGCGCTGGCGCAGTGGTTCGCCTGGCACCGCGCCACACAGCTGGCCGACTACGCCGGCTGGCTGGCGCAGGCCCGCGCAGAGGCGGCCTCGGCGGTGACGCCGCAGCAGGTGTGCCGCCGGTCGGACGAGCTGCGGCGCCGCGTCGACCCCCTGATCGAGCGCCTGCTGCCCACGCTGTCCGAGTTGGTGCCCACGCTCACACCCGAGCAACTGGGCAGGCTGGAGCAGCGGCTGGCGCAGGACGACGCCAAGCGACGCAAGGAGTTCATGCAGCCGCGCACCGAGCAACGCTGGGAGGCCTCCACCGAGCGCACCGTCGAGCGCTTCGAGACCTTCTACGGCCCGCTGGAGCCCGCACAGCGCGCCCTGGTGGGTGCCAGCGTGCGCTCCTCGCCCTTCGACCCCGCGCGCTGGTGGGCCGAGCGCCAGGCCAGCCAGGCCGAGATGCTGGGGGCGTTGCGCAAGCTCTCGGGGGACCGCCGGCCTTCTGCGCAGGTGGCCGCAGACCTGCGACAAGTGGTGCAGCGGCGCTGGCTGGCGGCGCCCCCTGAGAGCGCCAGCTATCGCGAGCAGCTGGCACTGCACCAGTGCGAACTGGCTGCCGCCTTGCACAACGCTGCCACACCCGCGCAGCGCCGGCATCTGGCCGACAAGCTGCAGGGCTGGGAAGGCGACCTGCGCGCCTTGGCCGCGCGCGCCAGCCCCCAGGTGGCCGCACGCAGCGGTTCGCCCTGACCTGCGAATGGTTTCTCGCATGCAAACGTTGGTTCGCGATTCTTCTCCGAAAGGGTCTCGCGTTGCGGCTCGCTCGAAGTCAGCTGACGGTGCTCGGCAGGCCTGCGCCGCGGACCATGAAACCAGGGTGGACCCTCGGGTTCACAGCCCCGCCGCGCTTCATGCGTCAGCAAAGTTCTGACGCAAGGACCTGCATCACTCCAAAACGCAACGCCAAGGCAGAACCCGACAGGCTCCACCGCAGAAGCGGCGGGCAGAGCCAGACGCATTGCCATCGACAGACGACTCAACCAGAGTCTCGCGCTATGAGCGACATCACCCAGATGCCCAGCGCGGCTGCAGCGGGAGACCGAGCTGCGGCAGGGCGCGTCGTTGCGGCGCCGTACAACGATTTGCGCCGCCTGTCCCGCAAGCAAATGCGCCCGTCTGGTGCGTTCGCCCTGCTGGACACGAGGGGCCTGGTGCGCGGAGTCTGGCGGCGCTGGGCCGAATCGCGAGGCCGGGAGTGCCCGGATCGCAGCCGCTTTCTTGCGTACGCGGCGTGGGCCATGTGCAGCGTCGTGACCGATCGGGTGCGCGCGCAACAGGCCCAGATGCGTGGCGCAGGCCTGACGATGCCCGGTTTTCCCCTGCCTGAGCGACGCCTCGCCCAGGCAGTGGCGCTGCGCCTTTGCGCCGGTTGAGGGCAGCGCGACAACGCCATGGCCTTGGGCATGACCGAACGTACCGTACAGCGCGACTGGAAGAAGGCGCGGCGCTTCCTCGCGGTCAGTCTCAAGGCATGAAGCCGGATCAAGGTATGAAACAGGATTCACTGCCGTGGGGCCGACTCGGCCCCCTGCTCGATGACCTGATTGATCTGCCCGCGTCTGAGCAACAGAAGCGCGTCGACAGCCTGCGCGCTGAGGACCAGGCCTTGACCGAGGGCCTTGCGGGCCTTTTGGTACATGCCGCAGAACTGGAACGCCAAGGCTTTCTGGATGCACTGGAGGAGGAGGCTGCCACCGGTGTTGTTTCTGACGCGGGGGTGGGGCCTGAGCTCATCGGCCAGCGGATCGGGCCCTACGAGGTGCAGCGCGAACTCGGTCAAGGGGGCATGGGCACCGTGTGGCTGGCGCAGCGAGTCGATGGCCGCTTCGACGCCCAGGTGGCCATCAAGTTCCTCAAGCCCGGACTTTTCGGCAAAGGCCCTTCCCGCCGCTTCATGCGCGAGGGCCAGCTCCTCGGCCGGCTCTCGCACCCGCACATCGCTCGGCTGCTGGATGCAGGGCTGCACGAGGGCGGGCAGCCGTACCTGGTGCTGGAGTACGTCGAAGGACAAGCCATCGACAAGTTCTGTGCGCAGCGCGGTCTGGACGTTGCGGGACGCATCCGCCTGTTTCTGGATGTCCTGTCGGCGGTTGCGCACGCCCACTCGCGCCTCATCCTGCACCGTGATCTCAAGCCCAGCAACATCCTGGTGACCGCAGCGGGCGAGGTCAAGCTGCTGGATTTCGGCGTCGCCAAGCTGCTGGTTGATGCCACTCAGGCGCAGGAGGGGGTGCCCGCCGCCGAATTGACGCAGCATGCCGGCAGCGCCTTCACGCCCCAGTTCGCGGCGCCCGAACAAATCCAGCAGGCCGAAGTCACCACCGCCACCGATGTGTACGCCCTGGGCGTGCTGCTCTATCTGCTGCTCAGCGGCCGTCACCCCACCGAGGGCGGCACCCGCACCCCTCTGGACCGTCTCAAGGCCGTGGTCGAGATCGAACCCCGGCGGCTTTCCAGCGTGGCAGCCGCGTCCGGTGAACCGGCGGTCGCGCGCCAAGCCAGACTGCTCAAGGGCGACCTGGATCTCATCGTTGCCCATGCACTCAAGAAACAGCCTGCGGAACGCTATGCCAACGCACAGGCACTGGCTGATGACCTGCAGCGCTGGCTTGACCACGAGCCCGTCCGTGTCAGGCCCGACGGGCATCTGTATCTGCTCGGGCGGTTCGTGCGACGAAACCGTTGGGCGGTAGGGCTGGGCGTCTTGGCCATCCTCTTGTTGGCAGGGCTCACGGCAGGCAGCGTCTGGCAGGCCCAGCGCGCAAAAGCTGCGCAATGGCAGGCCCAGGAGGTGCTGACTTTCATGCTGGGCGAACTGGCGGACAAGCTGCGGCCGGTGGGGCGGCTGGATTTGCTATACGGTGTAGGCGGCCAGGCACTCGAGGTGTTGGGCAGGCAAGAACGACTCAGCCCGGTCACCAGGCTCCAGCGGGCCAAGGCACTGATCTTGATCGGGGAAGTACGGGTCGCGAAGCGCGACCTCGACGCAGCGCTCGAGCCCTTGCGAGCAGCCAATGAGTTGATGCGGGAGGAGCCGCCCACCCCCGACCTGGCGCCCGCTTGGCGCCAGGTGCAGGGGAATGCGGCGTTCTGGCTGGGGCACGCGCAGTATCGCCAAAGAAACCTGGAGGAGGCTGGGGTTTGGCTGGGCCGTCATCGGGAGATCAGTGAGCGCTGGTTGATGGAATCGCCCAACGACCTGGATGCCGCAGCCGAACTGTCCTCAGCCGAGAACAACCAAGGCACTTTGTACCTGGCACAGGGGCGCCTGCACGAAGCAGAACGGGCATTTCGTCGTTCGCTGGAGTTGAAGGAGAGGGTCATGTCGGAGCGGCCCCACGACACGGGCTTGCAAAGCGACTGGGCCGACAGCGTCACTTGGCTCGGCACCACATGGAGCCGTGCCGGGCGCCATCGCCGGGCTGCAGATCTGTTTGACACTGCGCTGGTCCGGGTGCAGCACCTGCGCCAGAGTCATCCGAAGAACCTGGAGTTGTTGGCAAGTGAAGCGAGCTATCAGCGATTTCTGGGCGTGGCATTGAACGAGCTGGGTGATGCGCGAGCACTCGGGCTGTTGAACAGTGCGGCGGCCAGTGCTGAGAGGTTGGTGAGTGCCGATCCTGTGAACCGCGCTTGGGGCTTCATTGCGGTGGAGGCTGCTGCGGATCAGCTTTTGCTGTGGCCTGCGGGGCCGGCAGCCCGGTCCAGGCGCGCGTGGGAGCTGTTCGGCCGGCTGGAAGACCTGCACCCGGACCGCGGCCCGCTGGACAGCTGGCTGCCCCGCCAAACGATGTTGCTGACCCAGGCCCTGCGGCCCCGCTGCGCGGGTGCCCAGTGCCCATTGGCGCAGGAGCGGCTCGAGCGCGTCGCCGCGCGCGTGGCGCAGGCCAGAAAGCGAAACCCGCACGACCAGCAACTGCTTGTCGCGGCGCTGCGACTGCTGCAGTTGCAGGCCGATCTGCAGCGCGATCAACCGGCGCGCGCGCAGACACACTGCCGGGCTGCGGATTCGCTGTTGGCTGCTCACCGGGATTGGCTGCGTGTGCACTCAGAGATCACCCGCCTCTGGCTTTGGGTGGATGCCTGTCTGGCTGGTGATGCCACTCAAAGCGCTGATCGAGCAGCGGCGCTGACCTGGTTGCAGCAGGAGCGTGAACGGTGACCTCGGAGCCCGCATGCCGTCTTTCCTGACAACTGCATCAAGGAGTCCAACATGACTTCTCGTTCCCCATACACCGTCAAGGTTGTCAACACGGGGGGCGGCGTGGCCCTGTGCGCCTACTTTGATGCCGAGCATCAACCTGTTCCCGCGGAGCAGCCGCTGACGACTGAAACGCAGGCCGGATTGCCCGGCGAGTTGACCATTGGCTTTGCTGAAACCGTGGTTGAGGGCACGAGGCTTCGCTTGGTGGGTGCGGCCGTCAAGACGAGGGGGCACGAGGCAGCCCTGGACGGTCGCAACTACCTTGTGGCGACCCGCTCCCCAGGAGCGACAAGCGGCGAGTGGGTGGACGCGGTGGTCTGTACCTGGCGCCCCGGGAGCTACACCTTGCGCGGTGTGGTGCTGCTGTTTGCCGAGGTGGACGACGACGGCCAAATGCTGAGCTTCCTACCCAGCACCGACCCTCAAATCAAGAACGAAGAGGCCTGACTTCCCCGCAACACCCTGGAAGCCCAGCACACCAGAGCTTCTGAACCGCACCCGGGGCAGGCCCTCGGCGTACGCGCTCAGCGCGCCAGCGGCACCACCACCGTGCGCGGGTTCAGGCCCACGGCGGGAAAGTCCTTGAGCGCGGCGGCGAACATGGCCGCGAGGACTTGAGCGCTGCCGCTGGAGTAACCGTCGCTGCTGGCCCGAGCTTCGTAAATGGGTTTGCCGCTGGTGCGGTCGCGCAGCAGCACGGCCACCTCGCGGTCATAGCGGGGTGAGTCCATGCGCAGGCCCAGGCGCCAGGAAGGTCCGGGCCAGGGGCCATGAATCCAGGTGCCGTAGCTGCCGCGCCACCACAGCGGGTCGTCCCAGGGGGAGCGGTCGGCGCGCGTGACCCGCGCGCCGACCTGCACCAGCACCTGCGGCTCGGCGCCGGGTGGCACGGGCTTGAAGCCGGCCGCCTCCAGCGCGGGGCGTGCCGCGGCTTCCAGCGTGTCCTGCTCCTGTTCACGGGCTCGCTGCGAGGGCAGGCGCTCGAAAGCGAAGGTGCCCGCGGCCTGACCGGCAGGCCATTCACCGTAGCTGGCCACTTCGCTGCTGAGGGTGGTCAGGCCAGCGCAGCCACCGAGGGTGAGCGTCGCCGCCAGCACTGCCAGCGCGGCTGTGCCGGCCCAGCGGCGAGGGGTGCTTGCGTTGACTTTGGCGCTTCTGTCTTCTGCGCCCTCACCCTGGTTCAGGGCTCGGGCGATTGCTCTTGCGACCATGGGTTGCTCCTTTCATGGGCTTCAGCGGCGCCACCGGCTCGCCCGATGGCATCCATGCGGATGGTCTGCGCTCCGGCCGCTGCCGGGGCACAGGTCTCGTCTTCGTCCTCGTCAAAGGCGCGGTCGCCCTGCGGGTCGGCCACCCCGGTAGCTTGCAGCGTCTGGAAGGGGTAGAGCTTGCGGTCCATCATGTGCGAGGGCACGACGTGGCCCATGGCCGAGAACATGTTGTCGATGCGCCCCGGGTACTGGCGCTCCCACTCGTGGATCATCTTCTTCACCTGCACGCGCTGCAGGTTGTCCTGGCTGCCGCACAGCGTGCACGGGATGATGG
>JBMLPD010000323.1:0-2160 GCA_049242285.1 Rubrivivax sp.
GAGCAGTTTCCCGTGGAGGCCGTCTTCGGCATGCACAACTGGCCCGGCCTGCCTGCGGGCGCCATCGCCTTCAGCCCCGGGCCGGTGATGGCCGGGGGCAGCACCTTCAAGGTGACGGTGAAGGGCGTGGGCGCGCATGCCGCCATGCCGCACCGCGGGGTGGACCCGGTGGTGGTGGCCGCACAGCTCATCCAGGCCTTCCAGACCATCGTCAGCCGCAACAAGAAGCCGGTGGACACCGCCGTGCTGTCCATCACCTTGCTGCAGGCGGGCGAAGCCATCAACGTGATCCCGCCCACCTGCACCATGGAAGGCACGGTGCGCACCTTCACGGCCGAGGTGATGGACCTGGTGGCGCAGCGCATGGAAGACATCGCCCGCCACACCTGCGCCGCCTTTGGTGCCGAGTGCGACTTCGAGTTCATTCGCCGCGTGCCGGCCACCACCAACCACGAGCGTGAGGCGCTGTTCGCCGCCGAGGTGGCGCGCGAGGTGGTGGGGGTGGCGCTTGCCATCGAGCAGGAGCCGGTGATGCCCTCGGAAGACTTCTCCTACATGCTGCAGGCCCGGCCGGGCGCCTACGGTTTCATCGGCAACGGCGACGGCCTGCACCGCGAGATGGGCCACGGCGAAGGCCCTTGCACCCTGCACAACCCGAGCTACGACTTCAACGACGAACTCATCCCCGTGGGCGCGAGCTACTGGGTGCGCCTGGTGCAGCGCTGGCTGGGGCAGCCGCGCTGACGCCGTGTTCTTGCGGGCACGTTTGGATCTGGACGCCCGCCTCCGGGCTGGGCGGTTGCAGATGGCATCGAACCGCCCCGGGGGGCTGTCCATGTCCAGGCGCTTGAGCAGGCCCGTCGCCACATGAACGCGCTGCAGATCCACGCCGGGCCCCGTGCCGCATCGGTGCTGCGCGAGCGCGGTCTGCGGCCGCACGACGTCCACCTGGTGCCTGGCGCGGCGGGTGGCCCCAAGGGGCTGGTGCTCAACCCGCTGGACCGCTTTGTCTTCGGGCACTGGTTGGCCGATGCGCCGCAGGTGGTGCATCTGGTGGGCGCCTCCATCGGCGCCTGGCGCATGGCCTGTGCCTGTCTGCCGGATGCCGAGGCGGCTCTTGCTCAGCTGGCGGAGGACTATGTCACCCAGACCTACGACCATGCGCCGGGCCAGCAGCCCACGGCCGAGGTCGTCAGCCACGCCTTCGGCCGCAAGATCGAGCAGCGGCTGGGCGCCCGCGCGCGGGAGGTCCTGTCCCACCCCTGCCGGCGCCTGCACGTCGTCACCAGCCACGGCCGGCATGTGCTGGGCCGGGAAGGGCGGCTGCGCACCCCGCTGGGCTACGCCGGTGCCTTCTTCGCCAACACCTTGCACCGGCGCGCGCTGGGCGGGTGGCTGGAGCGCGTGGTCTTCAGCGATCCGCGGGACGCGCTGCCCTTGCCGCTGGACGACTTCCGCACGCATCAGGCCCGGTTGGATGCCGCCAACCTCTCGCCCGCCATCCTGGCCAGCTGCTCCATCCCCTTCTGGCTGAAGGCCGTGCACGACATCCCGGGCGGCCCGCGCGGCGCCTACTGGGACGGCGGCATCACCGATTACCACCTCCACTGGCCCTACGCCGGCATGCCGCAGGGGCTGGTGCTGTATCCGCATTTCCAGCCCACGGTGGTGCCGGGCTGGCTGGACAAGGTTTGGCGTGCGCGGCACCGCGCCACTGCGGCCCTGGACAACCTGGTGCTGCTGTGCCCCAGCCCCGAGTGGGTGGCCACGCTGCCCGGCGCCAAGTTGCCCGACCGCAGCGACTTCAAGACCTACGCCCACGACGAGGCCGCTCGTCAACGGGTGTGGCGCACGGCCGTGGCCGAGAGCCAGCGCCTGGCCGACGAGTTCGCCGAGTGGGCCCAGCGCGGCGGCATTGAGCCGCTGCCCTTGCCCTGACTACAATAGCTTGTCGATCAACCATGGCAGGCGCCACAACAAGAGCAGGAAAGGCACGACGGGTTATGACACCGCGGACTGCGAGCTTCTTCCTCACCGAGGTTTGACCCCGGCCGCAGCGTCACGTCCTGTCCCCAAGACCCACGAAGCGCGGCCTCCACCGCGCTTTTTTGTGGCCTGAATTTCCCGGAGATCCCCATGTTGAACATCACGCTGCCCGAC
>JBMLPD010000324.1:0-1096 GCA_049242285.1 Rubrivivax sp.
TCTCGTGCAACCGCGACGGCACCTTCGTGGAAGGCTACAACCCGGACATCACGATGGAGCGCGAGCACACCATCATGCAAGGCCACGGGCGCTGCACGTTCCGCTACCGGATGCGTCAGAGCGAGATTCCATTACCATCTGACCCTACAAAGTAATATGGGTCACCCATATGAAGACCACCATCGAGGTACAGGATGATCTGCTGGCGCGCAGCAAGCGCCTTGCGCAACAGGAAGGCACGACGCTGCGCGCCGTGATCGAAGAGGGCCTGCAGCTGGCGCTGCGCGCGCGTGCTCAGAAACGCCGCCAGCCCTTCACGGTGAAGCCCTTCGTGGGCGATGGCATGACCCCGGAGTTCCAGTCTGCCGGCTGGGAGCGCATCCGCGAAGAGATCTACCGTGATCGCGGTTGACACCTACCTGCTGGTCTACGCGCACCGCACCGATGCCGCCTTTCACCAGCCCGCCCGCGCGGCGCTGGAGACGCTGGCGCTGGGCCGCGCGGCCTGGGCCGTTCCCTGGCCTTGCGTGCACGAGTTCATCTCCGTGGTCACCCACCCACGCATCTTCAAGACTCCGACTCCCGTTGAGCTCGCCCTGTCCCAGATGCAGGCGCTGGCCGATCTGCCGCAAGTGGTCATGCTGTCGGAGGGCGATGGGTACCTCGACCGGCTCGCAGCCGTGGCGGCGCCCGCCCGCACGCAGGGCGGTGCCGTCCACGACGCACACATTGCAGCCTTGTGCCTGCACCATGGGGTGACGCAACTCTGGTCAGCCGACCGGGACTTCACGCGCTTTCCGGACCTGCCGGTGCGTAACCCGCTGGTGAGCTGAATCGCGAACTCAGGTGCGACCAGTTTTGCCCGAGCCACCAGAATGACCGTCAATCGGTGCCGCCACGCCAATAGGGACCGCGAACACACCACATCATGCAAGGCCACGGGCGCTGCACGTGGCCCCTCGCCGTTTCGTGTGGAACCAACGGTCAAAGTCGTCGGTCGTGGTCGGGCCCTGTGGGCATGTAGGCATGTGGGCATGTGGCCAGGCTGCGTTTGAGCCTGATCGCGGTAGGGACGCCCATTGCTGGGCACCCCCCG
>JBMLPD010000325.1:0-1875 GCA_049242285.1 Rubrivivax sp.
AGGAAGTTGCTCTCGCGGTCCACCGAGCCGAAGCGCGCCTGCTTGATCTTCAGCAGCCGGTTGGCCAGGTCGGTGACGGCGCGGGTGTTGCGGTAGTTGGCCTGCAGCAGCTGCAGCGGCTGGCGCTGTGCGGCGTCGCCGGCCAGGCCGTGCCAGAACAGGCTCTTCAGCGCCGCCCAGCTGAAGAAGTTGGGATGGACGATCTGATGGCTGTCCCCGCACAGGAGGAACTGGCCGGGCTTCTTCAGCAGGGCCAGCACCAGGGCCAGCTGCGCCGGCGTCAAATCCTGCACTTCGTCGATGACGATGAAGTCGTAGACCGGTTCGGTCGTCTCGGCGATCTGCGTGCGCCAGGCATGGGCGACGAGGTTGCTGTCGTACAGGCCCGCCTCGCCCAGCCACGCCACGTAGCGCTGGAACAGGCCATGGGCGACTTCCCGTTGCGCGCCGTTCAGCAAGCTCTGCCGGGTGCCCAGCGCCAGGTAGTCGGCCAGTGACAGCGGCCCACCGGGCTGAGCGCCGATCACGCCGCGGAACTCTTCGAAGAGGGCCTGGGCGTCCATCGCGCCCGAAGCTCCCCCCAGCAGGCGCAGCGCCCGGTGGTGCCGGTCGCACCAGCCGGCAAATGCCGGCAGGGTGACCTCGCGGCCGGGCGGCACGCGCAGTGTTTCGAGCAGTTCGCGGTAGCTGAGGAAGTCGACTTCCTGCTTCGGGTTGTCGAAGCCGTGCGCGGCGTGGAGCGCGCGGGCGCTCTGTGCGAGGTAGGCCGACAAGGTGACGTACAGCACCCTCCCTTCGGCCTCGCGCAGCCGGGCCAGCGTGACCGCAGTCTTGCCGGAGCCGGCCGAGCCGATGACGACCAGCGGCGCCGGGTGGCGGTAGGCGCCGTCCTGCGCCTCGTCGAAGACGATGGGCTTGTCCAGCAGTTCGAACTGCGTGCGGCCGGGACCCAGCCAGCGCAGCGGCGTGGCCTCAACACCCAGCGAAGGCGCCGTGGCCTCGGCGGCGGGCTCGCGCTCGATCTTGGCCTCGTCCACCACCGCGCCGCGCAGGAAGCGGCTCTTGTCGTAGGCGTGGTTCTCGATGACTTCCAGCGCCAGGCAGACGGTGACAGTGCCCTGGCCTTCCGGCACCCGGGCGAACTGAAGCAGCAGGCGGTTGGCATAGTCCAGCTTCGCGCGGTAGTACGGCCCCGCGTTCAGCTTCTTGACATCGGCCGAGCGGAAGTCATCGGCTTCGATGGCCGCCTTGACTTTGTCGAAGGCGGCGCGAACACGGCGGAGATCGAGGTCCTTGTATTGGAGAAAACGCATATGGCACAGCTGCGGGGTCGACCGCAACGGCGATCAGCAGGCATTGTCGCCGCTGGCCTTGCGGTCCCGCGCCGCGCCGGGCCGTGGATCACGGTGTCTTGGTGGCCTCGGCCCGGACGTCAATCGACGACTGGATCTTCGACAGCGCCTCGCCCACCACCTCTTCCGGCGCCAGGGTCTCGCTGAAGGCGGTGGCCAGCACCCTCATGTCCTGCTTGGCGTCAGTGCTGGTCAGCGTCGCAAAGGCATAGGCCGACTGCTTGACCTTCTTCCAGTCCTCACACCGCGACAGGCAGATACCGCGCGGGTCACCGGTCAGCGCGGTGTTGAAGGCGCCCTTGATGCCCGCGCTCTCGCCCAAGGCGTCGGCCATTCGGCCGAGCGCCAGGCCGCTCCAGAAAGGCGTGGTGGCCGACTTCAGCGCCGCGGCCCCCAGCGCCACCGTGACGCCGGCATTGGCGGCTTCGCCTGCGGTGGTGCCGCGCTTCGCTGCGGCAACCGCCAAGGTGTCCGCGCCGATCCACATTTGAGCCACCCTGCCGACCGAATATTGAGCCAGGGG
>JBMLPD010000326.1:0-3636 GCA_049242285.1 Rubrivivax sp.
CGGCACGGTCGGCGGCACGGTCGGCGGCATGGTGGCCGCAGGTCTGGCCGGCCCGGCCCGCGCGGCCGTGGGCGGCGTGCGCGACTACGTGCTCGGCGCCACGCTGCTCAATGGCCGCGCAGAACTGCTGAGCTTCGGCGGCCAGGTGATGAAGAACGTGGCGGGCTACGACGTCTCTCGCGCGCTGGCCGGCAGCCTGGGCACGCTGGGCGTGATCTGCGAGGTGAGCCTGAAGGTGCTGCCCGTGCCCCCGGCCACGCTGACGCTGCGGCTGCAGGCCGATCAGGCCAGCGCCATCGGCCGCCTGAACGAATGGGGCGGGCAGCCACTTGCGCTGAACGCCAGCGCCTGGTGGGACGGCATGCTGGTGCTGCGCCTGAGCGGCGCCGCAGCGGCGGTACGTTCGGCACAGGACAAGATCGGCGGCGAGGTGGTCGACCCCGTGCTGGCCGCCAGCTTCTGGACCGGTCTGCGGGACCACCGCGACGAGTTCTTCATCGGCGCGGCCCGGGCCGTGGACGGTGGCGCGGCGCTGTGGCGCCTGAGCGTGCCGCCCACCACGGCGCCGCTGAAGCTCCCGGGCGAGCAGTTGCTGGAGTGGGGCGGTGCGCAGCGCTGGATCTGCACCGGCATGCCGGCGGGCGTGCTGCGCGAGGCGGCCCGGGCCGCCGGTGGCCACGCGGTGCTGTTCCGCGGGCACGACAAGAGCGCTGGCGCCTTCGCGCCGCTGGCGCCGGCCGTGGCGCGCATCCAGCGCGAGTTGCAGCGCGCCTTCGACCCCGACGGTCTCTTCAACCCCGGGCGCTTGTGGCCGGTGGCATGAGGACATGAGGGCTTGAAGCCATGAGCGACAAGGCCGCTGCCGGCGAAGACAGCGTGGCCGCCATGGCGGCGTACTACGCGCGCCGCGCGGCCGAGTACGAGAGCGTCTATGCCAAGCCCGAGCGCCAGGCCGACCTGCGCCGCATGGAAGCCGGGATCGCCGCACCTTTCGCCGGCCGCCGCGTGCTGGAGATCGCCTGCGGCACGGGCTGGTGGACGCCGCACGCCGCGCGTGGGGCGGCCGACTGGCTGGCCACCGATCTCAACCCCGAAACAACGGCCATCGCACAGGCCAAGGTGCTGCCACCGTGTGTGCGCTTCGCCACTGCCGACGCCTACACCTTGACCGAGATTGCGCACGAGCCGCCCTTCAGCGCGGCCTTCGCCGGCTGTTGGTGGAGCCACGTGCCGCTGCAACGCCTGCCCGGCTGGCTGGCCTTGCTGCACAGCCGGCTGGCGCCCGGCGCGCGCGTGGTCTTCCTGGACAACAGCTTCGTGCAGACCAGCACCACGCCGCTGACGCGCACCGACCAGGCCGGCAACACCTACCAGCAACGCCGTCTGAACGACGGCAGCACGCACGAGGTGCTGAAGAACTTTCCCACGCCCGCGCAGGCCCTCTCGATGCTGGGCCCGCGGGCGCGGCAACCGCAGTGGATGGCGCACACCCACTACTGGGTGCTGCAGTACGAGCTGGCCTGAAGCGCAGCGCCCATGGACGCTCTCAAGGGCCTGACGCTGCTGCTGCTGTGCCAATCGGCCGGCGAGGCCCTGGCGCATCTGTTCGGCCTGCCGCTGCCGGGGCCCGTGCTGGGCCTGCTGCTGATGGCCGCATTGCTGCAGTGGGCACCCGTGCGCGGGCCGGTGGAGGCCGCGGCCACGCCGCTGCTGCAGCACCTGTCGCTGCTTTTCGTGCCGGTGGGCGTGGGGGTGGTGGCGCATCTGGGCCTGATCACGCAGTACGGGGCGCGCATGGCGCTGGCGCTGCTGCTGTCAACCTGGATCGGCCTGGCCGTCACTGCGCTGGTGCTGCGCAGGCTGTGGCCGCGGGACGAGCCCAGCCCGCGCGATGAGGCCGCCGCATGAGCACCAGTTTCGTCGAGCTGTGGGTCTACCTTGCGGCCACGCCGCTGTTCGGGCTGACGGCCACCCTGGCGGTCTACGTGGTGGCCGTCAGCGCCTCGGCCCGGCTGGGCCACCCGCCCACGGCCAACCCGGTGCTGTGGAGCGTGCTGGCCCTGGCCCTGCTGCTCACCGCCACCGGCACGCCCTACCCGGTGTACTTCTCGGGCGCGCAGTTCATCCACTTCCTGCTCGGGCCGGCGGTGGTGGCCCTGGCCTGGCCGCTTTGGCAGCGCCGCGCCGAGCTGCGCGCACGGGCCGGCGCGCTGCTGGTGGCGGCCTTGCTGGGTGGCGCGGCGGCCAGCGCCAGCGCGGTGGCCATCGGCTGGGCCGTGGGCCTGCCGGTGGAGGTGCTGGCCTCGCTGGCGCCCAAGAGCGTGACGGCCCCCGTGGCCATGGGCGTGGCCGCGCAGCTGGGCGGCATTCCGGCGCTGGCGGCGGTGTTCGCCGTGCTCACGGGGCTGATCGGCGCGCTCACCGCCAGGGCGCTGTTCAGCGCGCTGCGCGTGCAAGCGCTGCCCGTGCGCGGTTTCGCCCTGGGCACGGTGTCGCACGGCATCGGCGCCAGCCGCGCCTGGCAGGTGCACCCCGATGCCGGCGCCTACGCAGCGCTGGCCCTGGGCCTGCAGGTGCTGCTGGCGGGTCTGCTGCTGCCGGCGGCGGCCCGCCTGTTCTGACCTTCATTTCCTGAATCCTGGCATCGCCATGCAAACCACCCTCGCCCCCGAGTTCAAGGACACGCCCGACGGCCGTGAGGCCGAGGCCATCCTGCGCAAGTGCGTGCACTGCGGCTTCTGCACCGCCACCTGCCCCACCTACCAGCTGCTGGGCGACGAGCTCGACGGCCCGCGCGGCCGCATCTACCTGATGAAGCAGGTGCTCGAGGGCGCCGAGGTCACGCGCAAGACGCAGCAGCACCTGGACCGCTGCCTGACCTGCCGCAACTGCGAGACCACCTGCCCCAGCGGCGTGCAGTACGGGCATCTGGTGGACATCGGCCGGCGCATCGTCGAGCGCAAGGTGGAACGGCCCACAGGTGAGAAGGCGGTGCGCTGGCTGCTCAAGGAGGGCCTGACCTCACCGCTGTTCAAGCCCGCCATGAAGCTGGGCCAGGCGCTGCGGCCGCTGGTGCCGGGCAAGCTGCGCGACAAGGTGCCCGCGCCCGCCCCGGCGCGCGCCCACCGCTGGCCCACGCGCGAGCATCCGCGCAAGGTGCTGATGCTGCTGGGCTGCGTGCAGCCGGCCATGATGCCCAACATCAACGCCGCCACGGCGCGCGTGCTGGACGCCGCCGGCATCCAGACCCTGGTGGCTGACGGGGCCGGCTGCTGCGGCGCGCTGCGCACCCACCTGAACGACCACGAAGGCGGCCTGGCCGACATGCGGCGCAACATCGACGCCTGGTGGCCGCTGGTGCAGGGCCTCACGAGCCAAGGCGCCGTGGAAGCCATCGTCATGAACGCCTCCGGCTGCGGCGTGACGGTCAAGGAATACGGCCACGCGCTGGCGCACGACCCGGCCTGGGCCGACAAGGCCCGGCGCATCAGCGAGCTGACCAAGGACCTGAGCGAGCTGCTGCCTGGTCTGGCGCCTGCGCTGGCGCAGCGCCTGGGACGCAAGCCCGGCGCGCCGGTGCAGCCCACCCACGGGCGTCTGGTCTTCCACCCCCCCTGCACCTTGCAGCACGGCCAG
>JBMLPD010000327.1:0-1328 GCA_049242285.1 Rubrivivax sp.
GGCCACACGCCCGTGACGCCGTTGCTGCCGCCCGTGACGCTGTCCCACTGGTAGACGATGGCCCAGGCGATCTGCGCGAACGCCAGGGTCAGCATCGCCAGGTACACGCCCGACAGGCGCACCGCAAACCAGCCGAACAGCACGGCAAAGGCGGCAGCCACCACCGGGCCGAGGGCCAGGGCCAGCTCCATCGGCAGCCCGGCCTTGCGCACCAGCAACGCCGCGCCATAGGCCGCCAGACCGAAGTAGGCCGCGTGGCCGAAGGAATGCATGCCGCCCGGGCCCATGATGAAGTGCAGGCTCACGGCGAAGAGGGCGGCCACCAGCAGGTCGATCCCGAGCACGATGGCGTAGGACGAAGCATCGCTGGCCAGGGGCAGCGCCACCAGCACCAGCAGCAACGCGAAGGTGGCCCAGCGGGCCGTGCGGCCCGGAGCACGCAGCGGCGCCTCCGCGGCCGAGGCGTGACGGCTGGCCGCTGGCGCGCGGCCCATCAGCCCCCAGGGCCGCAGGATGAGCACCGCGGCCATCACCAGGAACTCCACCACCAGGGTGAGCTTGGAAAACGAGATTTCGACGCCGCCGATGTGGACCAGGCCGATCCAGATGCAGATGGCCTTGATCTCGGCGATCAGCAAGGCGGCCACGAAGGCGCCGGGGATGGACCCCATGCCGCCCACCACCACCACCACGAAGGCGGCGCCGATGGTGTGCAGGTCCATCTCCAGGTTGGCGGGCTCGCGCGGCAGTTGCAGCGCGCCGCCCAGGCCCGCGAGCATCGCGCCCAGCGCGAAGACGGAGGTGAACAGCCAGGCTTGGTTGACGCCGAGCGCGGCCACCATGTCGCGGTCTTGCGTGGCGGCGCGCACCAGCGTGCCCCAGCGCGTGCGCGTCAGCAGCAGCCACAGCAGGCCCAGGACGGTGGGCCCGACCGCGATGAGAAAGAGGTCGTAGGTGGGGAAGCGCCGCCCCAGAATCTGCACCGATCCCTCCAGGCCGGCCGCGCGCGGGCCGAGCAGTTCCTCGGGCCCCCACAGGCGCAGCACCAGGTCCTTGAAGACCAGCGCCAGCGCGAAGGTGGCCAGCAGCTGGAACAGCTCGGGCGCGTGGTAGATGCGCCGCAACAGCAGCACCTCCACCAGCGCACCGATCAGCCCCACCGCCACCGCGGCCAGCAGCAGCGCCGGCCAGAAGCCGATCACCCCGCCCAGCCGCTCCACCGCGGTGTAGGCGATGTAGATGCCCACCATGTAGAACGAACCATGCGCAAAGTTGACGATGCGCGTGACGCCGAAGATCAGCGACAGCCCCGCCGCCACCAGGAACAG
>JBMLPD010000327.1:1428-6440 GCA_049242285.1 Rubrivivax sp.
GCGCCGTCCAGGTAGCGGTAGTCCACCATCACGCCCTTGCCGCCCTCGTTCTTGGTGCGGCCGACGAAGGCGCCCAGCGTGGACTGGTTGTCCTCGGGGCGGTAGGTGATGCGACCGAAGGGCGTGTCCACCTGCAGGCCGCGGAAGGCGGCCACCAGCTTGTCGGTCTCGGTGCCCCCGGCCTTGGCCACGCCCGCGGCCACCGAGCGGATCAGCGCATAGCCCACCACCGAGCCCAGGCGCGGGTAGTCGTTGAACCGCTTCTGGTAAGCCGCCAGGAAGGTGCGGTGCTCCGGCGTGTTGATGCCGTTCCAGGGGTAGCCGGTGACGATCCAGCCGTTGGGCGTCTCATCCTTCAGCGGGTCCAGGTACTCGGGCTCGCCCGTCAGCAGGCTCACCACTTCGCGGCCCTTGAAGAGCTCGCGGGTATTGCCCTCCCGCACGAACTTCGACAGGTCGGCGCCGAACAGCACGTTGAAGATGGCGTCGGGCTTGGAGTCCAGCAGGGCCTGCACCACCGGCCCGGCTTCCACCCGGCCCAGCGGCGGTGCCTGCTCGGCGACGAATTCCACGTCAGGCTGCGCCGCCTTGAGCAGCTGCTTGAAGCTGGCGATGGCCGACTGGCCGTACTCGTAGTTGGGGTAGACGATGGCCCAGCGCTTCTTCTTCAGCTTGGCCGCCTCGGGCACCAGCATGGCCACCTGCATGTAGGTGCTGGGGCGCAGGCGGTAGGTGTAGGCATTGCCGTTGGCCCAGACGATCTTGTCGGTCAGCGGCTCGCCGGCCAGGAAGAACACCTTCTTCTGCTTGGCGAAGTCGGTCAGCGCCAGGCCGATGTGCGACAGGAAGGTGCCCGTCAGCACGTCGATCTTCTCGCGTGACAGCAGCTCCTCGGCCACGCGCACGGCGTCGCCCGGGTTGGCGTTGTCGTCACGCGTGATGAGCTCCAGCTTCCTGCCGCCCACGCCGCCTGCGGCGTTGATCTCTTCGACGGCCAGCTCCATGCCCTTCTTGTAGGGCTCCAGGAAGGCGGGTTGCGCCTTGTAGCTGTTGACTTCGCCGATCTTGATCACGCCCTGGGCGTGGGCCGGCAGTGCGGCGGCAGCAGCCAAGCTGATGGCGGCGATCAGGTGTCTTCTCTTCATGGGGCGGTCTCCTTCAGGAGTGGGGGTGGAAAAGCGTGAAGTGTTGCGGCGCCTGGCGGCTCAGCGCAAGCCGTCGGTACCCTTGATCTCGTGTACTTGCAGGCCACCGATGCGCGGCAAGGGCCGCCCGCTGTCGGTGACGACCACGGCCACGACGATCTCGTGGGCGCGTGGGGCATCCGCGATGCGGGCTTCCATCGCGTCGAAGTGACTGCGCACGAAGGCGGCGTCCTTGTGGCCCAGCGGCACATCCACCGCGGTGCCCATGCCGCCTTGCTTTTTGGCCGAGGGCACCAGGGCCGCGCCCTTGCTCACGGCTGCGCGCAGCGGCGCCCCCAGCTTGGGGTGCAGGATCGCGGCGGCGTGCTCCAGCTCGCCGGCCTCGCCCACGATGGCGGCCTTGCCGTAGCTGTGCGCCTGCTCCGGCGCGATGCCCAGGGCCTGCACGCAGCGCTGGCCCAGCAGACCGCCCAGTTCCTCGCCGATGGCGATCAGTTCGTCCAGGTTCTCCACATAGCGGCCGGCACAGGGGTTGTGGATGACGGCCATGGCCAACGCGCGCCGCGTGGGCGGGTGGACTTCGCGGTCCATCTCGCGGTGCGTTTCGTCGATCTGCACGACAAGCTTGCGGATCTGGGCGGGCATGTTCGGTCTCCTGTCGGGGGCGGTCACACGGGCTCTCAGCGCTGGCCGTCCCACTTGGCAATGTCGGCGGCTTTCAGACCACCCACGCGGGCATGGATGCGTGAGCCTGTGCTCATGGCCAGCACCACCAGCATCTCCTGGGAGCGCGGAGCATCGGGCACGCGGAACTCCAGGGCGTCGAAGTGGCTGCGCACGTAGGAGGCGTTGATGTGCGTGAGCGGGATGTCCAGCGTCGCCCCAGGCCCGCCCACTTTCTTGGTGCTGGGCACGATGGCCAGGGCGTTACCGGACTGGCCGCTGCCCTGGCCGGCCTTGTAGGCGGCGGCATCACCCTTCCAGCCCAGCAGCTCGCGCATGGCGTAGCCGCCGGGCACGTGCCAGAGCGCCCCATGTTCGAGTTCACCGGCCTCGCCCACGATGGCGCCTTTGCCGTAGCCCTGGATGCGTTCCGGCCCCACCTGCATGGCCGCCAGCAGCTGCTGCGCCAGCTTCAGGCCCAGGGGCGCCAGCGCGTCCATCAGGGGCAGGATGTCCTCGACGTAACGCCCGGCATAGGGGTTGTGCAGCACCGCGCCGATGGCGCCGCGGCGCAGCGGCTCGGCGGCCACGGGCCCGCCCTCGTGGAAGATGTCTTCAACCTGCGTGAGGATGCGGCGGATCTGGATCATGGTGGGGCGCGTCGGGTCAGAGGACGGAAGGCGGGTTCACGTGAAGGCGGGTGGATGCAGACGGCAACGATGCGCATGCATGCCAGTTGGGGCGGGTTCGCGTCAGGTCCTGCCGCTTCATACCGCCTCCGCCAGCGCACAAATGGGTTGGGCGGTGAGGGTCTGCCCCTGGCAGGACAGGACCGCGGCGTGGATCAAGCTGGCCTCTCGCAGTTGTTCAGCGATTCTGGCGCCGCGGCGCAGCGCTTTGGCCACCACCCCTGCCGGCAACGCGGGCACTTGCACGGTGACCAGGTGTTCGCCCAGGTCGCTGTCGTCCTTGAGCTGGCAGGCCGGTGCGCGCTCGATGCCCAGGTCTTCATCGCGCTGCGCCGGGTTCACCGCGTTGGCAATCACGGTGGCAGCCGCATCGGCTTGCGCCGCGGTGGCGGCCAGCACCGTCACGGCGTCTGCAATGCCCAGCGAGTGGCTGCGCCCGCGCCAGCCGCTGGTGGCCACGCCGCGCACGGGGTCCTGGCTGTCGATGACGAAACCGCCGTCCAGGGCGATGCGGCGCCGTGAGATGTCAGCCACCAGGCCCACGCGCCACTGTGCCCCGGGGGCCAGATGCAGCGCGATGTCGCCGCCGTTGTTCACAAACGCTCGGTGCACGCCGGCTTGTCTGTAGACCTCGAGGATCTCCTGCGCCACCGCGCCGGCCACGGCTGCCATGGGAGTGATGAAGTCGGTGGGCAGGGCCGCGCAGGCCTGCCACATGCGCCGGGCCACCACGCCGCGCACCGGGCAAGGCCCGGCCTGCACGGGCTGGCGCAGCATTGGCAATTCCGCCACGAGTTCCTGCAGCACGGTCTGGAAGCGCTGCCAGGCGGCCTCGTGGGCCTGCGTCAGCGCATCGGCCGCCGCATCAGGGCTGGGCTCCTGGCCTGTGGCTTGAACTGCCGCGCCGCCGCCTGCGTCCGCCCCGATCACCAGCTCGATGGGGCCGTGCGCGAAGTGCCAGCGGCCGCCGGGCAGGGGGGTGCGGGTTGGTCCCATCGTGGTCAAGGTCTCAGCCCAGCATGGGCGGCTGGCCCAGAGGCCAGGGGTTGTCGGGGTGGCCGGCGATGTGGCGGCGCGCCAGCGGTGCGCCGTCCCGGTGCCCGGCGCCGCGCGCCAGCGCCTCCTGCACCGTGCGCACCTGGCTCATGTGGCCGCCCAGGGCCTGGTAGTCGGCCAGGCGCATGCTGAACTCGATGGGCGCCACGATGGCCGGCGTGGGCACGGTGCCGAAGCTGTTGGCGGGCATGCGCATCACGTCGGCCATGACGGTGATGCCGCCGCCCGGCCACACATAGGCCGGGGCCCCGCCGCAGGTGACGTTGACCAGGGCCTGCTTGATCATGCGCGTGAGCAGCACCGGGTTCTCGGTGGCGCCTGCACGCAGGCTGCCGCCTGCACCGGCCAGGAACAGCACCGAGGCCACCGAGGGCTCGCAGTTCTCGCCGATGCGCGCCACGGTGGCGGCCACCGCCTCGGGCATGGGGGCAGGGCGGGGCACCAACTGCTCGTCCAGCACGTACCAGGCGCAGTGCTCGCCCGTGGTGGAGGTCATCAGCAGGCGCAGGCCCGGGTAGGCCACCTTGGCGTCCCAGCCTTCGATGATGTCCATCGGGTCTGTCAGGTCGGTCCCCCCCCAGCCCGTTCCCGGGTTGGCCACCTGGAAGTAGCGTCCGGGCGTGCTGCGGCGGCCGCGGATACGGATGCCCGAGGGCACCATGTCCAGGCAGCGGCCGGCCTGATGCTCTGACAGCACGCCCGTGATGTGGTCGTCCACCACCACCACCTCGTCCACGTGGCCGTACCACTGCTGCGCGAAGATGCCCACCGCCGCGGAGCCGCAGCCCACGCGCATGCGCTGCTCTTCCACCCCGTTGACCACGGGCGCGCGGCCGGCCTGCAGCAGCAGTTGTGCGCCGCCCTCGATCTGCAGTTCCACGGCCTCCCGGTTGCCCAGCGCCATCATCATGTCGCAGGTGACGCGGCCTTCCTTCTTGGAGCCGCCGGTGAGGTGGTGCACGCCCCCCAGCGACAGCATCTGCGAGCCGTACTCGGCCGTGGTGACGTGGCCTACCGCCTCACCCTTGCAGCGCACGGTGGCCTGCTCGGGGCCCAGCCAGCGGTCGGTGTCGATCTTCACCTTGAAGCTGCAGTAGCTGAAGATGCCCTCGGTGACCACGGTGACCATGTCCACCCCCTCGTGCTGGGAGGAGACGATGAAGGGTGCGGGCTTGTAGTCGGGGTAGGTGGTGGACGAGCCCACGCCAGTGACGAAGACCTCGGGCGCGTGCAGCAGGCCGCCTGTGCCAGGGTCAGCCGGGGCGTCGAGGAAGGGCACCGCGGGGGAGTCGGCCTCGGCTGCGTCGGTGACCAGCCCGCGCTGCAGGATCAGCACCGGGTCCAGCCGCACCAGCGTGCCGCCCTGGTTGGCGTAGCGGTCGCAGGCGCCCACCTTGCCCTGCGAGATCTGGCACAGCACAGGGCAGGCATTGCACTCGATCTTGTCGGCCGCCATGCG
>JBMLPD010000328.1:0-1037 GCA_049242285.1 Rubrivivax sp.
CCGTCTTCTGGTAGATCGGGCGCAGCAGGTCCAGCATCTGGATGATGCCCTTGGGGCGCAGGTCGAAGTGCTCGTTGACCAGCGCAGAGATCTTCTCGTCCGGGATGACGCCGGTGCCTTCGGTGTAGACCGTCACGTTCATGGGACGGGCCACGCCGATGGCGTAGGCCACCTGGATCTGGCACTGCCGGGCCAGGCCGGCGGCCACGATGTTCTTGGCCACGTAGCGCGCGGCGTAGGCGGCCGACCGGTCCACCTTGGACGGGTCCTTGCCCGAAAAGGCGCCGCCGCCGTGGGGGCAGGCCCCGCCGTAGGTGTCCACGATGATCTTGCGCCCGGTCAGGCCGCAGTCGCCCTGCGGGCCGCCGACGACGAAGCGGCCGGTGGGGTTGATCAGGTACTTGGTGTCGGCGGTGAGCCACTCCTTGGGCAGCACGGGCTTGATGATCTCCTCGCGCACGGCCTCATAGAAGGCATCGGTCATGCGGCTGCCCAGGCTGTACTCGGGCGCGTGCTGGCTGGACAGAACCACGGTGTCGATGCTGGTCGGCTGACCGTCCACGTAGCGCAGGGTCACCTGGCTCTTGGCGTCCGGGCGCAGGAAGGGCAGGCGGCCGTCCTTGCGCAGCTGGGCCTGACGCTCCACCAGGCGGTGGGCGTAGTAGATGGGCGCGGGCATGAGCTCGGGCGTCTCGTCGCAGGCATAGCCGAACATCAGGCCCTGGTCACCGGCGCCGGTGTTCAAGTGGTCGTCGCTGGCGTGGTCCACACCCTGGGCGATGTCGTTGGACTGCTTGTCGTAGCAGACCATCACCGCGCAGCCCTTGTAGTCGATGCCGTATTCGGTGTTGTCGTAGCCGATGCGCTTGATGGTGTCGCGCGCCACCTGGATGTAGTCCACGTGCGCGTTGGTCGTGATCTCGCCGGCCAGCACCACCAGGCCGGTGTTGCACAGCGTCTCGGCGGCCACGCGCGAGCGCGGGTCCTGCGCGAAGATGGCGTCGAGGATGGCGTCGCTGATCTGGTCGGCGACCTTG
>JBMLPD010000329.1:0-1099 GCA_049242285.1 Rubrivivax sp.
GAGATGTTCGACTACCCCCACGCGCTGGTGCGGCTGCACTTCTGCCGGGTGCGTGCGTGGACGGGCAGCTTCGAGATGCGCGAGGGCCAGCAGATGGCTTGGGAAACGCTGCCCGTGCAGTCGGCACCCGTGCTGCCGGGCACGCTGCCCGTGCTGGGCTGGCTGGCCGCCGAACAAGGCTTCGAAGGGGCCACGCATTAGACTCGGCGCCGTCATGAGCGAAACCACCGTGCCTGTTGCTGCTTCGCCATCGCCCTTGCCGTCGCCTGCCGGGTCCGCGCACTGGCTGGACGCCGTGCGCTGGGACGTCGACGGCCTGGTGCCCGTCATCGCGCAAGAGGCGGGCAGCGGCGACGTGCTCATGTTCGCCTGGATGAACCGCGAGGCGCTGGCCGCCACGGCGGCCCGGGGCGAGGCGGTGTATTTCAGCCGTTCCCGCAAGCGCCTGTGGCACAAGGGCGAGGAGTCCGGCCATGTGCAGCAGGTGCACGAGATCCGCCTGGACTGCGACCAGGATGTCGTCCTGCTCAAGGTGACGCAGCGCGGCCATGAGCCGGGCATCGCCTGTCATACGGGGCGGCACAGCTGCTTCTTCCTGCGCCACGAGGGCGGGGCCTGGGTGACGGTGGATCCTGTGCTCAAGGACCCCGCGACCATCTACAAGTGAACACGAGCGAGCCCATCTTGACCTCGGATGACACCCTGGAGCGCCTGGCGGCGGTGATCGAATCGCGCCGTGGTGCCGACCCCGACCAGAGCTACGTCGCGCGCCTGTTTGCCAAAGGGCAAGACGCCATGCTCAAGAAGGTGGGCGAAGAGGCCACCGAGGTGGTGATGGCCGGCAAGGACGGCGACGCGGCCAGGCTCACGGGTGAAGTGGCTGACCTGTGGTTCCACTGCCTGGTGGTGCTGGCCGCCCATGGCCTGAAGCCCGCCGACGTGCTGGCCGAGCTGCGCCGCCGCGAGGGGATGTCCGGCCTGGAAGAATTTGCCCTGCGCAAGGTGCGCCAGAGAGAATCGGAGGAGCCATGAGCGCAGACCCGAACTGCATCTTCTGCAAGATCGTGGCCGGGCAGATCCCGTCGCGCAAGGTCCACGA
>JBMLPD010000330.1:0-2497 GCA_049242285.1 Rubrivivax sp.
TACGGCATCGACGCCGACGCCGCCCACCGCTTCGGCCTGCCCTGCGGCGGCCTGATCGAGCTGGTGCTGGAGCCGGTGCAGGACCGCACCCGGCTGGACGAGCTGCTGCAGCAACTGCAAGCCGGGCAACGGGTGCGGCGCCGCCTCACGCTGGCCACCGGCGAGGTGGACCTGGAGGTCGCCGGCAGCGCCGACGAACTGGCGCTGAGCGACACCCACCTCGTCACCCACCACGGCCCGAGTTGGCGCCTGCTGATCATCGGCGCCGGGCAGCTCACGCAATACCTCTGCCCCATGGCCGCGGCCCTGGGCTACGAAGTGCTGGTGTGCGACCCGCGGCAGGAGTACACCACCGGCTTCCAAGCCGACAAGGCCCGGCTGGTGCCCGGCATGCCCGACGATGTGGTGCGCGAGTTGCAGCCCGACGGCCACACCGCCGTCATCGCCCTCACCCACGACCCCAAGCTCGACGACCTGGCGCTGATGGAAGCGCTGGTCAGCCCGGCGTTCTACGTCGGCGCCATCGGCTCGCGCGTCAATCAGGCCAAGCGCAAGGCGCGGCTGATCGGGCACTTCGGCATGACCGAGGCCACCCTGGCCCGGCTTCACGGCCCCGTAGGCCTGAAGAACGGCGCCCGCACACCACCGGAGATCGCCGTCAGCATCCTGGCCGAGTTGACCGCCGTGCGCTACGGCTACCGGGTGCCCGAGCCCGTGGTGGTGGGGCAGCAGGCGGTGGTGGAGGCGGGGTGCGTGGTGTGAGGGGAAGGCTTTCGTTTCACGGGCTGAGTGCTGTAACGAGACCTGGCATCAACCGATAGACAATCGCCCGTATGAATCGAGATCAGGTTCTGCAGACCCTGCGCGATCACCGCGGCGAGATGACCACCCGCTTTGGTGCGCGGCACATCGGTCTGTTCGGTTCAGCCGCGCGGGACGAACTCGGCCCCAGCAGCGATGTCGATGTCCTGGTCGAATTCGACCCACAGCCCACCTTCGCCCTCTACTGCGATCTGAAAGACTTCCTGGAAGATCTGGTGGGACGGCGCGTCGACCTGGTGACGCGCCGGGGACTCAAGCCACGGGCCTGGCAGAGCATCAGACAGGACCTGATCGAAGTCGCGTGACTGGCTGCTGTTTCTCGATGACCTCATCGCCAGCGGCCAGAAGATTGGGCGCCTGACCAATGGACTGAGCGCCGAACAACTGATGGCCAACGAAGCGGCATTCGACGCGGTGCTTTTCAATCTCCAGGTCATCGGTAAGGCCGTGAAAGCCTTTCCTCCCGAAGCACTGGCGGGCCTTTCACCACAGCACCGATCTGCTCCTGCGCGTCTGCGGGATCTGATTGCGCATCACTACTTTTCGCTCGACCCTGACATCGTCTGGGATGTCGCAGTCCACCATGTGCCCTCCCTGCTGGCTGAAGCGCTGGCCTTGCAAAGCAGGGCGGACGGGGGCAGGAACGGGGCTGTGGACCTCGCGTAGGGTGCCGCCGCCCTTCCGAGCCCACACATCCACTGCACCCGCGTTCGACTACCGAACTTGGCCTGGAAAACCGCTCAGGAAGCTACAACCACACCGCCAACCGCTCCAGCACCAGCACCGCAAAGAACCCCAGGGCGGCCAGCACCGTCCACTTGACGATGATGAGGCCGTTGCGCTTCCAGGTGGGATGGCCCGTGGCGATGTACATCGCAAAGCACAGGATGCCGGCCAGCAGCAGCAGGCCGAACACCAGGCGGAAGATGAGCATGATGGCGGCGCGGGGGCGCGCGCTTTACCAGGCCGGCGCCAGAGCGGCCAGGCCGGCGGGGGCGCGGGTCTCGTCTTCGAAGGTGACGATGTCGTAAGCCGTCTCGTCGGCCAGCAGCGCGCGCAGCAGGCGGTTGTTCAGGGCGTGGCCGCTGCGGTAGGCCACGTAGTGCGCCAGCAGCGGCTTGCCGGCGATGTGCAGGTCGCCGATGGCGTCCAGGATCTTGTGCTTGGCGAACTCGTCGTCGTAGCGCAGGCCTTCGCTGTTGAGCACGCGGTAGTCGTCGATCACGATGACGTTGTCCATGCTGCCGCCCAGGCCCAGGCCACGGGCGCGCATCATCTCCACGTCGCGCGTGAAGCCGAAGGTACGGGCGCGGGCGATGTCGGCCTGGTAGCGGCCCGAGCCCATGTCGAAGCTCACCCGCTGGCCCGTGGCGTCCAGCGCCGGGTGGCCGAAATCGATCTCGAAGGTCAGGCGGTAGCCGTGGTACGGCTCCAGACGCACCCACTTCAGCGAAGCGCCCTCGCCCTCGCGGATCTCCACCGGCTTGTTCACGCGCAGAAAGCGCTTGGGCGCGCGCTGCACCTCGATGCCTGCGCTTTGCAGCAGGTACACGAAGCTGGCGGCCGACCCGTCCAGGATGGGCACCTCTTCGGCCGTGATCTCGACGATGAGGTTGTCCAGCCCCAGGCCGGCGCAGGCCGACATCAGGTGCTCGATGGTCTGCACCTTGGGCGC
>JBMLPD010000331.1:0-1588 GCA_049242285.1 Rubrivivax sp.
GGGCGGCCTGTTCGTGCTGGACTGCATCGCCTCGGGCGCCATGTGGGTGGACATGCGGGCCTGCGGCGTGGACGTGCTGGTCAGCGCGCCGCAGAAGGGCTGGAGCGGTTCGCCCTGCTGCGCGTTCGTCATGCTGTCGGAGCGGGCACGTGAACGCATCGACGCCACCGCCAGCTCCAGCTTCGCGCTGGACCTGAAGAAATGGCTGCAGGTGATGGAGACCTACGAGGGCGGCGGCCACGTCTACCACACCACCCTGCCCACCGACGCGCTGGAAGCCACCCGGCGCGCCATGGAGGAGACGCAGGCCCGCGGTTTCGAGCGGCTGCGCCAGCAGCAACTGGAGCTGGGTGAGGCCGTGCGCGCGCTGATGCAGCGCCACGGCTACCCCAGCGTGGCCGCCGACGGCTTCCGCGCCCCGGGCGTGGTGGTCAGCTACACCGACGACGCCGAGATGCAAAGCAGCAAGGCCTTCCTGGGCCTGGGTCTGCAGACGGCCTCGGGCGTGCCGCTGCAGTGCGACGAGGGCGCAGATTTCCGCACCTTCCGCATCGGCCTGTTCGGCCTGGACAAGCTGGGCCAGACCGAGCGCACCGTCAAGCCGCTGGAGCAGGCCTTGCAAGCCATCGCCCAAGCACGTACCGAGGGCACCGGCCGAGCGGCCTGAACCAGCACCCTGCGCCTTGCCAGGTCGGCGCGGGATTTCCAAAGCCTGAAGCACCTGGGGACGGCTGGCCGCGCCACGTCCCCGGAGGCGTTGGCCTTTACTTCGCCCCCAGCAACGGAATCGCCCCGTCGCCGCCCTGCCCGAGGAGCCCGGTGCGGGTGTAGATGCCCAGCTTGTCGCGCGTGTCGGCGATGTCGAGGTTGCGCATGGTGAGCTGGCCGATGCGGTCGGCCGGCGTGAAGGCCGCGTCTTCCACCTTCTCCATGGACAGGCGCTCGGGCGCGTAGGTGAGGTTGGGGCTCTCGGTGTTGAGGATGGAGTAGTCGTTGCCGCGGCGCAGCTCCAGCGTCACCTCGCCCGTGACGGCGCGCGCCACCCAGCGCTGGGCGGTTTCGCGCAGCATCAGGCTTTGCGGGTCGAACCAGCGGCCGTGGTACAGCAGCTTGCCGAGAACCCGGCCGTTGCTGCGGTACTGGCTGATGGTGTCCTCGTTGTGGATGCCGGTGACCAGGCGCTCGTAGGCGATGTGCAGCAGCGCCATGCCCGGGGCCTCGTAGATGCCGCGGCTCTTGGCCTCGATGATGCGGTTCTCGATCTGGTCGCACATGCCCAGGCCGTGGCGCCCGCCGATGCGGTTGGCCTCCTCGAACAGTTCCACGTCGCTGGCGAAGGTACGGCCGTTCAGCGCCACCGGGTGACCGTCCTCGAAGCGCACGCTCACTTCCTCGGCCTTCACCGCCACGTCATCCTTCCAGAAGGCCACGCCCATGATGGGGTTCACGATGCGGATGCCCGCGTTGAGGAATTCCAGGTCCTTGGCCTCGTGGGTGGCGCCCAGCATGTTGCTGTCGGTGGAGTAGGCCTTTTCCACGCTCATCTTGTAGTCGAAGCCGTGGGCGATCAGGTACTCGCTCATCTCCT
>JBMLPD010000332.1:0-4023 GCA_049242285.1 Rubrivivax sp.
CCGACCCCCCCGCTTGCGCCGGGACAGGGGGAGGGCGTTTGAATTTCCTATCCCCCCGAGTCGATAGGCAGGTGACAAGCCGATGACCGCATCGACCTTCTCAGGCGACTCGGCCGCGACGGCGAGCGCGAGCGCTGCACCGAGTGAGAAGCCCGCGAGCACGACCCTGTCGCTCTCGCGACGGGCCTGCGCGACAGCAGGTTCCACGTGAGCCAGCCAGTCCTTGTGATCGACGACCATCAGGTCTGCCGGACGTGTGCCATGGCCCGGAAGCAAGAGCACGCGAGATTCGAAGCACAGTCTCGAAAGTGAGTTCGCCAGATCGCGCATGGCGAACGCGGTGTCAAACAGCCCGTGGATCAGGATCGCAATGCCGCGGGGCGTCCCCGGGTGGCATTCCTGGTTCGGAAAAGTACGGAATGGCGCCACACGGGTCAACTCTGCATCGGACTTCGCTGCGTCGAAGGGCAGGCGGTGAATGCGCAGTTCCTAGGTCACACCCAACGCGTAGGCATCGAAATGGGCGCCTGGCGTCAACGTGGAAGGGTCACTCCAGCCGCTGCTCAAAAGCTCCGGCCTTGGCGCGGCGCTGTCTTTCGAAGCGCAGCCCTGCAGCAGCGCAAGCAACGCTATCCCGACGACGGCTGCGGTTCGGAATGGTCTACCAGATCGTGGGCCGTGCACAGGCGGTTTCGCCCACCCGCGCACCGGGTCACCCTCAGTTGCTGATGCTGGGGGCCGAGCAGAGGTGTTCATGGGAGCCTACCTGCTCCAGAAGGAAACGGGCTGCCGACTCGGCAGTGATGGAAAGCCCGATGCCTCGACCGTTGGCGCTCACGCGCAGCGGCTTGTCCGGCCCTTCCACGATGTTCGGCAGACGCACCGACACCCACTCGACAGGGCTTGCTCGCAAGGCCGCTTCCATGCGGTTCTTGTCCTCGATGATGGGCAGCAGCCATCGCAAGAACAGGGGGATGACCAGCCGGTTGGCGACCCAGGTGCCACTGCCCCCCGCCCCGACGTTGGACATGCACACGATCCGCGCAGTGCCGTGCCGTTGCATGGCGGCCAGCACGGCTTTGGCCGAGTCGGAGACGAGTGTGCTGGGCCGCCCGTCTCCCTTGCCGCCAATGCCCAGGCAGTGAATCACGGCACTTGCTCCTTGCACACAGCGCTCGACATCGGCCATGGAGGTCGGGCTGCCGGCCATCACGATCAGGCTCGGGTGTCTCAGCGTCACCCTGGCGGGGTCACGCACCAGAGCGGCGACTTCATGGCCTTGCGCAAGCGCCTGCCGGACCACGAGCCCACCGGTCAATCCGGTGGCACCAAAGACGGCGATTCTCGGCATTGGCGTCACCACCGCTCCACGGAGGGCCGCAGGTCCAGCTCGAAGGTCCAGGCGTCCCTGGGCTGCTGGTGCAGCCACCAATAGGTCTCGGCGATGTGCTCGGGGTTCAGGATGCCGTCCGGCCCGACCTCGGCCAACCGCTGCGCGAAGTGCTCGCGCGCGAAGGCGGTGTCGATCAGGCCGTCGATGACCACATGCGCCACGTGCAGGCCCTTCGGGCCGAGCTCGCGCGCCATGGACTGAGCCAGGGCCCGCAGCGCCGCCTTGCCACCGGCAAAGGCCGCGAATCCCGCACCCCCGCGCAGGCTTGCCGTGGCGCCGGTGAAGAGCAGCGTGCCCCGCCCGCGCGGCAGCATCACCCTCGCGGCCTCACGCCCGACCACAAAGCCCGCCAGAGCGCACATCTCCCAGACCTTGAAGTACTTCTGCGCCGTGGTCTCCAGGACGGGGAAGCGCACGTTGCCGCCGACATTGAAGACCACGACCTCCACGAGGCCCGCCTCGGCCTCGACCTGGTTGAAGAAGCGGGCCACCTGGTCTTCACGCCGGGCGTCCAGCCCGTAAGCGCGGGCCCGCCCGCCCCGGGCAACGATCTGATCGATCAGCGGCTGCAGCGCGGCCTCGGTACGCCTGGCCACGCACACCGTGTAGCCAGCACGCGCAAAGCGCCGGGCCACCGCCGAGCCAGTGGCGTCACCGGCACCGATCACACAACACACGCCGGGGGTCGTCATGGCATCGTCCATCGTCAACCTTCTTCAAGCTCGGGCGGTTGGCCGCGCGCTGACGGCCGCGAACCAGCGCGTGAGGTGGGCCATCTCCGGGGGGATGCGCAGGCCCACGGCCTTACCCAGCACGAAAGCGCATTGCGCCACGATATCGGCCAAGGAGTAAGCGTCGTCCACGATGTGCTGACGGCTGGCGAGTTCGCGGTCCAGCCACTGCATCGTGGCCAGGGCCTGGCGGCGCGCGTGGTCGGCCACCTGCGGCACCTGCTCGATGCGTCCGCGGTAGAAATCGCTGCTGTGCAGGAAGACCTGCGCGATCGGGCGCGAGAGTTCAAACTCCATGCGCAGCGTCCACATGTCGATCAGGGCGGTCTCGCGCAGCGTTCGCCCCATCAGCGAGGGGTTGGGATGCAACTCTTCGAGATAGCGGCAGATGGCCAGGGACTCGCTGATCGCAGTGCCATCGTCCAGTTCCAGCACGGGCAGCTTGCCCAGCGGGTTCAGCCGCAAGAACTCCGGGCTTTCGTTACCGCGGCCCGCGGCGTCCACCTCCCTGCGCGGGATGGACAGGCCTTTCTCGGCCAGGAAGATGCGCACGCGGCGCGGGTGCATCCCGGGAGTCAGATCGTGGAGCATCATGGCGACATCTCCTGGTGAATGACGGCCTCGCAGCAAAGCCCTTGGCGAAGTTCAGAGGGGCGACCTCAGAGACCGGACGATGCGCATCGCCACCTCCCGAGCCAGATCGTCCAGCGGCATCAGCGCGCCAGGCACGCGGCCTGCACGCAGGGAGGCCGCACCATGGACCGCACTCCAGGCAAACAGCGCATCGAGCTCGGTGGGCGCATGCGGCACGACACCGGTGCGATGCAGGCCGAGCAGCGCCGCGGGCAGGTAGTCGTAGCTGCTGCTGCGGTCCACAAGGCCCGCCAGGGCGCGGTAAGCCGCCCCCTGCGGGCCGAAGATCAGGCGCCACAGGGGGGGTTCGTCATCGGCGAACTGCAAATAGGCGCACGCCAGCCGATGCAAACGCGCCTGTGCCTGTGCGGCGTCCGAGGGCGGCTGCGAGATGCCGAAGGCCTGGGCGAAACGCGACTCCAATCGGCCAAATCCGACCCGAGCCACCTCCAGGAGCAGGTCTTCACGGCTGGCGAAATGCCGGTAGGCCGCAGCGGGCGTCACGCCCAGCCCAGTGGCGAGTTGGCGCAAGGACAAGCCTTCGATGTCGGGCTCTCCCAGTGCTGCGTCGAGAAGCGCCTGACGCAGATTGCCATGGTGGAAGCCCCTGGCGGCAGGCATCGGGGCCGGGTCGGCTTGGGTCGGGGGGGGTGTGGACTCTTTCAGCACACAGTCATGTTATCACTGTTGACATTTCGAACGCAAGACCTCAGAATGAATGTTAACGACGTTGACTTCACACTTTGTTCGGAATCCGGCCTTTGCTTAGGAGATTTGCATGAGCTCAAAACCTGTCGGTTCGCCTTGGGGACCTGTCACTACGCGGGCGGCCCTGGCCGTTGCCTTGACCGCCGCGCTGGGGGCCTGCTCGGTGACACAGCCCGATCCGCCTGCCCGGACAAGACAAGCGCAGGCAACCAGCACGGCCGCCCCTGTGCTGCCGGCGCCCCGGATGGTGCCCACCCGCGTAGGACATCTCGCCGTCCGGGACACGGGTGCGGGCGCTGCGGCTGGCGAGGTCATCGTGCTGTGGCCGTCCATCCTGGCCGACCACCGCATCTACCGCACCCTAATTGAAGCCTGGCGAGGTCGGCATCGCCTGATCGTCGTGGATGGCCCGGGCCACGGAGACAGCAGCCCGGCACCCGGCCCCTTCACCATGGCCGATTGCGGTCAGGCGGTGGGTGAAGTGCTGGACGCACTGGGCGTCGCGCAGCCGGTCATCGTGGTGGGCACGAGCTGGGGCGGCCTGGTGGCGGGCGAGTT
>JBMLPD010000333.1:0-1020 GCA_049242285.1 Rubrivivax sp.
TGTCACATCCCGGAAGGTGGTAGGGTTGTTTCCTGAACAGCTCGGGTTTGAGTTTGTGCCAGTCCTTCATCGCCTGCAAGGGCGTTTTGCTGCCCAGGGCTGACTGGGGAAGTTGCTGGTTGTAGAGCAGGACATAGCGGTGGAGCGTGGTTTCCAGTTCCTCGCCCGAATGGAAGTGGTGTGACTGCAGCACCTCCTCGATGCGGCCGTTGAAGCGCTCGACCATGCCGTTTGTCTGGGGGTGCTGCGGCGGGGCGAGGCGGTGTTCGATGTCGAGGTCGGTGCAAAGGAGGTCGAATTCGTGGTTGCCGGTGGCACCGCGCTTGCGCAGGCCGAACAGGCGGTCGGTGAATTCCTTGCCATTGTCGGTGAGTATGGTACGGATGCGCATCGGGCAGGCGCGTTCCAGGTCGCGCAAGAACCGGCGGGCGTTGGCGGCGGTCTTGGATTTGAAGACCCGGATGAACACCCAGCGGGTTGCCCGATCAATGGCCACGAACAGGTAGCGGCGCGAGGTTTCGTCAGCCATTTGAGGCAGATACTTGACGTCCACATGCAGATAGCCGGGCTCATAAGCCTTGAACGCCTTGTGCTTCGGTTGGGGGTCTTTCGCCTGCAGGTCACGCAGATTGCCCACCCCATGACGCCGCAGACATCGGTCGAGGCCCGAGCGCGACACCTCCGGGTTCAGGAACTCCCTGACCACGGCGAGCAGGTCGTCGAGCGACACCAAGAGCGTCTTTCGCAACGCCACTGCCACGGCCTCTTGCGCAGGCGTCAGGGTCGTCTGCAGCCGGTGCGGCGTGTGGCTGCGGTCATGCACGCTGTCGCGATGCTTCCACTTGTAGACGGTCTGCTCGGTCGTCCCGAACCGCTCCGCCAAGGCTGACGCAGGCTCAGCGCTGGCCTGAATCGCAGCCCGAACCTTCGGCGTCGTCGTCGCCTGCTTGTGAAGATGGATCAACATGCCCGCACCTCGCTCCGAATGTCCCTCAGAACCGATCTTGCCATGAAAAATGC
>JBMLPD010000334.1:0-2541 GCA_049242285.1 Rubrivivax sp.
CAGCTGGTCCCAATGGGCTTCGATCAGTGCCGTGTCAACGCTGGCTTCGCAGACGGCGGCGATCTCTTGCGGGATCTTCATCCCTCGCGGGACGAACAGATGGCGCTGCCGCAACTCGCGCAGCCGCGGGCACAGATCGAAGCCAAGCAGCCGCGACAGCGCCATGGCGAAGTCGGTGTAGCCGTGCGTATCGACGGCGAGCTGCGACACCTCGACCCGCTCCTGTCGCACGACCCCTTCGATGGCGGCGCCGGCCTGGCGCTCGTTGAGCACGATCGGCTGGGCGTGGAAGATCCCCCAGCGGTCGCGCACGTGGCTGTACACGCCGATGGAGGCCGTCTGGCGCCGGGGATCCTGGCGCGCCTGCCACACCCGTCGGCTGGTCTCCAGGCTCATCATGTCCGATGAGGCCAGGTCGGCGCGGCCCCACGTTGCTGCGATGGCATGGCGCTGCATGAACTCCAGCACCGCCTGGCAGGCCAGGGCCAGACGTCGCTCATCGCCGGCCCAGCGCATGGCCTGGCGAATGCTGGTGGCCGACAACTGCGGGATCATGCGCGCGCACTCGGCCGCGGTCAGGCTGGTGCCGTGCGCGAGGATGCCAGCGTAGGCCATCAGCAGTTCCTGGCCCGATCTGGGCTCGCGCCCGAGCATGATCCAGCTGAAGCGTACCTCGGCGTCCACGGCCAGGATGACCTCGGGCAGTTGCACCTCGCCGATGCGCTGGTCAAGCCGGCTGCGCAGCTTGACCACTTCAGGGTCTTCCTCGTCGGCCGCCAGCGGCGCCAGATGCAGCTCGTCATCCACGCGCAGCGCCCCCGCGCGCGTGGCGGCGGCCACCGCGTCGACACCGGCGCGAACGCGTGCAAGCAAGGGTGCGAGGAAGTCGCTGGCCTTGGCCGGCAGTTGCAGCCGGGCGTAGTGGCGCCGGGCTTCGGTCTTCCAGCGCTCGTCCGGGATGAACAGCCGCTCACGGCCACGGAAGCTCAAGGAGTATTCGATCCACACGGAGCCGTTGCGAAGGGCACGGCGCAGTGCGAACAGGGTGGCCACCTCCAGTGCCCGCAACGCCCGCTCACGGTCGGTGTCGGCGATGGCTTGACGCCACGCCGGGCCCAGGCGCGCGGCCGTGAGCTCGGCCGGCAGGATCTTGATGCCAGCAGCGTACTGGGTGCGCAGCTTGTCCAGCGCGTCGAGCACCGGATGCTCACCCGTGGCCTTCCAGGCCAGCCCGCTCACTGCCACCAGCAGCGAGCGCACCGGGGCGATGGCATCGATCAGGTGCTGGCGGATGATCGACGCCCGACTAGGCGGGCGCCGGGCACGCTTGGCCGCCACGAGATCGACCAGGTGCGAGCGCAGTTCGGCATCCGCTACCGTGTTCTGCGCCGCAAGCTCGGCCAGTTCCTGAAGCAACTGCTGGTACTGCTGGGCCCAGTCGACCGTTGCGGTCACGCCGTCCGCGCAGCGCCGCCACAGGTCGGCCACGCGGCGCTGGAACATGAGGATGAGTTGGTCCGTGGCCGTGAGCAGGCTGTAGCGCAGGAAACAGGCCATCTCGACTGTGCGCGCCGGCTCCTTGATCCGGGCGCTGATCGAGGGCGGTCGGGTGGCCATGCGCCGCGCGTAGCGGCGCACCAACACGTCGTTGAGACCGCCCAAGTGTTGGTCGATGCCCAGCTCCGTCAGGAAAGCGATGCGCTCGAGCACCTCGGCAATCTGGCGTGTGGAGTGCTTGGCCGGTGTGCTCCACAGCCAGCTCTGGCAATGCTGGCCATCCGGGCGTGCGCTGTCCAGCGCCGAAGCCCAGCGCTTGAGCATGACGGCTGGCACCGCGGCTCGGATCGCCTGGGCCGTGACGGCCTCCAGCTCGGTCAGTGCTGCGGCGACCAGGCCGCGAATGACACGGTCGTGCACGATGAGCAGCCGGTGTTCGTACAGCCAATGCCGGGCATGCAGGAGCAGCCGCTCACGGTCGGCGCTGTGGGCCACTTCATCGCGCAGGACTCGAACCAACGCGCGACGCTGGTGCTCGGTCATCCAGGCAAAGCCCAGCGCCTCGCAGGCCTGCTGCTGGTGATCGAACAGCGTGCGGCCACGGGCGTACAACGCGCGCAGCGACGCCAGGTCTGGCGTGGCGATGTCCAGCATCTGGCCCAGGTGACGCAGCAACACGGCAGGCACCGCGCGCACGCTGTTCAGCGGCCGGCCATTCATGCGCACAAAGCCGATGTGCAGCGCCAGGCCCAACTTGTGGTTGTCGCCTCGCCGGCGCGCGATCAGTTCGAGCTCGACACGACTGAAGCTGAAGAAGGCCTGCAGTTCGAACTCGGTGAGTTCACGCGGCAGGTCGCGCAGGCCCAGGTACGGTGTCTGCCAGCCTTGCATCGCCACCGCTCCTCGTCAATCGGAAAGCAGCCAAAGATACGCCGCGCAGAACCGAACAGCAATCCTTGCGAAATCAACAACTTACCGGCCGAGGGCCGCGCCGTTGCTGGCGATGCGAACCGTCACTTTTTGCACTGAAATCAAATGGACCCC
>JBMLPD010000335.1:0-4233 GCA_049242285.1 Rubrivivax sp.
GCGCGCTCACGTCGTCGCCCAGCACCACGGCGATGCGCGGCTTCAGGCCCAGGCTGTCGGCCAGCGCGCGCAGCGCATCGGCACAGCCCTGGGGGTTGAGGCCCCCGGCGTTGGCCACCACCTTGATGCCCTGACGCATCACCTCGGGCAGCACGGACTTCATGGCGATGTCCACGAAATCGGTGGCGTAGCCCCGCTCGGGGCGCTTGGCGCGCGCTGCCGCCAGCACGGCCATGGAGGTCTCGGCCAGGTAGTCGAACACCAGATAGTCGAGCGTGCCCGTGGCCACCAGCTGCGGCGCGGCCACCATGCTGTCGCCCCAGAAGCCCGAGGCGCCGCCGATGCGGATGATGCGGCTCATGGCAGGGCGCAGCCCTCCTCCAGCGCGCCGGCCCTGGCCGGGCGTGGCGGCGCGGCGCTGGCCGGCGGCGGCAGGCGTTTGGCCAATGCAGAGCGCCTTCAGTCCTTGTAGTCGCCCGCCGTGGAGACGACGAAAGCGTCAGGTCGCACGAGCCGGCGCCAGATGGCGTTGACCTGCTCCACGCTCAGGGCCAGCAGCGACTGTTCACGCCGCTGCAGGGCCAGCCAGTCCCGTTGCTGATCGGCCAGGCTCAGCAGTTGCGAGGCCAGCGCGGCATCGTTGTTGCGCGCCTGCTGCCAGCCCTGCAGAAGGTCGTTGCGGGCGCGGGCGAGCTCGGCCTCGGTGATGCCGTGCTCCGCCAGCTTCTGCAACTCCTCGAGGATGAGCTTGATCAGCCGCTCGCGGTCGGCGGGGGAGAAGCTGGCATTGATCTCAAGCGCAGCCGCATTGCCGTGCCAGGGGGCGCTCAGCCCGGCGCTGACCGAGTAGCTCAGCCCCTCCTGCTGGCGCACGCGCGCGGCCAGGCGGTTTTCCAGTGCGCCGCCGCCCAGCACATGCGCCACCAGCATGGCCGGCGGGAAGTCGGCATCCTGGGCGCTCAGGGCCAGGGTCTGGTGCATGCGCAGCACGGCATTGGCCTTGTCCGGCGCCTTGGCATCAAAGCGTGCGGCGGGCACCGGGACATGGCGCGGTTCGTGGCGTACGAAGCGCCCGGCAGCCGGCTTCTTCCAGGCCCCGAACAGCGCTTCGATCTCGGCTTCCAGGCCCTCGGGCAGGGCCCCCACCACGCTCACCCGGGCCTCATTGGCGGACCACCAGTCGCGGTGCATGCCGCGGATGTCCTCGAGGGTGGTGCTCTGGATGGCGTGGATGCGGTCGTCCAGGCTCTTGAGGTAATCCGGATGCCCGAAGCCCACGCCGCGCGCGCGGTTGTAGTGCTCGCGCGCGGCCTCGGCACGCAGGGTCTGCGGTTCCCGGCGCGAGCCCTGCAGGCCGTTGATCGCCGCCGTGCGGTGACGTTGCAGCGCTTCTTGCGGCAGCAGCGGGTTTTGCACCACGTCGGCAGCAACTCGCAGGGCCGCCAGCAAGGTGTCGCGCTCGGCAGAGACTACCAGCGTGGCCCCCTGGTCGCCGCTGGTCACCGACAGGCCCGCACGCAGCTTGATCAGTTCGTCCTGCAAGGCCTGCTTGCTCCAGCGCGCACTGCCCTCGGGGATGAGCCGGCCCACCATGTCGGTGCCGCGCACGGGGAAGGTGGCCTCGCGCGAACCCCAGCGCAACTCCATGCGCAGCTGCACCGCCTGGCCGCGCGTGGCCTTGCGCAGGGTGTTGAGCTCCAGCCCGCTGGGCAGCCGGACCCGGGTGGTGCGGGTGGCCAGCACGTCCGGCGAAGGATCCAGCGCCTCGCCCTGTTCCACCTTGGGCGGACCTTGCAGTTGGGCCAGACGCTCCTGCAGCGTCGGCGCGGCCGGCACTTCCACACGCTCGACCTGGGTGGAAGGCAGGTAGCGGCCCACGGTGCGGTTGGCGGGGCGGAAGTAGGCCTTGCGCACCCGTTCGATGTCGGCCAGGGTGACGCGGCCGATGTCCTCGATGATCTGGAACTGCAGCCGCCAGTCGCCGGCCGCCACCACATTGGACAGCACCTGCGCCAGCATCTGCGGGTTCTTCATCTGGTTGCGGTAGGCCACCGCGGCCAGCTCGCGCACCCGCGCCAGCTCGGACTCCTGCAGGGGCTCTGCGCCGCGGCCCTCCACCAGCTCCAGCAGCGTCGCTTCGGCCTTGGCGATGTCGGCATCGGCCGGCAGCACCAGCCCGGCCACCACGCCGGCGGGCTGTGCATTGCCTCCGCCCGCAAGGAAGGCGGCAATCGCCGTGCGCGGCTCAACCAGTTTGCGGTGCAGCAAGCCACTGGGCTCCAGGGACATCATGAGCCCGTACACCAGCAGCGCCGGAGTGTCCGGGTGGGCCAGGGCGGGCACATGGTAGTGGGCCAGCACGAGGGGCTGTCCCCCCACGCGCCGCACGACCACGCTGCGCTCACCGTCCTGGGCCGGCTCCTGGGTATAGGGCGCGCCCAGCGGCTCGGCGGGCACTTTCAACGCACCGAAGTGCTGCTGGATGCGGGCGAGCACCGCCGCCTTGTCGAAGCTGCCCGCCACCAGCAGCGTGGCGTTGTCGGGGCGGTAGTGCTTCCGGTAGAAGGCCTGAAGCCGCTCAATGGGCACGCTCTCGATGTCGCTCTTCAACCCGATGGTGGGCTTGCCATAAGGGTGCCAGGCATAGGCCGCCCCCAGCACCCGCTTCTGCAGCACCTGGAAGGGCTCGTTCTCGCTGCGTTCGTACTCGTTGCGCACCACCGTCATCTCGCGCGCCAGGTCGGCCTGTGCGATGAAGCTGTTGACCATCCGGTCGGCCTCCAGCGCCAGGGCGAACTCCAGGTTCTGCGGGTTGGCGTTGAAGCTGGCGAAGTAGTTGGTGCGGTCGACGGTGGTGCTGCCGTTCCAGCGCATGCCGCGGCGGGCGAACTCGCCAGAGATGTCGCGGTTCGAAGGCGTGCCCTTGAAGACCAGGTGCTCCAGCAGGTGCGCCATGCCGTACTCGCCCGGGCCTTCATGTCGGCTACCTACGCGGTACGTGATGTTGACCGTGGTGGTGGTGCTGGCGACGTCCGGGAACAGCAGCACCTGCAGCCCGTTGGGCAGGCGGTACTCCTCGATGCCACCGAGTTCGCGCACGAAGACCGGCGCCGTGGCGCGCTGTGCGCCGGATGCCGCAGGTGCTGCGCTGCCTGGAGGGGACCCGGGGCTTGCCGCGGGGGCCGCCGCGCCGGGCGTCTGGGCGCCCGCGGCGCCCACCCAGAGCGCCAGGGCTGCGATGAACAACGCCGGTCGACGCCGGCAGGTCGCGTGGGTCATGGCATGTCTTCCCTGTGTTGCAGGCTTGGGCCGGAAATGGCCTGACCCGCTGTTGGTCTGTTTGCGGAAAAGTATGCCACCGCGGCGACGGGGCTGAACAGCCCTTCGCGCCGGCTTCAGGCGCCGGCATACTGGCACTCTGATCCGCACCGTACGCGCGGTCTGCACCGCCCATGCCCACCATCGAATCCAGCCTCTCGCCTGCCAGCGCGGACTTCCAGGCCCGGCGCGCGGGCATGCTGGAGCTGCTGGGCCGGGTGCGTGAACTGGAGCAGCGCACGCGCGAGAAGTCCGCCGCGTCGCGCGCCCGTTTCGAGCAGCGCGGGCAGCTGCTGCCGCGCGAGCGGGTGGCCTTGCTGCTGGATGCGGGGGCGCCCTTCCTGGAGTTGTCCACGCTGGCCGGCTACGGGATGGATACCGACGATCTGCCCCAAAGCGTGCCCGGTGGCGGGGTGATCTGCGGCATCGGTGTGGTCAGCGGGGTGCGCTGCATGGTGGTGGCCTCCGACGCCGGCATTGACGCGGGCGCCCTGCAGCCCATGGGGCTGGACAAGCTGCTGCGCGCGCAGGAGCTGGCCCTCGAAAACAAGCTGCCCTACGTGCAGCTGGTGGAAAGCGCCGGCGCCAACCTGCTGGCCTACCGGGTGGAAGACTTCGTGCGCGGCGGCGCCACCTTCCGCAACCTGGCGCGGCTGTCGGCCGCCGGGCTGCCGGTGGTCACCGTCACGCACGGCTCGTCCACCGCCGGCGGCGCCTACCAGACGGGGCTGTCGGACTACATCATCCTGGTGCGCGACCGCTCGCGCGCTTTCCTGGCCGGGCCGCCGCTGCTCAAGGCCGCCACGGGCGAGATTGCCACCGAGGAAGAACTGGGCGGCGCCGTGATGCACACCTCGGTGTCGGGCCTGGGCGACTACCTGGCCGAGGACGACCGCGACGCGCTGCGCATCGCGC
>JBMLPD010000336.1:0-4915 GCA_049242285.1 Rubrivivax sp.
AGGCCGTGGCCGAGCGCGGCTCCATCACCCATGCGGCGCGCGCCTTCGGCATGAGCTACAAGGCGGCCTGGGACGCCATCGACCTGATGAACACCTTGTCAGGCACACCCCTGGTGGAAAGGGTGACGGGCGGCAAGGGCGGCGGCGGCACACGGCTCACGGCGCACGGGCACCGCCTGATCGAACGCTACCGGCAGCTGGACGAGGTGCACCAGCGCTTCGTGCGCCTGCTGACCGAGCAGGGCATGGACCTGTCCCAGGACTTCTCCTTGTTGAAGGTGCTGAACGTGAAGACCAGCGCGCGCAATCAGTGGGTGGGGGTGGTCAGTGCCATCCGGGCCGGGGCGGTGAATGACGAGGTGGAGGTGATGCTGCCTGGCGGGGTGCCGCTGGTGGCCACCATCACGCGTGAGAGCACCGAGCACCTGCAACTGCGTCTGCAGCAGACGGTGATTGCCATGGTGAAGGCGCCGGCCGTGCTGCTGGCCACTGGCCTGGACGGCGCCCGCGTCTCTGCGCGCAACCGGCTGGAGGGCCACGTGCAGGCGGTGCAGCCCGGTGCGGTGAACGCTGAAGTGACCGTGGGCACCCCCACCGGGCTGGAGGTGGTGGCGGTGGTGACGCAAGGCTCGGTGCAGGCGCTGCAGCTTGCCCCGGGACTGCCCGTCACCGCACTGGTCAAGGCTTCGGACGTGGTCCTGGCGACGGTGAGCTGAGCGGCTGCCACCCCGGTGGGATGGCCAACTCGTGGATCGGGCAGACTTCGCCTCCTGCAGACCCCGCAACGCACCGTACACGATGAAGACCACTGACCCGCGCACGTTGCTGCGCGCCATGTTCGACGCCGCCATCGCCCGCGCACAGCCGGCACTGTGCATTCCCCCGCACCTGCCCGCGCCGGGCACGCTCAAGGGGCGGCTGGTGGTCATCGGCGCCGGCAAGGCCTCGGCCGCCATGGCGCAGGCGGTGGAACGCGCCTGGACCGGCGCCCCCGAGGCGCTGTCGGGCTTCGTCGTCACGCGCTATGGCTACGCCGTGCCCTGCCAGCGCATCGAGATTGCCGAAGCCGCCCACCCTGTGCCGGACGAGGCCGGCTTGCGTGCGGCGCAGCGCATGCTGCAGGTGGTGCAGGGGCTGACCCAGGACGATCTGGTGCTGTGCCTGATTTCCGGTGGCGGCTCGGCCCTGCTGCCCCTGCCCGCGCCGGGCTTGACCCTGCAGGACAAGCAGGACGTGAACCGCGCCCTGCTGGCCAGCGGTGCCACGATTTCCGAGATGAACTGCGTGCGCCGGCACCTGTCGGCCATCAAGGGCGGCCGCCTGGCCGCGGCGTGCCACCCGGCGCGCGTGCTCACGCTGCTGATCTCCGACGTGCCGGGCGACCGGCCCATCGACATCGCCTCCGGCCCCACCGTGGGTGACCCCACCACCTGTGCCGACGCCCTGGCCATCGTGCGCCGCTACGGCATTGCCCTGGCGCCGGCCGTGCGCGAGGTGCTGGAAAGCGGCCGGGGTGAATCCGTCAAGCCGGGGGATGAGCGCCTGGCGCGCTGCGAGACGCGCATCATTGCCGCGCCGCAGGCCTCGCTGGAAGCCGCGGCCGCCGTGGCGCGCGAGGCCGGCTATGCGGCCCACATCCTGGGTGACGCCCTGGAAGGCGAGGCGCGTGACGTGGGCAAGGTGCTGGGCGGCATCGCGCTGCAGGTGGCGCAGCGTGGCCAGCCCTTTGCAGCCCCTTGCGTGCTGCTGTCGGGCGGCGAGACCACGGTGACGGTGCGCGGCAGCGGGCGTGGCGGGCGAAATGTGGAGTGCTTGCTGTCCCAGGCCTTGACGCTGCGCGGCCACCCTCAGGTGCACGCGCTGGCCGGCGACACCGACGGCGTGGACGGCCAGGAAGAGACGGCCGGCGCCCTGCTGGCCCCCGACACCCTGGAGCGCGCCTTCGCCGCCGGCCTGCGCCCGGCCGACTGCCTGGCCGACAACGACGGCCACGGCTTCTTCGAGGCCCTGGGCGACAGTGTCGTCACCGGGCCGACGCTGACCAACGTCAACGACTTCCGGGCCCTGCTGATCGACGCGGCGCCTTGAGCTTGACGATGCGCCTCACGACGAGCCTCACGACGCTGCCACCCCATTCTTCACGCCACCCCAAGGAACCCCCACCATGCCCACCATCCGCGTCGAACTCTTCGAAGGCCGCACCGTCGAACAAAAGCGCGCCCTGGCCCAGGCCCTGACCGAGGCCACCGTGCGCACGCTGGGCGGCTCGGCCGATGGCGTGGACGTGGTGTTCTTCGACATCGCCCGCCACGACTGGTCCACGGGTGGGGTGCTGTGGAGCGACAAGGGCGGCGCTGCTGCGCCCGCACCCACGCCCCCGAAAGCCGCCGGGTCGGCCTGAGCCTCAGGTGGCGGTGTGGGGGGCGGCAGCGTCCTTCACCACCTTGCCGTTCTGCACGATCAGCGCCAGGCGCTCGCCTTGGCCTGTGAGCACGCTGATGTCCTGCAGCGGGTTGCCGTCCACCAGCAGCAGGTCGGCCGTCGCCCCGGGCGCGACGACGCCCAGGCGGCCGTCCATGCGCAGCACGTGGGCGGCGTGGATGGTGGCCGCGCGCAGCGTCTCGGCCGCGCCCAGCACGCCTGCGCGCAGCGTGAATTCGTCGGACTGCAGTCGGTGTGACTCGCCCAGCAGATCGGTGCCGAAGGCCATGCGCACACCCGCCGCCGCAAAGATCTCCAGCGAGCGCAGGGCGGCGCCGCGCACGTTCTCGATCTTGGCCACCGACTCTGGCGGCAGACCGAGCGCCGCGCCTTCGCTGGCCAGCGCCTCGTAGGTCACGAGGGTGGGCACGGCAATGGCGCCGTGCTCGGCCATCACCCGCGCCGCTTCGGCGTCCACCAGGTTGCCGTGCTCAATGGTGCGCACGCCACAGCGCACGGCCCGCATGATGGCCTTGGCGGTGTAGGCGTGCGCCAGTACATAGGTGTCTGCGTTGGCCGTCTCCTCCACCGCGGCCCGGATCTCATCCTCGCTGAAACCGAGGTAATGGATGGGGTCGGTGGGGGAGGCCACGCCGCCCGAGGCCATGATCTTGATCTGGGTGGCCCCCATCTGAATTTCCTCGCGCACGGCGCGGCGGACGGCATCCACGCCGTCGACCACACGGCCCATGGCCCCGATCTTGGGGGTGCAGGGGCAGGGCTCGATGACGTCGTTGCGCTCGCGGAAATCCCCGTGGCCACCCGTTTGCGACAGCGCGCGGCCCGAGGGGAAGATGCGGGGCCCTTCGACCAGACCGGTGCGCACCGCCTCGGCCAGCGACCAGTCGGCCCCCGCGGCATCGCGCACGGTGGTGAAGCCACGCATCAGCATGCCCTGCAGGATGGGCACGGCGCGCAGCACTGCCAGCACGTTGGGCATCTTGGCCAGGCGCCCGGCGTTCAGCATCGACGCCAGCACGTGCACATGGCAGTCGATGAGCCCCGGCATCAGCACCTTGCCGCGGGCATCGATGACACGAGCCCCGGTGGTGTCCACGGGCTTGTCAGACACCTCGGCGATGGTGGCGCCTTCCACGCGGACGAAACGGTCCCGGAGCAAGGCGCCGGCGGCGGCGTCCAGCACGTCGGCGTGTTCGAAGACGATCATGAGTGGGGCTCCTGAGGTGAGTGTTCTCTCTGGACTTGCGTTCGGTGCCTGGGCGTGTGGCGGCCTGAGTCCGCGCGGTTCAGGCCTCGGCCTTGGGTACAGGCCGGGGCTTGCCGTCCTTGTCTATGGCCACGTAGGTGATGCGGGCCTCGGTCACCTTCACCACCTGCGGGTTCACGGGGTTGCGTTCGGCGAACACCTCCACATGCACGGTGATGGAGGTGTTGCCCACGCGCTCCACCCGGGCGTAGAAGCTCAGCAGGTCGCCGATCGAGACAGGCTGCTTGAACAGGAACTCGTTGACCGCCACGGTGGCGATGCGCCCGCGGGCAATGCGGTAGGGGAGGACTGCGCCGGCCATGTCCACCTGCGCCATCAGCCAGCCGCCGAAGATGTCGCCGTTGGCGTTGACGTCCGAGGGCAGCGGCATCACGCGCAGCACCAGTTCGCGCTGGTCGGGCAGGGTCTGGGGTGACAGCAGCTGGCCGGCGGAGACAGGGAGGGTGGTGGGTGTGTTCATGCAGCCGATGATAGGGGGCAGGCGACAGGCTGTGGATCTGTGCAGAAGGGCGGGCCGCCCGCCAGGCGCTTGAAGACGACCCACAAGAGTACGTTGCCTCCGGACCCACAAAGCCGTTCGCACTGAGCCCGTCGAAGTGCGCGCGAGGGCTTCGACGAGCTCAGCCCGAACGGTTTTTTCGCGAACGCCGAGAGCGGTCATGGGCCTGGGATGCTCAGAAGACGCGCCAGAAGACGCCTCAGCCGGCGCATCCGCGACACTGCGTGCCATGCGACCCCACGGCCCCTCCCTGTCTGCCACCGCCCCTTCCGACCAGCCCGCCACCCCCCGCTCCGACTGGGCCACGCTGCGCCGCCTGTTCCCCTACCTCTGGCGCTACCGCTGGCGCGTGGGCATCGCTCTGGCTTTCCTGATGTCGGCCAAGGTGGCCAACGTGAGCGTGCCGCTGCTGCTGAAGGAACTGGTGGACAGCCTCACGCTCGCCCCGGGCTCGGCTGCGGCGTTGCTGGTGGTGCCCGTGGGGCTGCTGCTGGCCTATGGGGCGCTGCGCCTGTCTACCTCGCTGTTCACCGAACTGCGCGAGCTGGTCTTCGCCAAGGCCACGGAGGGCACGACGCGCAGCATCGCGTTGGAGGTGTTCGGCCACCTGCACGCGCTGAGCCTGCGCTTTCACCTGGAGCGCCAGACCGGCGGCATGACGCGCGACATCGAGCGCGGCACGCGCGCCGTGCAGTCGCTCATCTCCT
>JBMLPD010000337.1:0-3823 GCA_049242285.1 Rubrivivax sp.
TGCACCACCTGACCATGAGCCGGGTGGCCCAGAAGGAAGACCTGAGCGACCCCGAGGTGATCTCGCGCTTCGCGCGCCTGGTGGGCAGCGAAACCCGCCTGACGGCGCTGTACCTGCTGACCGTGGCCGACATCCGCGGCACCAGCCCGCGCGTGTGGAACGCCTGGAAGGGCAAGCTGCTGGAAGACCTGTACCGCGCCACGCTGCGGGCGCTGGGCGGGGCACGTCCGCACCTGGAGGCGGAGATCGAGCACCGCAAGCAGGAGGCGCTGCAGATCCTGGCCCTGCACTCGGCCTTGCCGGGCACGGAACAACCCCTGTGGAAGACGCTGGACGTGAGCTACTTCGCGCGCCACGACGCGGCCGAGATCGCCTGGCACGCCCGCTCGCTGTGGCGGCACCTGGACACCACGGTGCCCGTGGTGCAGGCCCGGCCGTCGTCGGTGGGCGAAGGCCTGCAGGTCTTCGTCTTCGCGCCTGACCGCCCGGACCTGTTCGCGCGCATCTGCGGCTACTTCGACAGCGCCGGCTTCAGCATCCAGGATGCCCGGGTGCACACCACGCGCAAAGGTTACGCGCTGGACACCTTTCAGGTGGTCAGCACGGCGCTGGAAGGCGCCACGTTGTCCGACTACCGCAGCCTGATCTCCCTGGTCGAAACCCAGGCAGCGCAGGCGCTGGCAGCCCAGGGGGCCTTGCCCGAGCCCACACGCAGCCGGGTGTCGCGGCGCGTCAAGTCCTTCCCTGTGGTTCCCCGGGTGTCTCTGAGGCCGGACGAGCGGGCCCAGCGCTGGCTGCTCAGCGTCAGCGCCACCGACCGCGCAGGTTTGCTCTATGCCATCGCACGGGTGCTCGCGCGCCACCGGGTGAACCTGCAACTGGCCAAGGTCAGCACGCTGGGTGAACGGGTGGAAGACACCTTCCTGGTCGATGGGCCGGAGTTGCAACAGTCGCGGGCGCAGTTGCTCATCGAGAGCGAATTGCTGGACGCCGTGGCCTGACCCGGGCTGGGTGTAGCCCCTCCATGCCGCTGCATCGCATCACCGTCGACGACACGCTGGGGCACCCACAGGGGCTGCAGCACTTTGATGCCGTGATCGATGCCCGCAGCCCCGCCGAGTTCACCCTGGACCACCTGCCTGGGGCGGTGAACTGGCCCTCGCTGGACGACGAGGAACGGCGTCTGGTGGGCACCGAGTACAAACAGGTCTCGGCCTTCGAGGCGCGCAAGCGCGGGGCCGTGCTGGTGGCGCGCAACATCGCGCGGCACGTCGAGCAGCACGCCCTGACCCTGCCGCGCACGTGGCGCCCGCTGGTGTACTGCTGGCGCGGCGGCCAGCGCTCGGGCGCTCTGGCCCTGGTGCTCAGCCAGATCGGCTTCGAGGTGCAGGTGCTGGAGGGCGGGTACCGGGCGTTCCGCAGACGGGTGGTCAGCGATTTGGAGACTGCAGGCGCCGATCTGGAATTGCGCCTGATCTGCGGCAAGACCGGCAGCGGCAAGAGCCGTCTGCTGCAGGTCCTGGCCGCACAGGGTACCCAGGTGCTGGATCTGGAGGCGCTGGCCGAGCACCGCGGCTCGGTGCTGGGGGCCCATCCCGAGGCACCGCAACCGTCGCAAAAGCAGTTCGAGACCCGGCTGTGGCAGGCCTTGCAAAGCTTCGATCGGACACGCCCGGTGTTCGTGGAGAGCGAAAGCCGCCTGATCGGCCGGCTGCGCGTGCCCGAGACCCTGCTGCAGCGCATGCGGGCGTCGCCTTGCCTGCGCGTGGACATGCCGGTGCCGGCGCGCGTGCACCTGCTGATGGAAGACTACGCCCACTTCGCGCGGGACCCCACGCTGCTATGCCAGCGCCTGGACAGCCTGCGCGAGGTACGCGGCCATGAGGTGGTCGGGCAGTGGCAGGAGGCCGTCCGGCAGGGCCGCCTGGGTGAAGCCGTGACGCGGCTGCTGTGCGAGCACTACGACCCCATCTACCTGCGATCGATGGGCCGCAACTTCGCGCACTTCGATGCCGCGCCGCAGCTCATGATCGGCAGCGGCTCGCACGCCGACATGGCCCGCGCGGCCGCGCAGGTGCTGAGCCTGTTCCAGATCAAGCCGCCCGAGGCGCCGTCGCCCTAGACTGCTGCGCATGGAGCGCTTGCAGGCTGTCGCCGAGTCCCGCCTGTTCCGCACCCGCCGCGTGCCCTTGGGGCGGCCGCTGGGCTGGTTGGCCTGTGGCGCGCGGGATCTTCGCCGCTGCCCCTGGCCGGGCTTGCTGCACGGAGGGGCGGCCGCACTGTTCGGCGCGCTGGTCATCGCCTGGAGCCACGACCGCTTCTGGCTGCTGTCAGGCGCCTTCTCAGGCTTTCTGATCGTCGCCCCCGTTTTGGCCACCGGGCTGTACCAGATCAGCCGCGCCCTGGACCGCCAGCAATCACCCCAACTGGCCGACGCCCTGGCGGTATGGAAGCCCACCGACGGGCGCCTGGTGGTCTTCGGCCTCCTGCTGGGCATTGCGGGCACGGGCTGGGTGGTCACCTCCGCTGCGCTGATCACCCGTTTCTCGCCCGTACCCATTCACAACCCGCAGGACTTCCTGCGTCATGTGGTGCTGTCGGATCAATCGATGCTGTTCGAAGCCTGGCTGGCCATCGGCGGCGTGCTGGCCGCGCCCGTGTTCGCCTCGTCGGTGATCGCGCTGCCCATGCTGCTGGACCGGCCGGTGAGCGTGCTGACTGCGGTGTTCACGAGTTGGCGGGTGGTGATGGACAACCCCGGGCCGATGGCCCTGTGGGCGGCGTTGATCATGGTGCTCACGCTGTTGGGCATGGCCCTGGGCCTGCTGGGCCTGATCCCCATCGTTCCGTGGCTGGCGCACGCCAGCTGGCACGCTTACCGGGACCTGGTGAACCCGGCAGGGCTGGAAACACGGCCCTGGCGCTGAGCCTCGGGCCGCCCCGGCCAGGCACAAAGCGCTGACCCACAGCCCACCCCCGCACCATGTTCGGCTTCAGCGAAGAAGAGATCGCGCAGTTCGGCCTGACCTTCGGGGTCAGCGCCTTCATGCTCTACATGGTGTTCATCATCTTCCAGCTGGCGCGCGAATCCAAGGCGGGCCGCTTCGGCACCTTCGTGCTCTTCCTGGCACTGGGGTTCGGCCTGCTGGGCTTCGTGGCCAAGGGCGTGATCAAGTTCTTCGTCGCAGGGACCTGAGTTTCACCTCGCCCTCCAACGCAAAACGCCGGCAGTGCCGGCGCTTTTGTCCTTCTGGCTGGAACCCCCACTCGGAGGGGGCCGGGGGAGCCCAACGGACACCCGCAGGGATGACCCGTGGGCTTCGCCCTCGGGTCATCCCATGTGCAAACCGCCGTTGCAGCTGAAGTCGGCGCCGGTGGTGAACCCGGAATCGTCCCCCGCCAGCCAGGCGACGATGGAGCCGATCTCCTCGGGCGTGCCCAGGCGCTTGACCGGGATGGTGGCCACGATCTTCTCCAGCACCTCCGGCTTGATGGCGCGGACCATGTCGGTGCCGATGTAGCCCGGGCTCACGGTGTTGACCGTCACGCCCTTGCTGGCCATCTCCTGGGCCAGGGCCATGGTGAAGCCGTGCATGCCGGCCTTGGCGGCCGAGTAGTTGGTCTGGCCGGCCTGGCCCTTCTCGCCGTTGACCGAGCTGATCTGGATGATGCGGCCCCAGCCCTTCTCCACCATGCCCGGCACCACCTGCTTGGTGACGTTGAACATGGAGTTCAGGTTGGTGTCGATGACGGCCTTCCAGTCGTCGGGCGACATCTTCAGGAACATGCGGTCGCGCGTGATGCCGGCGTTGTTGACCAGCAC
>JBMLPD010000338.1:0-3811 GCA_049242285.1 Rubrivivax sp.
TCGCGCTGGGTGAGCATCTCGCCGTGGGCGTCCACCACCATCCAGGCGCGGTCCAGGTCCAGGCCGGTTTCCACCAGCAGGCTCTCGCGGACTTCGAAGCCGCCGCAGCTTTTCACGGGGTGCAGGTGCAGGGCGGACAGGGTGCAGTGCAGGTCGCTCATCTTGCGCAGGAGTGAAAGGGGCAGGGCGGGCCCTGGGGGGTGGGACGGGTGCCCGGGATGACATGCGGCGGGCGGCTCAGGGCTTTGCGTTCCCGCGGGGCGGCCGATGGTACCCGCTGCCTACAATCTGCCGAGTGAACACCTGCGATGTCTGCATCCGAGGCGAGGGGCCTGTGGGCCGCTGCCTGGCGCTGGCCTTGGCGCGTCAGGGCCTGCGCGTGGGCCTCCAGCCCAGCCCGCCCGTCCCCACCGGCGCGGCCGTGGCTCCGGCCCGTGCGGCTGAAGACGTGCGCACCTATGCCCTGAACGCCGGCTCGGTGACCCTGTTGCAGACCTTGCGGGTGTGGGACGCCCTGCCGCAGGACGCCCGTACCGCCGTGTGGGACATGCGGGTGCAGGGCGATGCCACGCCAGGGCGTGCAGCGGCGGCCCTGCATTTCTCGGCCTACGAGCAGTCTGCAGACGTGCTTGCCTGGATCGTGGATGCGGCGGCGCTGGACGCGGTGCTGGCCAGTGCCGTGCGCTTTGCCCCCCACATCACGGTGGCGGGTTCGCCCGTGCAGGCGCCGCTGACCGTGGTGGCAGAAGGCAAGGACGCCGCCTCGCGCGCGGGCCTGGGCGTGAAGGTGGACACGCAGGTCTATGGGCACAGTGCCGTGGCTGCGCGGCTGCGCAGCGATCTGCCGCATGCCGGCCTGGCACGGCAGTGGTTTCGCAGCCCCGACATCCTGGCCCTGCTGCCTTTCGACCGGCCCAACCCCGGGCAGTCGTATGGCCTGGTGTGGTCGGTGCCACAGGATCAGGCGGAGTCGCTTTTGGCCCTGGAGCCCGCCGCCTTCGAACAGGCCCTGGCGCAGGCCACGGGCGGTGAGGCGGGCGCGCTCACCCTGGCCGGCCCGCCGGTGGCCTGGCCCCTGCGGCTGGCGCGGGCGCGGGCCGTGTGCGGGCCGGGCTGGGTGCTGGTGGGCGACGCGGCCCACGTGGTGCATCCGCTGGCGGGTCAGGGCTTGAACCTGGGGCTGGCCGATGTGCAGTCGCTGGCCGCGGTGATCGAGCACCGCGAGCCCTGGCGCTCGCTGGGCGATGAGAAACTGTTGCGGCGCCACGCCCGCAGGCGCCATCTGCCTACGCTGGCCATGGCCCGCGTGACCGACGGCCTGTGGCATCTGTTCGCCCAGGATGCCCCGCTGCTGCGCGAGGCCCGTCACCGGGGCCTGCAATGGCTGGACCGGCTCGGACCTGTCAAGAAAGCGCTGGCCGCCCGCGCACTGAATTCCTGAGGACACCTTGATGCACCTGATCTTTCCTGGTCTGCGCCCTGTTCTGGCACGGCTGGCGCTGGCCGTGACCCTGTCGGCAGGCCTGCTGCACGCGCCGGTGCTGGCGCAGGAAGCCACCATCCGCAAGAACCTGCCCGAACGCCTGCCCAACCTGCCCAAGATCGACGAAGTGGTCAAGACGGCCGTGCCCGGCATCTGGGAGGTTCGCATCGGCACCGACCTGTTCTACACCGATGACCAGGGCAGCCACCTGTTCACGGGCGAGTTGATCGACACGCGCACGCGGGCCAACCTGACCCGGGAGCGCATCGACCGGCTGACTGTCTTCGAGTTCTCCAAGCTGCCCTTCAAGGATGCCATCGTCATCAAGCAGGGGACCGGGGCGCGCAAGATGGCCGTTTTCGTGGACCCGAACTGCGGCTATTGCAAGCGCTTCGAACGCGATGTCGCGGGCCTGAAGAATCTCACGGTTCACATCTTCCTCTACCCCGTCCTGGGCCCGGACTCCACCGCCAAGTCACGCGACATCTGGTGCGCCAAGGACCCGGCGAAAGCCTGGCGTGATTGGATGCTGGGCGGCACGGCGCCGCCCAAGGCCGGCGCCAGGTGCGACGCCGCCGTGCTGGCGCGCAACACCGAACTCGGCCGCAAGCACCGCGTACAGGGCACGCCGGCAACGGTCTTCGAGGACGGCTCACGCTCGCCCGGTGCGATCCCGGTGGACGAGATCGAGAAGCGTCTGACCGCCGCGGCGGGCAAGGGTTGACCGGCGTGGAAGCCACGATGGAGGGCGCGGCGAACGAGCTGCCGGCCTGGGCCCGGCGCCTGGGCCATGCCGGCCTGCTGCCTTTCGTGGGTGGTGCGGTGCTGGTGCACCTGGTCTGGCCCGAGGCCCATCCTTACGCCGTGTTGGCGCTGGCGGCGTACGCGGCCACCATCGTCGCGTTCCTCGGGGGGGTGCACTGGGGGGTGGCCTTTACGCAGGCTCAGCCGGACCCCAGGCTGTTCGCCTGGGGCGTCGTGCCTTCCCTGGTGGCGTGGGTGGCCATCGTCATGCCGCCCAGCGCGGGGTTGGTGGTGCTGGGCGCCATGCTCATCGCCTGCTATGCGGTGGACAGGCGTCTGTACGTCGCCCACGGCCTGCAGCGCTGGCTGGTGCTGCGCTTTCGCCTGAGTGCGGTGGCGGCGCTGAGCTGCTTTCTTGGGGCCGCGGGCAGCTGAGGGCGCCTGCGGGCCCGCTGCTGCCATGCCTTCGTGCGCTTGACCTCCCGCCGCTGGAAGACGGCCGCTGTCGTGGCGGCGGTGACTGTGGCCCACCTCGGGCTGATGTCGCAGATGGAGGATCTGGCCCGGCTGGGATCGGGCGCAGCCGACACCGCGCCTGCCCGCATCGACGTCGCATTCGTCCGGGAACTGGCTCCGTCTGAGCCGCCGCCCGTGGCGCCCGGGCTTCCCGCCCCCGCACCGGTCCCGGCCGTGGCAGCGGCGCCGGCCGAGGCCGCATCCGCCCCTCGTGCAGCGGTGTCCGATCCCGTCAACGAACCTGCGCCACCTGCTGTGGCAGAAGAGGCTGCTGTGCCAGGCGTTGCCGGGGCTGCGCCGCCGTCAGCGTCCGCTCCGCAGGAAGCCCTTGCGGCAGCGTCGTCGGTCCCGCCCGCCGTGGCCAGCACCCCCGCCGCCCCCGAAGACTCCGTTGCCGCGCTCGCAGCGGCCGCTGCGAGCGCTCCTGCAGCGGCCGCCTTCGAGTGGCCGCCCTCCACCCGCCTGTCTTACACCCTGGTGGGTGACTATCGCGGCCCCGTGCAGGGCAAGGCCCGCGTGGAATGGCTGCGCAGTGGCAACCGCTACCAGGTGCACCTGGACGTGCGCGTGGGGGCGGACTTTGCGCCGCTGCTGTCGCGCCGCATGTCCAGCGACGGCGTGCTCACCGAGGCGGGGCTGAAGCCGCAACGCTACGACGAGGAGACCAAGGTGCTGCTGCGCGAGGTGCGCCGCCAGACCATCTTCTTCGAGCCCGAGCGCATCGTGCTGCCGCGCGGCGGCGTGCAGCCCCCGGTGGCGGGCGTGCAGGACACGGCCAGCCAGTTCGTGCAGCTGTCCTGGATGTTCACCTTGCAGCCGCAACTGCTGCGCACGGGCCAGACCGTGGAAGTACCGCTGGCCCTGACGCGCCGCGTGGACCGCTGGGTCTACGACGTAGTGGCCGAAGAATTGCTGGACCTGCCGGTGGGGCCGGTCAAGGCCTGGCACCTCAAGCCCCGTGCGCAAAGCAAGACCAACAGCGACCTGTCGGTGGAAACCTGGTTCGCGCCCACCCTGCAGTACCTGCCGGTGCGCATCCTCATCCGGCAGGACGAGGCCAGCTTCATC
>JBMLPD010000339.1:0-1905 GCA_049242285.1 Rubrivivax sp.
GCGCCGTTGGGGCCCAGCAGGCCCACCACCTCGCCGCCGCCCACGGCCAGGTGCACGTCCTTGACCACCTTGCGCGCGCCATAGCGCTTCTGCAAGCCCGTGGCTTCCAGTCGGCTGGGGCCGGTCATCACTTGCCCGCCGCGCCGGTCCTGCTGGCTCTGGGCGGTGCCGAGGCCGGTGCCACCGGGGCGGAGGCTGCTTGCCGCGGGCTCAGCAGCATGCGCACCCGCCCGCTGGGGTTGGCCGTGGTGGGCGCCCCGCCGTCCACGGTGAAGAACTCCGTGCGGTTGTCCCAGGTGATCAGCGTGCCCGTCACCTCGTCGATCATCCGGCCGTTCTGCATGCGCCGCACAACCGGGTTGCCCGTCAGCCGCAGGGTGTCGGCCTTCTCATCGAAGTCGATGCGCTCGGCCGTGCCCTCCACCGTTTCCTCGGTGCCCTCGCGTCTTTGTTTGAAGGAGGCCGGTCGCTGGGCCGAACCGGAGGCCACCACCGTGCGGTACCTGTCCTGCGTTTCCTGGATCTCCACCCGGTCCGCGCGAAGCTGCAGCGTGCCCTGGGTGATGACCACGTTGCCGGTGAAGGCCGTGAACTGCTTCTGCGTGTCCACCGAGCCGCGCTTGTCTGCCTCCACCACGATGGGCTGGCTGCGGTCAGCCTTCTCCGCCAGCACGCGGCCGGCGCCTGCGGCCAGCAGCAGGCCTGCGGCCAGCGTCAGTGTCAGCGTCAGCGTCCGGGCCCTGTGCAGGCCCGTCAAACCTGCACGGCGCGGCGTCGACAGGGGCTTCGTCGGTGAACGGGGCATGAGAGGCAGCAGGACAGACGCGGCACGGAACTTGCTGGCAATTCTAGTCGTGCTGTCAGACCCGTGGCCGGCCCGACGACGGGGCGCCGGGACGGTCAGGCCGGGCGTGTCTCATCTGCCTTTGCGGGCGCGATCGATCAGGAAGTTGGTCACCGCCAGCGCCCGCTGGTTGTCGCCGGCCAGCGAGCCGGCGGTGTAGAAGCGCCCGGCTACGCCCAGTGCGGGCACGCCATCGATCTTGTAGGCGCTGGACAGTTGCTTGGCCTGGCGCATCCTGGTCTGCACGGAGAACGACTTGGTCATCTCCAGGAACTTCGCCCCGTCCACGCCTTGGGCCTTCAGAAAAGCCAACTGGTCGGCCTCGCGGTCCAGGCGCTGCTTCTGGGAGTGGATGGCGGCGAAGATCCTGCGGTGCATGGCCTCCAACTGACCCATGGCTTCCAGGCCGTAGAACAGCTTCTGGTGTGACTCATGCGTGGCACTGAAAGCCACCGGCACGCGGCGGAACGCCACGTCCGCAGGCAGGCGCTTGATCCAGGCTTCCAGGGCGGGCTCCAGCGCATGGCAGTGCGGGCAGCCGTACCAGAAGAATTCCACCACCTCGATCTTGCCGGTGGGGGCGGACACCGGGGCGGGCTGCGACAGCTTGACGTAGTGCACGCCTTCCACCGGCCCGCCCTGGGCCAGGGCCCCCTGCGTGGCGGCGGCGCCCCCCAGCGCGGCGATCCATTGCGAAAAATTGCGACGGTTCATTCTCGTGTTCCTTTCATCCGGGGTTCTGTGCGCCTGGCGTCTGCAGAGGGCCCGACTTTCACTGGGCGGGACGCTCCATGCGCACGAGGGCGGCTTCCACGCCCGTGGCTGCGAGCTTGTCGCGCAGGGTCTCGGCCTCTGCCTGCTTGTCGAAAGGCCCGACCCGCACCCGGTACACGGTGCGGCCGGACTGTTCGCGCTCCAGCACCCGCGGCTCCAGCCCCATCATCGTCAGCCGGGCACGCTGGGCTTCCGCATCGTCAGGACGCTGGAAGGCGCCGGCCTGCACGAAGTAGGTGTAGGGCTCTGCGCCCTTGGCTGGCCTGGCCTGGCCCGGTGTCGGGGCG
>JBMLPD010000340.1:0-1455 GCA_049242285.1 Rubrivivax sp.
TGAGCACCCGGGCGGATGGTTGACACTCTCTACGGGCGCATAGCTGACACTCGATTGTCGTGTCTTAGGTAATTTGACTTTAATTCTTTTGGCCCCCGCCAGGCCGCCGGAGGCCCCGGTTGTGCAATGTACTCATGCACAACCCCCTATTGTTCAGCCTCCCCGCGAGGCTGTCGGCTGCAACGCTTGAGCCGACCCAGCTCGTCTTCGATGCGCATGTGCCGCTCGTCAAGTCGGCCCAGCTTCTTGACGCCGAAGTACACGTCCCAGCGCCCGTCTTCCACCGCCTCCAAACCCACGTACTCGCCCACCAGCGCACTGGTCACGTTCACGTACTGCTTGCCCCAGCGGATGCCGCCCGCCGTGCTGACCTTCCTGACTTCGAAGCGGTCGGGATACTCCATCGGCAGCAGCCTGGCCGGCATGGCCCGGCTGGACGGAACGTAGATCTGCACCGGCTTGCTCATGTCCAAGCCCTCGTGCGGGCGCAGCTCGTTGTACTCGTACCTGAAGGTGTTGAGCTTGCGCTGCTGCCCCTGGGGGCTGTACGCCGGCGGCTTGGTCACCTCGTCCTTCAGGGTCTTGTGCATCCTCTCGTGCCGCCCGTTTTGCTGCGGCTTGCCCGGCTCGATGAGTTCGGGAAGGATCCCCAGCTTGATCCACCACACGGACAGTTGGCTCAGTCGGCCCAGCGTCGCTGCAGCGAACGGCACTCCGTTGTCGCTGCGGATCCTGCTGGGCAGTCCGTACTCCTTGAAGATCCGGGTGAGCGCCGCCTTGGTCGGCTCCAGCAGCGTGCCCGCCAAGCCGTGGCAGCCCAGCAGGTAGCGGCTGTGGTTGTCGGTCACGGTCAGCGGGTAGCAGTACTGCCCGTTGCCCAGCCTGAACTGGCCCTTGTAGTCCACGCTCCAGCAGTCGTTGGGGCCTAGTACGAGCACGCTGGGCCGCCCCGGGTGTCCCACCGCCCTGCGCCTGGGCTTGGCCTCGATGAGCCCTCGCCTCTTGAGCATGTCGCACACGGTGGACTCCGCGGGCATCTGCCACCGCGGGTGGGCAAGTCCGACCTCATGCACCAGCTTGCGCGCTCCCCAGCGCGGGAACCTCAGCCTCAGCCTGATCAGCGCCTCCTCGATCTCCGGCGCCGTCTTGTTGTGCACCACATGCGCCGCTCGGCTTCGGTCCTGCGCCCAACCGCCGGCCGCCTCGTCGCCGCCTGCGGCCAGTTCGTACCGCTCCATCCACTTGTACGCCGTCTGCCGGCTGATGCCGTACAGCGCACACAACTCCATCACGGTGCGCTTGCCGCGCCTCCAGTCCGCTATGAATTGCTTTCTCAGTTCCATCGGGTTGACTTCCTTCCACGGCATCTGCAAGCTCCTGTCGAGCCCGCATCGTCCCTAAATCTGTCAACCATGCGCCCAGAGAAATCTGTCAACCATGCGCCCGGGTCGTACC
>JBMLPD010000341.1:158-1721 GCA_049242285.1 Rubrivivax sp.
ATGCAGAGGATGCAGAGGATGCAGAGGATGCAGAGGATGCAGAGGATGCAGAGGATGCAGAGGAAGCAGAGGCCCGCGAGGACTCGCCAGGCGGACTCTCCACCACTTCCTCTGGGAAGTAGCGAAGCACCAGGTCGAACGCGTTGGGCGCGGCCTGGCCCAGGCCGCAGATGGAGGCATCGCGCATCACCTGCGACAACTCGGCCAGCAGCGGCGCGTCCCAGCGTTCGGCGGCCATCAGGGCGCTGGCCTTGGCCGTGCCCACGCGGCAGGGCGTGCACTGGCCGCAGGATTCGTCTTCGAAGAAGCGCATCACGTTGCGCGCCGCATCCACGGCGCGGTCCCAGTGCGTGGCGCTGCGCGTGAGCACCACCACCGCGGCCGAGCCGATGAAGCCGCCGTGAGGCTGCAGGGTGTCGAAGTCCAGCGGTACATCGGCCAGCGCCGCCGGGAAGAGGCCGCCCGAGGCACCGCCCGGCAGAAAGGCATAGAGCTCATCGCCTTCGGGCAGGCCGCCGCAGTATTCGTCCACCAGCTCGCGCAGCGTGATGCCAGCCGGTGCCAGCTTCACGCCCGGCTCGCGCACCCGGCCGCTGACGCTGAAGCGGCGCAGGCCTTTGCGCCCGTGCCGGCCCTGCGAGGCAAACCACTCGGGGCCACGTTCCACCAGCTCACGTACCCAGTGCAGGGTCTCGACGTTGTGCTCCAGCGTGGGCCGACCGAACAGGCCCACCTCGGCCACGTAGGGCGGGCGCAGCCGCGGCAGGCCGCGCTTGCCCTCGATGGACTCGATCATCGCGGACTCCTCGCCGCAGATGTAGGCCCCGGCGCCGCGGCGCAGTTCGATGGCCGGCATCGTCCAGGAAGGCGAGCCAGCGCCGGGGTTCGACCCTGGCGCCGACCCCCGCGAAGGCCCCGTCGAGAAGCCCGTCAGGTCGAGCGAAGCGGCCAGTTCCTCGCGCAGGCGCCGCAGTTCCCGCTCCAGCAGCGCGCGGATGCCGTGGTACTCGTCGCGCAGGTAGATCCAGATGGCATCGATGCCCACGGCCCAGGCGGCGATGAGCATGCCTTCCAGAAAGCGGTGCGGGTCGCGCTCCAGGATCCAGCGGTCCTTGAAGGTGCCGGGCTCGCCCTCGTCGATGTTCACCGCCATGTGGCGCGGGCCGGCGTGGCCGCGCACGATGCGCCACTTGCGTCCGGCCGGAAACCCGGCGCCGCCCAGGCCGCGCAGGCCGGCATGCTCCAGCGTGGTGATCAGTTCGTCAGACGAACGCTCGCCGCGCAGGCACTGCGCCAGCAGGGCGTAGCCGCCACCTTCGCGATAGGCATCGAGATCCAGCGCGGCGGGAATGTCGTCGGTACGGGCCCAGGGCGCGGCCTGGGTTGAGGCAACAGCGTTACCGTCATCGCCCAGCGCAGTCCGCGCCAGGGCGTGCACGCTCGCCAGCGTGGCCTGCGCCACCGGCCGCTGGTGCACCACAGCCACCGGGGCCTGTTCGCAGCGGCCTATGCACGGCGCCGGGATCACCCGCACCTCGGCCCCCAGCATCTGCGGCAGGCGCG
>JBMLPD010000342.1:0-1737 GCA_049242285.1 Rubrivivax sp.
GCGACGTGCGCCTGACCATGGGCGGCGAGCCCACCTTCGTCTCGGTGGACGACCGGGAGGCCGCGGAATGGAACACCGACGCCCTGGGCCCCACCAAGCGCGGCCTGGCCACCGAGCTGACGCACCGCCTGATGGCGCGCTACGGCGCGGGGGGCTTCCTGCACTTCGGCCAGGGCAAGTGGTACCCGGGCGAGCAACTGCCGCGCTGGGCCCTGTCCATCTGCTGGCGTGCCGACGGCCAGCCCTGCTGGGGCGACCCCAGCCTCTTCGCCGACGAACGCCAGACCCACCGCTACACCGGGGCCGACGCCCATGCCTTCATGACGGCCCTGACGCGCCGCCTGGGGCTGGATGACGAGCGGGTGCAGCCCGGCTACGAGGACGCCTGGTACTACCTGTGGCGCGAACGCCGGCTGCCCGTGAACGTGGACCCTTTCGATTCCAGGCTGGACGACGAACTCGAGCGCGCCCGCCTGCGCCGCGTGTTCACCCAGGGGCTGGACGCCGCCACAGGCTATGTGCTGCCGCTGCAGCGCGAATGGGTGGCCGGGGAGGCGCTGCCGCGCTGGATATCGGGGCGCTGGTTCCTGCGTGACGAGCGCATGTACTTGATCCCGGGCGATTCGCCCATGGGCTACCGCCTGCCGCTGGACTCGCTGCCTTGGTCCGCCCCCGAGGACCGCACCGCGCCCGGAGAGACCGACCCCTTCGCCCCCCGCGCGCCGCTGAACGCGCCCGTGGCGCTGCGCAACCAGATCCCCGGCGTGGTGGAGCCCCAGGCGCCGCAGCGCGGCAAGTCGGCCGCCGGCATCACCCGCACCGCGCTGTGCGTGGAGGTGCGTGACCCGCAGCGCGCCAACGGCCCGCGGGCCGAGCGCGAGCACGGCGGCCCGAATGGGGCTCGACAGGGCGTGCTGTACGTCTTCATGCCGCCGTTGCAGCACCTGGAGGACTACCTGGCGCTGCTGCAGGCCGTGGAGGCCACGGCGGCCGAACAGGGCGTCAAGTTGGTGCTGGAAGGCTACCCGCCGCCGCGCGACCCGCGCCTGAAGCTCTTGCAGGTCACCCCGGACCCGGGCGTCATCGAGGTCAACATCCACCCCTCGTCTACCTGGAGCGAGCTGGTGGACCGCACCGAGTTCCTCTACGACGCGGCGCACCAGACCCGCCTGTCCACCGAGAAGTTCATGCTCGACGGACGCCACACCGGCACCGGTGGCGGCAACCACTTCGTGCTGGGGGGCGCCACGCCAGCGGACAGCCCCTTCCTGCGCCGGCCGGACCTGCTGGCCAGCCTGCTGGCCTGCTGGCACAACCACCCCAGCCTGAGCTACCTGTTCAGCGGGATGTTCATCGGCCCCACCAGCCAGGCCCCGCGCGTGGACGAGGCCCGCAACGATCAGGTCTATGAGCTGGAGATCGCCCTGGCGGAGCTGGAACGGCGCACCGGGGTCTGGCGGGCGGCGGCCCAGGCGCCTGGCGTGCCGGTCTCGCCGGCCGCGCCCCAGGTGGGCGCCGTGCCGCCCTGGCTGGTGGACCGTGCCCTGCGCAACCTGCTGATCGACGTCACCGGCAACACCCACCGCGCCGAGTTCTGCATCGACAAGATGTTCTCGCCCGACGGCCCCACCGGCCGTCTGGGTCTGCTGGAGCTGCGCGCCTTCGAGATGCCGCCGCATGCACGCATGAGCCTGGCGCAGCAACTGCTGCTGCGTGCGCTGGTGGCGCGCTTCTGGC
>JBMLPD010000343.1:0-37608 GCA_049242285.1 Rubrivivax sp.
GCTGGGCGAAGAAGGTGTGGATGCTGCGGGCCACCACCGGCCCCACGTCGGGCACCTCCAGCAACTGCGCCTCGGTGGCGTCCATCAGTCGATCGACGGCGCCGAAGTGCCGCGCGAGGTCTCGTGCCGTGGCCTCGCCCACATGGCGGATGCCCAGGGCATAGATGAAGCGCGCCAGCGTGGTGCCCTTGCTGCGCTCCAGTGCCGCCACCAGGTTGGCGGCGCTCTTGTCAGCCATGCGGTCCAGGGCTGCAAGCTTGGCCAGACCCAGCGTGTAGAGCTCGGGCAGCGTGCGCACCAGGCCGCCATCGACGAGCTGGTCCACCAGTTTGTCGCCCAGACCCTCGATGTCCATCGCGCGACGGCCGGCGAAATGCAGCAAGGCCTGCTTGCGCTGGGCCGCGCAGTACAGACCACCCGTGCAGCGGTGGTCGATGCCCCCCTGCTCCCGCTGCACCGCGCTGCCGCACACGGGGCACAGCCGCGGCATGTGGAAGTTGGGTACGTAGCCTGCCCGCGGCCCTGGCACGCGGCCCACCACCTCGGGAATGACGTCCCCCGCGCGCCGCACGATGACCATGTCGCCCACCCGCACGTCCTTGCGTCGCAACTCGAAGACGTTGTGCAGCGTGGCGTTGCTGACCGTGGTGCCCCCCACGAACACCGGCTCCAGCTTGGCCACGGGCGTGAGCTTGCCGGTGCGGCCGACCTGGATCTCGATGGCATTGAGCCGCGTCATCTGCTCCTGGGCCGGGTACTTGTGCGCCACGGCCCAGCGGGGCTCGCGGGTGGCGAAACCGAGCTGGCGCTGCAGGTCCAGGCGGTCCACCTTGTACACCACCCCGTCGATGTCGAAGGGCAGTCCGTCGCGCGCGGCGGCGATGCGCTGGTGAAAGGCCACCAGGCCCCGTGCGCCCTGCACCACCGCGCGGTCGGCACAGACCGGCAGGCCGAAAGCCGCCAGCGCCTGCAGCACCTGGGAGTGGCGCTCGGGCAGCTCCCACCCCAGCACTTCGCCCAGACCGTAAGCGAAGAAGCTCAAGGGCCGCTGTGCGGCCACCGCCGGGTCCAACTGGCGAACGGCGCCAGCAGCGGCATTGCGCGGATTCACGAAGGTCTTGTCGCCCCGCTCACGCTGGCGTTCGTTCAGACGCTCGAAATCGTCGCGTCGCAGGTAGACCTCTCCGCGCACCTCCAGCACGGGCGGCACCGGCGCCCCGGGAGCTGCCTGCAGCCGCAAGGGGATCTGCCCGATGGTGCGGATGTTCTGCGTGACATCTTCACCCGTCTCACCGTCACCGCGCGTGGCCGCACGCACCAGCATGCCGTGCTCGTAGCGCAGGCTGAGCGCCAGGCCGTCGAACTTCAATTCGACGGCGTACTCCACCGGCGCGTCTTGCGCCAGCAGGCCCAGTTCGCGGCGCACCCGCGCGTCGAAGGCCTGGGCCCCGGCATCGGTGGTGTCGGTCTCGGTGCGGATGCTGAGCATGGGCACGGCATGGCGCACCGCCTCGAAGCCTTCCAGCGCCCGGCCGAGCACCCGCTGGGTGGGCGAATCAGGCGTTCGCAGCGAGGGCTCGGCCTCTTCCAGCGCCTGCAGTTCCTGGAACAGTGCGTCGTAGGCCGCATCAGGCAGCTCGGGGGCATCCAGCACGTGGTACAGATGGGCATGGCGATGCAGAAGGGAACGCAGTTCCTCGGCCCTGCGGGCCGTGGGCGTGAGCGCAGGGGCCTGACTCATGCGGACCTTCAGCTGAACAAGCGGCGTGCCGCCGCGGACCCGGCGGCCAGGTCCCGGGCTGCCAGCGTCCGGTACAACTGCTGCAGTTCCTTGTCGATGGCGTCGAAGGCGTGCAGCGTCACGGCCCGCCCCTGGTCGTCCACCAGCAGGGCGTCCATGTCGCTGGCCAGGGCCGTGGCCACGCGGTGCCAGGTGGGGAAGGGCTCGGCCGCTTCTGCCGTCTGCGCCACATCCAGGCTGAGCTGCACCTCGCGCAGGGCGGCGTCCTGCGGGTCGTCCGCCAGGGCCACCTGGGGATCGAAGGACAGCACCAGCACTGGCGGGTCGCCCTCCTGCACGCCGGGCAGCACCATGCGGCCGGGCAGCACGCCAGGAATGAAGCCATGGCGGGCCACGGTCTGCTGCACATAGCCCAGCGACCAGGCCACCGTGCGGGCCCGCAGCAGCAGCCCCAGCTGGGCATCCAGCGGCTGCGAGAAGGCGTCGAGCTCGCGGGCGCGCGCCACCACCTCCAGCATGTCGGGGAAATCGGCCATCGCACCCACCCCCTGGGCGAAGGCCTCGATCTTCTGGACGAACTCCGAATACTCGATCTCGTTGAGCGCGCCCGCGCGGTTGGCCAGCTGCACCCCCGCCTGGAACTCCGCGTAGGACTGGCCGTGGGCCGGTGCCTCCCAGGCCTGCGTGGCGACGTTCAGGCCCTCGACGTACAGCGGCTTGCTGCCTGCCCGCCAACTGGCGGGCAGGTGCGCCACCGCAAGATCACCCGTCACCGGCGATTCCAGGGTGAGCGTCACGATGGCGTCGATCAAGGCGTCCAGGCGTGCAGCCGGGCGCAGCGACGACAAGCGGTTGGAGCCCGGCAGCACCGGGTGCGGGTGCCCGCCGGCGCTGGTTTCGAGCGCAGTGGCTGCGGGCGCCTCATCGGCTACCGCTGCAGGATCGTTCTCTGCCAGGGACGGCTCCTGCCGCGCTTCAGAAGTGACCGGTGCCTCGCCCGCCGGCGGGCCCCGCCGGGGCTGCGCCCGGCGTGCCGACCACCAGGCCTGCGCGCCCACGCCCGCCAGCACCAACGCCGCCACCACCGCCAGGGACACCGTCAAGTCCATCGCGCCCTCCCCTGCCTCATGCCGCCGCGGCCATGCCCACGGCCGACTCCATGTCCACCGCGACGATGCGCGACACGCCCTGCTCCTGCATGGTCACGCCGATCAACTGCTGCGCCATCTCCATGGCAATCTTGTTGTGGCTGATGAACAGGAACTGCGTGGCGCGGCTCATCTGGCTGACCAGCCTGGCATAGCGCTCGGTGTTGGCGTCGTCCAGCGGCGCGTCCACCTCGTCCAGCAGGCAGAACGGCGCGGGGTTGAGCTGGAAGATGGCGAACACGAGGGCGATGGCGGTCAGCGCCTTCTCACCACCGGACAGCAGGTGGATGGTGGAATTCTTCTTGCCCGGCGGCTGCGCCATGACCTGCACCCCGGCATCCAGGATCTCGTCGCCCGTCATCACCAGGCGCGCGGCCCCGCCGCCGAACAGGCTGGGGAACATGCGGCCGAAGTGCTCGTTGACCTGCTCGAAGGTCTGGCGCAGGAGGTCCCGGGTTTCCAGGTCGATCTTGCGGATGGCATCTTCCAGCGTGCCGATGGCGTCGTTCAGGTCGGCATTTTGCGCGTCCAGGAAAGTCTTGCGCTCGCGTGAGGCCGTCAGCTCGTCCAGCGCGGCCAGGTTCACCGCCCCCAGCGCAGTGATCTCGCGCTGGATGCGGTCGATCTCGCCCTGCAGGCCCCACAGGCGCACGCCGCCTTCCTCGATGGAACGGGCCAGGGCCTCCAGATCGACCGAAGCGGCCTGCAACTGCTCCATGTACTGGGCGCCACCGAGTTGCGCGGCTTGCACTTCCAGCTGCAATTTGGTGATCTGCTCGCGCAGGGGCTCCAGGCTGCGTTCGGCCTCCAGCCGGCGCTCATCGCCGCTGCGCAGCCGGGCCGTCAGGTCGTCGTACTCGCTGCGCACCAGCCCCAGTTGCTGTTCCCGCTGCAGTTTGAGGGCCAGGGCGCCCTGCAGACCGGCCTGCGCCGCAGCGTCGTTCAGTGCGCCCAGCTCCAGCTCCAGTTGCGTGCCGGCCTGCGCGCCGCTGTCCATCTGCTGGGCGGCGGTCTGCACCACGCGCTGCAGTTCATCGCGCCGTGCGGCCAGGGCGCGCACCTGGAACCGGGCCTCCTGCGCCTGACGCTCCAGTGAGCGCTGCTGCTCCCGGGCATCGGACAGCATGCGCTCGGCGTCGATCACGGCCTCTTCGCGCTGGGCATGGCGCTCCTGCGCATCGGCCAGCGCCAGATCGAGCTCTTCGAAACGGGCTTCGCCCGTGACACGTCTTTCTTGCAACTCCTCAAGGCGCGCGTCCAGCTCGCCCAGTTCGTCATCGAGCTGGCCCTGCCGGGCCTGCGCCGCCTCGGCCTGCTGGGACAGACGCATCCAATCCACCTGCAACTGGTGCGCGCGGGACTGCGCCTCGGCCGCCTCGCGACGCACCCCGGCCAGACGCTGGCTGGCCTGCGTGTAGGCGGCGTCCAGCCGAACGAGGGCAGCGCGGGCCTCGTCGGCCACCAACTGCTGGCCGCGCAAGGCGCGGTCCAGGTTCTCGATCTCCTGGGCACGGGCGAGCATGCCGGCCTGTTCGGAATCGGGCGCGTAGAACGTGACCGCGAAAGGGGAGACCGCATGGCCCTCGCGGGTCATGATGACTTCACCACGGGTCAGGCGCGCCCGGTCGGCCAGCGCCTGCTCCAGACTGGACGCGGTGTACACCCCCTCCAGCCAGTCCGACAGCAGGGCTTTGAGGCTGGCATCGCCCAGCCGCAGCAGGTCCGCCAGGCGCGGCAAGGTGCGGTGCTCGTCCGGCGGCACGGCCGCCGGCGGGCTGTAGAACGCCAGCCGGGCCGGGGGGGCATCCTGGGCAAAGGCGCGCACGGTGTCCAGCCGCCCCACCTCCAGGGCGCTCAGACGCTCGCGCAGCGCGGACTCCAGCGCCGTCTCCCAGCCGGGTTCGATGTGCACCCGCGTCCACAAGCCTTGCAGTGCGTCCAGCCCATGTCGGGACAACCAAGGCTTGAGCTTGCCCTCGGTCTGCACCTTCTCCTGCAGCGCACGCAGGGCCTCCAGCCGCGCGGCCAGATCGGCCTGCCGGGCCGCCTCGTGGTTGGCGCCCTGCTGCCGGGCACGGCGTTGCTCGTCCAGCAGCGGCACCTCGTCCTGCAATTCGTGCAGTTGCGCCTCGGCCACGGCGTGATGCTGTGCCGCAAGGTCGACGTTCCGCTTGAGCTCGTCCAGACGGGCCAGATCCGGCCGTGCCAGGCCCTGCCGCTCCGCCACCAGCTTCTCGCGGCGGGACTGCAACTGGCGGGACTGCTCCTCGATGCTGCGGCTCTCCGCAGCCAGCACCTGGATCTGCTGCTGCACCTGACCGGCGGCCGCACGCTGCGCATTGGCCTCGCCCTGGGCTGCGCGCACCGCGTCCTCGAGTGCCGGCAGGCCATCGGCCTGCTCCTGCGCCTGCGCCTCCAGCAGCTCGCCCTGTTCCTGCGCGGCCTCGATCCCGACGGCCATGCCCTCGAGTTCAGCCTGTGCCTCGTCCTGACGCTGCGCCCACTGTGCCTGCTGGGCGCGCAGATCGGCCATGCGCTGCTCCACGCGCTGGCGGCTTTCCACCACGTAGCGGATGCGCTCTTCCAGCCGACTGACTTCCAGCGCGGCATCGGCCAGGGCGCCCTGGGCCAGGTGCAGCCGGTCCGCCGCGGCGTAGTGCGCCTGGCGCACCGTCTCCAGCTCGGCCTCCACCTGACGCAACTCGGCCAGCTGCGCCTCCAGCGCGGTGGCAGCCTCTTCCCCCGCCCGACGCACTCGGGCCTCCTCGCCCGCCGCGTCACGGTGCTTCAGGAACCAGAGCTGGTGCAGCTTCAGCGTGCCCTGGTCCTGCAGGCTGCGGTAGGTCTGCGCCACCTCGGCCTGCTTTTCCAGCTTGTCCAGGTTGGCGTTGAGCTCGCGCAGGATGTCGTCCACGCGCGTCAGGTTCTCCCGGGTGTCCTTCAGCCGGTTCTCGGTCTCGCGCCGGCGCTCCTTGTATTTGGACACGCCTGCGGCTTCCTCCAGGAACAGGCGCAACTCCTCCGGGCGCGACTCGATGATGCGGCTGATGGTGCCCTGGCCGATGATGGCGTAGGCCCGGGGCCCCAGGCCGGTGCCCAGAAACACATCCTGCACGTCACGCCGGCGCACGGGCTGGCTGTTGATGTAGTAACTGCTGGTACCGTCGCGCGTCAAGACGCGGCGCACGGCGATCTCGGTGAAGCTGTTCCACTGCCCGCCGGCGCGGGCGTCGGCGTTGTCGAACACCAGCTCCACACTGGCGCGGCCGGCCGGCTTGCGCTGGCCCGAGCCATTGAAGATGACGTCCTGCATGGACTCGCCGCGCAACTCGCTGGCCTTGCTTTCGCCCAACACCCAGCGCACGGCATCCATGATGTTGGACTTGCCGCAGCCATTGGGCCCCACCACGCCCACCAGCTGGCCGGGCAGTTGAAAGGTGGTGGGTTCGGCAAAGGACTTGAAGCCCGAGAGCTTGATCTGGTTCAGACGCATGGGAGTTCGGGCTCGGGAGTTTGGCGAACGCCCGACCGTTGTACCTCTAAGCTATTGATTCAATTGAATTTTTTTCCCCGAAGCACCCGCGGAAAAGCCCTTCGATGATATCATCGCGCCCCTTGAAAAGACCCCAACCCGCCCCCGCGCGAACCCAGCCCATGCCCACCCGCACCCAGCGCGCCAAGCCCGCCGTGGCCCCAAGCGCCCCGAGCCGTCAGCTCGACACCTTCGACAACCCGGCACCCGAGCGCGACTACGTGATCCGCTTCGACATACCGGAATTCACCTGCCTGTGCCCGCTGACCGGCCAGCCCGACTTCGCGCATTTCCTCATCGAGATCGTGGCCGACCGCTGCTGCGTGGAGACCAAGAGCCTGAAGCAGTACTTCTGGAGCTACCGCAACGAGGGCGCGTTCCACGAGCGGGTGACCAACACCATCCTGTCGGACCTGGTGAAGGCCCTGTCGCCCCGCTTCGTGCGCATCAGCGCCGACTGGTATGTGCGCGGGGGCATCCGCACCTACGTCACGGCCGAGCATCGCAAGCGCGGCTGGAAGCCGGCACCTTGCGTGCACCTGGCACCCCTGCCTGCCACGGGCCACGCAGGCGCCGTGCCCGCGTCGCCCGACATCGGCGCACGATGACGGCGCACCCCGTCCAGGCGCATCGCCGACACGTATTCCCCGCTGCACAGGAATCCGGGCGCCGGCAGCGCGGCCGCGCTGGACGACCGGGCACGGTGGTGGACCCGCTCGGGATGATCCGCCCATGAACCCCCTGCTGCAGCGACTGCACCCCTACCCCTTCGAACGTCTGCGCGAACTCACCCGGGGCATCCAGCCCTCGCCCGCGCACAAGCCCATCAGTCTGGGCATTGGCGAGCCACAGCACCCGACGCCGCATCTGATCGAGCAGGCCCTGGTGTCGGCGCTGTCGGGCCTGTCCACCTACCCGACCACGGCCGGCGAGCCGGCGCTGCGCGAGGCGCTGGCCGGCTGGCTGCAGCGCCGCTACGGCGTCAGCGTCGACCCCCTCACCCAGGTGCTGCCGGTCAATGGCTCGCGCGAAGCCCTGTTCGCCCTGGCCCAGACGGTTGTCGATGCCAGCCGGCCCGGGGCTGTGGTGGTGTGTCCCAATCCCTTCTACCAGATCTACGAGGGCGCCGCCCTGCTGGCCGGAGCGCAGACCGCCTTTGCCAACAGCGACCCGGCGCGCAACTTCGCCGTGCGTTGGGACGACATCGACGAGGCCACCTGGGCCCGCACCCAGCTGCTTTACGTGTGCTCGCCGGGCAACCCCACAGGGGCGGTGATGCCGCTGGACGAATGGGCGCGGCTGTTCGAATTGAGCGAGCGCCACGGCTTCGTCATTGCCAGCGACGAGTGCTATTCGGAGATCTACTTCGGCGACGAGCCCCCGCTGGGCAGCCTGCAAGCGGCCCAGGCGCTGGGGCGCGGCGACTTCAGGCGGCTGATCGCCTTCACCAGCCTGTCCAAGCGCAGCAATGTGCCGGGCATGCGCTCGGGCTTCGTGGCCGGAGATGCCCAGCTGATTGCGAAGTTCCTGCTGTACCGCACGTACCACGGCAGCGCCATGAGCACCGTGGTGCAGCACGCCAGCATCGCCGCCTGGAACGACGAGGCCCATGTGGCGGCCAACCGGGCGCTGTACCGGCAGAAGTTCGACAGCGTCACCCCCGTGCTGGCCGAGGTGCTGGACGTGCGCCTGCCAGACGCGGGCTTCTATCTCTGGGCGGGCGTGCCGGGGGGGGACGATGTGGCCTTCGCGCTGGGACTGCTCGCTCAATACAATGTGACGGTATTGCCCGGCAGCCTGCTGTCCCGCAGCGCCCGCGGCGCCAACCCCGGCGCGGGCCGTGTCCGCATGGCCCTGGTGGCCGGCCAGGACAAGTGCCTGGAAGCCGCCCGCCGCATCCGCCAGTTCACCAAGGAATACCGCCCATCATGAGCACCGCCCAGCTGCAAACCCTCATTGACATGGCCTGGGAGGAGCGCACGAAGTTGAACGCCCTGAACGCCCCGCGTGTGCGCGAGGCGGTGGAACACGTGATCGCCGACCTCAACAAAGGCCGCATCCGCGTCGCCGAGCGCCGGGGCGTGGGCCAGTGGGAAGTCCATCAGTGGGTGAAGAAGGCGGTGCTGCTGAGCTTTCGTCTGAACGACAACCAGATCATGCGCGCCGGAGATCTGGGCTTCTTCGACAAGGTGAAGACGAAGTTCTCCCACCTGGATGAAGCGCAGATGCGCGACACCGGCGTGCGCGTCGTGCCTCCGGCCGTGGCCCGGCGCGGCAGCTTCGTGGGCAAGGGTGTGGTGCTGATGCCGTCCTACGTCAACATCGGCGCGTACGTGGACGAGGGCACCATGGTGGACACCTGGGCCACCGTGGGTTCGTGCGCCCAGATCGGCAAGAACGTGCACCTGTCCGGCGGCGTGGGCATTGGCGGTGTCCTGGAGCCGCTGCAGGCCAGCCCCACCATCATCGAGGACAACTGCTTCATCGGTGCGCGTTCGGAGGTGGTGGAAGGCGTGATCGTCGAGGAGAACTCGGTGATCAGCATGGGCGTCTACATCGGCCAAAGCACCAAGATCTACGACCGTGCCACGGGCGAGGTGCATTACGGCCGCGTGCCCGCGGGCTCGGTGGTGGTCAGTGGCAACCTGCCGTCGGCAGACGGCAAGTACAGCCTGTACTGCGCGGTGATCGTCAAGAAGGTGGACGCCCAGACGCGGGCCAAGACCAGCATCAACGAGCTGCTGCGGTCCTGAGCCGCCTCGGGCTGCGGCGCGTCACCCCTCGGTATGCCCGGCAATACGGACAAGGGTCTGCGCCTGGCCCCGGATGTGGTGCCAGCAGGCGAGATCCGCAACCGAGAGACGACGTCTGCGGCACGGCTCCCCGGCGCACGCACGCGAGCAGCACCCTGCACGGCAACTGGGCTGCAGGGCTCCATGCCGTGATCGCCCAGCGCCTGCTACGGTCCACCGGCGCCTTCGGCTGCGCCGATCGCCAGCGGCACACAGCCCCCCATTTCCGGAATTGAGCACCTGATGAGAACCCCTGTCCAGGCCGGGTGCCCACCGTGCCCCGCCCCATGAAACTCATGGACCTGATCGAGCGCTGCAGCGCCCGCCTGGAGGAGGCGGGCGTTTCGTTTGGGCACGGCACCACCAACGCCTTCGATGAAGCGGCCTGGCTGGTGCTGTGGCGCCTGGGCCTGCCGCTGGACGATCTGGACCGCGTGGCCGAACAGGCGCTGGACGCCGCCCAGACCGCATCCGTGGAGGCGCTGGTGACGCAGCGCATCGCGACGCGCCAGCCCGCGGCCTATCTCACGGGCGAAGCCTGGCTGCAAGGCGTGCCCTTTCATGTGGACCCGCGCACCATCGTGCCGCGCTCGCTGATCGCCGAGGTGCTGTGCGAGGGTGCGCTCGACGCCTGGCTCGGCCCGCAGGAAGACCGTCCTGCGCGCGTGCTGGACCTGTGCACCGGCAACGGCAGCCTGGCCGTGCTGGCGGCCCTGTGCTGGCCGCAGGCCCGGGTGGACGGCACCGACCTGAGCGCCGAGGCGCTGGCCGTGGCGCAACGCAACGTGCTGCGCCATGAACTGCAGGAGCGGGTGAGCCTGCGCCTGGGCGACGGGCTGGCGGCGGCCCAGGGCGTCTATGACCTCATTCTGTGCAACCCGCCCTACGTCAACCGCAGCGCCATGCAGGCCCTGCCGCCGGAGTACCGGGCCGAGCCCGCGCTGGCGCTGGACGGCGGCACCGACGGCATGGATTTCATACGCCCGCTGCTTGCCCAGGTGGCGCAGCACCTGCACCCCGGCGCCGCCCTGGTGCTGGAGATCGGCCACGAACGTGCGCACTTCGAGGCCGCCTTCCCCGCCCTGTCGCCCCTTTGGCTGTCCACCAGTGCGGGCGACGACCAGGTGCTGCTGCTCACGCGCGAGGACCTGCAGCCATGATCACCGTGCGCGACGTCACCCTGCGCCGCGGCGCCAAGCTGGTGCTGCAAGGCACGACCTTCACACTCAACCCGGGCGAGAAGGCCAGCCTGGTGGGCCGCAACGGCGCGGGCAAGTCCAGCCTGTTCTCGCTGCTCACGGGCCGGCTGCACGCCGATGCGGGGGACGTGGAGATTCCGCCGCGCTGGCAGGTGGGTGAGGTGGCGCAGCACATGCCCGAGACCGACGACGGCGCCACCGACTTCGTGCTGGAGGGCGACCTGCCGCTGCAACGCGCCCAGGCCGCACTGCGCGCCGCGGAGGCTGCTGACGACGGCAACGCCATGGCCGAGGCGCACGCCGCGCTGGACGAGGCCGGGGCCTTCGACGCCCGGGCCCGGGCACAGGCCCTGCTGCTGGGCCTGGGCTTTCGCACCACGCAGCTCGATGCGCCCGTCAACAGCTTCTCTGGCGGCTGGCGCATGCGCCTGCAACTGGCCCGTGCCCTCATGTGCCCGGCCGACCTGCTGCTGCTGGACGAACCCACCAACCACCTGGACCTGGACGCGCTGGTGTGGCTGGAAGCCTGGCTGCAGCGCTACGCCGGCACCCTGGTGGTCATCAGCCACGACCGCGAGTTCCTGGACGCGGTGACGCGCGTCACCCTGCACCTGGACGAGTGCAAGGTGACGCGCTATGGCGGCACCTACACCGCGTTCGAGGCCATGCGGGCCGAACGCATGAACCAGGCCCAGGCCGCCTTCGACAAACAGCAGGAGCGCATCGCCCACTTGCAGCGCTTCATCGACCGCTTCAAGGCCAAGGCCACCAAGGCCAAGCAGGCCCAGAGCCGCGTCAAGGCCCTGGCGCGCATGGAAAAGCTGGCCCCGGTGCTGACGGCCAGCGACTTCGCCTTCGAATTCCGTGAGCCCGTGAGCCTGCCCAACCCGATGCTGGCGCTGCGCGACGTGTCGTGCGGATATCCAGTGCCCCCGGTCGCCGGGCACGGCCACGCACCCCCCGAGGGGGTCCATGACCCGCATGACGAGGCCCCGCGTGCGGTGACCATCGTGCGCCACGTCACCCGCACCGTCATGGCCGGACAGCGCATCGGCATCCTGGGCGCCAATGGCCAGGGCAAGTCCACGCTGGTCAAGACCATCGCGCGCGCCTTGCCGGCCTTGGGTGGCACCGTGACGGAGGGCAAGGGCCTGGCGGTGGGCTACTTTGCGCAGCAGGAGATGGACCTGCTGCACGCTGACGACACGCCCCTGCAGTTGATGACCCGCCTGGCCCGCGAGGCCGCCCCCCCGGGCACCGACACCCGCGAGCAGGCGCTGCGCAACTTCCTCGGGCAGTTCCGCTTCGAAGGCGACATGGTGCAGCAGGCCGTGGGCACGCTGTCGGGCGGCGAGCGGGCACGTCTGGTGCTGGCCACCATCGTCTGGCAGCGCCCCAACCTGCTGCTGCTGGACGAGCCCACCAACCACCTGGACCTGAACACCCGCGAAGCGCTGTCCATCGCGCTCAATGAGTTCGAGGGCACGGTGCTGCTGGTGAGCCACGACCGCGCCCTGCTGCGCGAGGTGTGCGACGAGTTCTGGCTGGTCACGCGCGGCGGCGTCGAGCCCTTCGATGGCGACCTGGACGACTACCAGCGCTGGCTGCTGGAGGTGAGCCGGGCGGTGGCACGGGGCCAGGACATCCCCAAGCCCGGCGATCTGAGCGCCGCGCCGGCGTCCGCGCCTGCCGCCGCGTCAACGCCCAGGGAGGCCGTGCCTTCGAGGGCGCCCGCTGCAGCGCCCTCGAAAGCCAGCCCGAGCCCCTCCAGTGGCGGCGGCGCTGACGATCGCAAGGCCCGCGCGCAGGCGCGCCAGCGCCTGTCCGATGCCACGCGCCCCATGCGCAACGAGATCGCCCAGATCGACAGGCGCCTGGAGAAGCTGGGGCAGGAACGCACGGCGGCCGAGACGGCCCTTTCCAGCGGCAGCACGCAGCCGGCCGAGATGGCCGATCTGGGCCGCAACCTGAATCACATCGCGGCCGAGACCGCCCTGCTGGAAGAGCGCTGGCTGGAGTTGCAGCAGCAGATCGAGACGCTGCAGGCGCAGGCTTAAAGCTTGTGAAGCATTCCGGCGCGCCTGAGCGGGCGTTCCAAATGGTGCTGATCTGGGCGCAAAGCACAGCCGTGGCTCGGGCTGCGGCGAGCATTTGCAACGACGAGCGGCGCCGTTTGGAGCGTACGAGCGGGTGTGCGGGGATGTTTCACAAGCTCTCAGTGAGCGCCGCGCGGCTGCAGCAGACGCAGCAGCAGTTCCACCCGCGCCTGGGCCGGCGTCAGCCCGCCGCCCGAGGGCAGCACCTCCGAGCCGCCCGCCACGATGCCGCCAGCCGCGCAGCGCGTGGCGCGCAGCACAGAAACCCCGCGTTCCATGGCACGCCTCAGAGCCGGTTCAAGGTCTTCATGAACCGTGCCGTTGCCGGTGCACGCCACCACCAGGCCTTGCACACCGGCAGCCACCAGGGCCTGCACGGCGCGCGGACCGGCACCCGCATGGCTGGAAACGATCTCCACCCAGGGCCAGGCGGCTTCTGGTGGCAACGGCAGCAACGGCATCACCCCGGCGTGTGCACCCGCGTCCTCCTGCGGTCCCGGCCAGTCCCGAAACCGCCGCAACCGCCCTTCGACCACCTGACCCAGCGGCCCGGCATCCCCGCCGTCGAAGGCCTCGAGCCGGTAGCTGTGCACCTTGCGCACCTCCGCCCCCACCCATACCCGCCCGGCCAAGGCCAGGAGCACCCCACAGGCGCCATCCTCCGCCGCCACGGTCACGGCGTCCAGCAGGTTCTGCGGGCCATCGGCCTGCAGCGAAGTGGCCGGCCGCATGGCGGCCGTCAGCACCACGGGCTTGACCTGCAGGGCTGGCCGGAGCAAGCGGTGCAGCAGCCAGGCGGTCTCTTCCAGGGTGTCGGTGCCGTGCGTGATGACCACCCCGCACACCTCGGGCCGCGCCAGGTGCGCCTGCAAGCGGGCCAGCAGCACCGCCCACACCGCAGGCCCCATGTCCTTGCTGTCCACCCGCGCCACCTGCTCGGCCTCCAGCGCCCAGGCAGCCAGCGCAGGCACGGCCGCCACCAGGGCCTGCACGCCACGCTGCGCCGAGGTGTAGCCAACGTTGTCGGTGGCGCTGGCAGCCGCACCCGCGATGGTGCCGCCCGTGCCCAGCAGCACGATGCGCCGGCCGCACGCATCGGGGGTGTGCAGTGCCTGAGCGGGTTCAGCGGTCTGCAACGGTGCGCTTTCGTGAGTGCTTTCGCTTGCCATGGGCGTACGGTATGGATGAAAATACAGTGACTGGATGAATCACCAGGAGACCCCGATGACCGATGACACGCCCAAGCTGACCGGGCGCCAACAGCAGATCCTGGACCTGGTGCAAAGCGCCATCGCACGCACCGGCGCGCCGCCCACCCGGGCCGAGATCGCCGCAGAACTGGGGTTCAAGTCGGCCAACGCGGCCGAAGAGCACCTCAAAGCCCTGGCGCGCAAGGGCGTGATCGAACTGGTGGGTGGCACCTCACGCGGCATCCGCTTGAAGTCTGACACACTGCGCGCACTGAACGATGCGCGCGCCAACCTCTACGGCAAGCAGTTCTCACTGCCCCTGCCGGGGTTTGCACAGCTCACGCTGCCCCTGGTGGGCCGCGTGGCCGCGGGCAGCCCCATCCTGGCGCAGGAACACATCGACCAGACCTGCGTGGTGGAAGCCACCATGTTCCAGCGCAAGCCGGATTACCTGCTGAAGGTGCGCGGCATGAGCATGCGCGACGCCGGCATCATGGACGGCGACCTGCTGGCCGTGCAGAAGGCGCGCGAGGCCAGGAACGGTCAGATCGTGGTGGCGCGCCTGGGCGACGAGGTCACCGTCAAGCGCCTGCGCAAGACCAAGCAGCACATCGAACTGATCCCCGAGAACCCCGACTTCAGCACGATCGTGGTTGCCCCGGACGACGAAAGTTTCGAGCTCGAGGGCATTGCGGTAGGCCTGATCCGCAACACCATGCTGATGTGAGGATCGTTCGGCTCGTGTGCGGAGGGCAGGCTCGCCAGACAGGCGGAACCTGCTGCCCTGGGCCGCATCTCTGGTGATCCTGACCTGCCGGGACATCGGGGGGCTGTGGGCAGCCGATGCAGGGAACGGGTCCGGGGAACGGATGCTGAGCAGATACGGGGGCAGAATCCCGCTCTCATGCCTTCGCTTGGCGAGACTTCTTTTCGAGAGTCTGCGACGGGCAGACCCCGCTCCACAGGCCAGCCCCCAGCGACTCCCAGACCCATGAACGTCATCATCCTCGACGATTACCAGGACGCCGTTCGCAAGCTGCCCTGCGCCGCCCTGATGGAACCCTTGCAAGCCAAGGTGTTCACCAACACGGTCAAGGGCATCGGCCAGTTGTCGGTGCGGCTGCGGGATGCCGAAGTGCTGGTGCCCATCCGTGAACGCACGCACTTTCCTCGCGCCCTGCTGGAGAAGCTGCCCAAGCTGAAGCTGATCTCACAGACCGGCAAGGTCGGCGCGCATATCGACGTCGAAGCCTGCACCCGGCTGGGCATCGCCGTGGCCGAAGGGGTCGGCTCCCCCGTGGCGCCGGCCGAGCTGACCTGGGCCTTGATCATGGCCGCCATGCGACGGCTGCCGCAATACATCGGCAACCTCAAGCACGGCGCCTGGCAGCAAAGCGGGCTCAAGGCCGCCTCCATGCCGGCCAACTTCGGGCTGGGCATGGTGCTGCGGGGCAAGACCCTGGGCCTCTGGGGCTACGGCAAGATCGGCCAGCTGCTGGCCGGCTACGGCCGCGCCTTCGGCATGAAGGTGGTGGTGTGGGGCCGCGAACCCTCCCGGCACAAGGCCGCCGCCGATGGCTACGCGGTCGCCGACAGCCGCGAGGCCTTGTTTGCCGAGTGCGACGTGGTGAGCATCCACCTGCGCCTGAACGAGGCCACGCGCCACACCGTGACCGCTGAAGACCTGGCCCGCATGAAGCCCACGGCCCTGTTCGTCAACACCTCGCGGGCCGAGCTGCTGGAAGACGGCGCGCTGGTCTCGGCCCTCAACCGGGGGCGCCCCGGCATGGCCGCGGTGGACGTCTTCGAGAGCGAGCCGATTCTGCAGGGCCACCCGCTGCTGCGTCTGGAAAACGCGGTGTGCACGCCGCACCTGGGCTATGTGGAACAGGACAGCTACGAGCTGTACTTCCGTGCCGCCTTCGAGAATGTGGTGAATTTCATCCGGGGGGAGCCGACGAACATCCTCAACCCGGAGGCCCTGAAGGTGAAGCGCTGATGCCCGAGGCCGGGCCTCAGACGTCGACGGCCGCGGCCCCTGCCGGCGCCACGCCGGGCTCGGCCGCCGAGCTGTTCTTCGCCTTCAACCGGCTGGCCCTGCAGGGCTTCGGCGGTGTGCTGCCCGTGGCCCAGCGCGAGCTGGTGGAGCGGCAGCGCTGGCTGACCAAGGCCGAGTTCGTGGAACTGCTGTCGCTGGGCCAGATCCTGCCCGGGCCCAACATCGTGAACATGGCGCTGATGTTCGGCGACCGGCACTTCGGCTGGCGCGGCGCCCTGGCCTCGCTGGCGGGCCTGCTGGTGGCGCCGCTGGTCATCGTCCTGGCGCTGACGCTCCTGGCGCGTCAGGCGGCCGGTTCGCCGGAGGTGGCGGGCGCCCTGCGGGGCATGGGCGTGGTGGCCGCGGCCCTGATCCTGTCCACCGCCTGGAAGGTCACGACCACGCTCAAGACCAACCGGATGGGGCTTGCATGGTGCGCCCTGCTGGCGGCGGCCACGGTGGTGGCCGTGGGCGTGATGCGCTGGCCCATGGCAGCGGTGCTCGCGGCCCTGGTGCCGCCGGCGTGGGCCCTGGCGTGGTGGAAGTTGCGGCCTTGAACAGCCTGTGGTTCGGCACGCTGGGCCTGGGCCCGGCCGATTGGTGGGGTCTGTTCAGCCACTTCACCATGCTGTCGCTGCTGGCCGTGGGCGGAGCCATCACCACGGTGCCGGACATGCACCGCTATGTGGTCGTGAAGCAGTCCTGGCTCACGGATGCGCAACTCAGCGCCAGCGTGGCGCTGGCGCAGGCCGCCCCCGGGCCCAACGTGCTGTTCGTGGCCGTCATCGGCTTCAACGTGGCCGGCCTGGTGGGCGTGCTGGCCACCCTGGGCGGCAGCCTGGTGCCATCGGCGGTGCTGGCGATTGCCGCCGGCCGCTATGGCCGGGATCGGAAAGACCGGCGCGAAGTGCAAGCCTTCACCCAGGGCCTGGCACCGCTGACCATCGGGTTGCTGGTGGCCACGAGCTGGATCCTGACCGAGCCCACGCAGCATCAATGGTCGGCGTGGGTGCTCTTTGCCGCCACCTTGGCCTGGATGGTGCGCACCCGCTTCAGCCCGCTGTGGCCGATTGCGGTGGGCGCAGTGGCGGGGGTCATGGGTTGGGTGTGATCACCCCTTGGTGCCGAAGATCTTGTCGCCCGCATCCCCCAGGCCGGGGATGATGTAGCCCACTTCGTTGAGATGGCTGTCGATGGCCGCCGTCCAGCAGCGCACGTCGGGGTGCGCCGCCTCCAGGGCGCGGATGCCCTCGGGTGCGGCCACCAGCACCAGCGCGCGCACGTCCTTGCAGCCGCGCGCCTTGAGCAGGTCCACGGTGGCAATCATCGAGCCTGCCGTGGCCAGCATGGGGTCGACGATCAATGCCGTGCGCTCTTCCAGCCGGCCCACGAAGTTCTCGTAGTAGTGCCGGGGCTGCAGGGTGTCGTGGTCGCGGCTCAGGCCCACCACGCTCACCTTGGCATTGGGCACCATCATCAGCACGCCGTCCAGCATGCCCAGGCCGGCGCGCAGGATGGGCACCACCGTGACCTTCTTGCCGGCGATCTGGTCCACCTCCACCGGCCCGCTCCAGCAGGCGATGCCGTGCTTTTCCAGCGGAAAGTCCGCCGTGGCCTCGTAGGTGAGCAAGGCGGCCAGCTCGCCCGTGATCTCACGGAACTTCTTGGTGGAAATGTCGGCTTCGCGCAGCAGGCCGACCTTGTGCTTGACCAGGGGGTGGCGGACGTCGATCACAGGCATCAGGCAACTCCTTGGCGCTGGCGCAGCGCCTCGTAAAGACACACGGCCGAGGCCACGGAGACGTTCAGGCTCTCCACGGCCCCTTGCATGGGAATGCGCACCAGCTCGTCGCAGGTCTTGCGCGTGAGCTGGCGCATGCCCGCGCCCTCGGCGCCCAGCACCAGGGCCACCGGGCCGGTCAGATCGGCCTCAAACAGGGTGCGCGGCGCATCATCGCTGGTGCCGATGACGCGCACGCCCCGGTCCTGCAGCTCGCCCAGCGTGCGCGCGAGGTTGGTCACCATCAGGTAGGGCACGGTCTCGGCCGCGCCGCTGGCCACCTTGGCCACGGTGGCGTTCAGCCCCACGGCATGGTCCTTGGGCGCCACCACGGCGTGGGCGCCGGCGCCGTCGGCCGTGCGCAGGCAGGCGCCCAGGTTGTGCGGGTCGGTCACGCCGTCCAGCACCAGCACCAGCGCGGGGCCGCGCCCTTCGTCCTCCACGGCGTCCAGCACATCATCCAGCGAGTGCGAGGTCTTGAGCGGCGTCACGCGGGCCACCACGCCCTGGTGCCGGCCCGAGCCGGCCAGCCGCGCCAGGCGGGCGTCGTCGCTGTCGATGAGCTTCACGCCAGCGGCCTGCACGCGCTCGACGAACTGGCGCATGCGCGCGTCGCGCCGGGTGGCGTCCACGTGGACCTCGGTCACCGAAGCGGGGGCGGTCTTGAGGCGCACCGTGACGGCATGGAAGCCGAACAACACTTTGTGGGTCATGCGCGCATTGTCGCCACGGCCATCAGCACGCCGATCAGCACGGGCTGGTGGACCATGTAGAAGCTCAGGCTCCAGCGGCCCAGCACGGCCAGTGGGCGCATCGATGGCGGCACGGGGCCTGCGAGGGCCGCCGGCCGGTGCGCCAGCAGCCAGCGGCCGGCCGCCAGACCCCAGAGCATCACCCCCAGCCAGGGCAGCAGCGGCACGAAGTCTTCCGTGATGGGCTTGCGCGTGACCAGGCCCACCCAGTTGGTCCAGCGGGTGTCGAAGAAGGGATGAGACACCAGCGCCGGGAGAGCCAAGCAGACCGCACCCAACGCGAAAAGCAACCACAAGCTCCCCCGGCCCGAGCCCTGGTGGGACGAACGACCGGGCTGCGCCGTCGCGGAGCGGTCCGAAGCGCTGGACGACCAAGCCAGCACCCGCGTGAGCAAGAGCATCACCGCAATGCCATGCAGCACGCCAAAGCTGATCCAGCTGCGGGGGAACATCAGCGCCGAGCCGGCACTGACCAGCAACGCACAGCCCGCCACCTGCAACCAACGGCGCCAGAAGCGAGGCCAGGTCTGCCCCGCGTGCAGCGCCACCGCCTGCGACAGCCCGGCGCAGAACAGGAAGAGGCTGACGATGGCCGTGCGCTGCCAGGTCCAGAACGGGTCGGCGTAGAAGTTCTGGCGCGGGGCCCAGAAGCCCAGGTGGTTGAGGTCGAATGAGAAGTGGAAGGCGGCCATCCAGACGATGGCCAGCCCCCGCAGGGCGTCCACCCGCTGAAACCGGGTGCCCGGCGGCTCAGCCATTCCCCAGCGCCTTGCCTTCGGCCGCCAGTTTCACCAGCAGCGGTGCGGGCTCGAAGCGCGGGCCGTGCCGGGCCGCCAGCTCGCGGCAGCGCGCCACGAAGGCCGCCACGCCCCGGGCATGGATGAACTGCAAGGCCCCGCCCTCGAAGGGCGCGAAACCCCAGCCCAGGATGCTGCCGACGTTGCCGTCGGCCACCGAGCGCAGCACGCCCTCCTCCAGGCAGCGTGCGGCCTCGTTGGCCTGGATGAACATCAGGCGGTCGCGCAGCTCGCACGGGTCAGGCTGGGCCTGGGCCACCGGGTAGCGCTCGGCCAGGCCGGGCCACAGGCGCCGCTGCGCACCGGCGGCCTTCTGCGAGGCATCGGGCCAGTCGTAGAAGCCCTGGCCGGCCTTCTTGCCCACGCGGCCCAGGGCGCACAGCTCGCGGATGACCGACAGCCCCGGGTGCTCGGCCACGCTGCGGCCCTCGGCCGCCAGGTCGCGCTGCGTCTGCTCGGCCACGTGCAGGCCCAGCGACAGCGAGACTTCGTCCTGCAGGGCCAGCGGCGGCATGGGCATGCCGGCCTGCTGCCCGGCCACCTCGATGCTGCGCGGGTGCACGCCCTCCTTCAGCATGGCGATGCCTTCCATCACGTAGGTGGCGAACACCCGGCTGGTGTAGAAGCCGCGCGCGTCGTTCACCACGATGGGCGTCTTGCCGATCTGCTGCACGAAATCGAAGCCGCGCGCCAGCGTGGCATCCGAGGTCTGGCGGCCCACGATGATCTCCACCAACGGCATCTTGTCCACGGGGCTGAAGAAATGCAGGCCGATGAAGTTCGCCGGCCGGGCGCTGGCCTGGGCCAGGCCGGTGATGGGCAGCGTGGAGGTGTTGGAGGCGAACACGGCGTCGGCACCGATGATGGCCTCGGCCCGGGCCGTGACGTCGGCCTTGACCGCACGGTCCTCGAACACGGCTTCGATCACGAGGTCACAACCCGCCAGGCGCGAAAAGTCGGTGCTGGGGGTGATGCGCGCCAGCAGGGCGTCGCGCTTCTCCGGCGTGCTGCGGCCCTTGTTCACCGCCGCCTCCAGCAGGCCATGCGAATAGGCCTTGCCGCGCTCGGCGCCCTCCTGGGTGGTGTCGATCAGCACCACCTCCAGGCCGGCCTTGGCCGCCGTGTAGGCGATGCCCGCCCCCATCATCCCGGCCCCCAGCACGCCCAGCTTGCGCACTTGGCCGGCGGGCTGCCCGGCCGGGCGCGAGGCGCCCTTCTTCAGCGCGTTGAGCTGGTGCCACAGCGTGCCGATCATGTTCTTGCTGGCCTGCGACATCACGCAGGCGGCGAAGTAGCGGCTCTCCACCTCGCACGCCGCCTCGAAGCCCAGCAGGCCGCCCTCGTAGACGCTGCTCATGATGTGCTGCACGGCCGGCAGGTTGCCCCAGGTGCGGGCCGAGGCCACCGAGGGCGCCACGGCCCACAGCTGCGCCATGGCCGGCGAGCGCGAATCACCGCCGGGAAAGCGGAACTTCGGCTCGTCCCAGGGCTGGCGTGTGGGCCCGCTCTGGCGTGCCAGCACCCAGGCGCGGGCCTGGGCCATCAGGTCATCCCGGTCGCGCGCCAGCGCGGTCACCAAGCCCAGCGACAGCGCCTTCTGTGGAGACAGGTCCGTGCCCTCGGTCATGAGCTGCAGCGCGGCCTGGATGCCGATCAGCCTTGGCAAGCGCACCGTGCCGCCACCACCGGGCAGCAGGCCGAACTTCACCTCGGGCTGGCCGATCTTCAGGCGCGCATCGTCCAGCGCGATGCGCGCATGGCAGGCCAGAGCGATCTCCAGGCCGCCACCCAGCGCGTGGCCGTTGAGGGCGGCCACCACCGGCTTGCCCTGGGTCTCCAGGCGGCGCAGCACGTCCTTCATCGCCATGGAGGCCTCGAACGGCTCTTCCGGGCGGGCCCAGCGCGACATGCGGTCCAGATCCCCGCCGGCGCAAAAGTCCGCCTTGCCCGAGGTCAGCACCAGGCCCTTGACGGCCGGATCGGCCAGGCGCTGCACGGCCTGGTCCAGGCCCTGCATCAGGGCGTCGCCCACCACGTTCATGGGCCGGCCCGGCAGGTTCATCTGGGCGACCAGGACGCCGTCATCGCCCATTTGCAGGCTCACTGCATCGCTCATGTTCAGACCCTCTCGATGACGGTGGCGATGCCCATGCCGCCGCCCACGCACAGCGTGACCGCACCGGTGGCGAGATCACGCCGCTCCAGCTCGTCCAGCAGCGTACCCAGGAGGATGCAGCCCGTGGCGCCCAGCGGGTGGCCCATGGCGATGGAGCCGCCGTTGACGTTCACCCGGTCCATGTCCAGGCCCAGGTCGCGCGCCGTCTTCATGGGCACCACGGCGAAGGCCTCGTTGATTTCCCACAGGTCCACGTCCTGTGCGCTCATGCCGGCCTTGGCCAGCGCCTTGCGGCAGGCCGGCGTGGGGCCCGTGAGCATGATGCTGGGCTCGGAGCCGATGACGGCCGCGGCGCGGATGCGGGCGCGGGGCCTCAAGCCCGCCGCCTGCCCGCCGGCCTTGGAGCCGACCAGCATCAGGGCAGCACCGTCAACGATGCCCGAAGAGTTGCCCGCATGGTGCACGTGGTTCACCTGCTCCACGGTGGTGTACTTGCGCAGCACCGTGGCATCAAAACCCATCTGGCCCATGGCAGCAAAGGAAGGCTTGAGCGAGGCCATGGCCTGGGCGCTGGCATCCGCGCGGATGGTCTCGTCGTGGTCCAGCATCGGCAGGCCGGCGATGTCACGCACGGGCACGACCGAACGGGCAAAGCGCCCGTCCGCGCGGGCCGCGGCCGCGCGCTGGTGCGAGCGCAGGGCGAAGGCGTCCACGTCCTCACGGCCCCAGCCCTCCAGCGTGGCGATGAGGTCAGCGCCTATGCCTTGCGGGGCGAAGCCCAGCGTCTGGTTCACGCGCGGGTCCAGCACCCAGGCGCCGCCGTCGCTGCCCATGGGCCAGCGGCTCATGCTCTCCACCCCGCCGGCCACCACCAGGTCTTCCCAGCCGCTCTTGACCTTGGCGGCAGCCAGGTTCACCGATTCCAGGCCGCTGGCGCAAAAGCGGCTTTGCGTCACCCCGGCCACGCTCTGCGCCCATTGCGCATCCAGCACCGCCGTGCGGGCGATGTCGGCGCCCTGCTCGCCCACGGGGGTGACGCAGCCCAGCACCACGTCATCCACCAGCGCGGTGTCCAGCACCAGGCGCTGCTGCATCGCCTGGAACAGCGTGCGCAGCAACCACACGGGCGTGGCCTGGTGCAGGCCGCCGTCCTTCTTGCCCTTGCCGCGCGGCGTGCGCACGTGCTCGTAGATGAAGGCTTCGCTCATCACAGCACCTTCTGCAGCTTCAGGGCCACCGTCATGTCGCCCGACACCTTGAACTTGCCGGTCATGAAGCCCATGGTCGGGTCCATCTGGCCGGTCATCAGCGCCACCAGGTTCGTGCGGGAAATCTTGATCGTGCAGTCGGCGTCGATGTTGTCGTTCACCACGCGGTTGGGTGAAGAGCGCCCGTCCAGCACGACGACACCGTCCTGGCCGCAGTCGAACTTCAGGATGGCGTTCAGGCCGCTGTCGTCGCCCATCTTCTGGCGCATCGCGTCGGTGATGGCGGGCAGGTCCATGGGGGAAGTCTCCAGAGGTCGGTTCAAGGTAAATGGAATTCTCGAGGGCATTCACGTCCCGGGAACGCCCGCAGGCCGGTGTTCGCACCGATGGTGCGGCGGCGCCGGGCCGGTTAGTCTCCCAGTGAATCGTCTCCTTTGCATCGACGGCCCCATGCTGGAAAACCCTCAATCCCCTGCCCCAGCGCCTGCCCCAGCGCCCAGGGCCTACGCCAGCGTCTTCCGCCCCGGCCTCTTCGCCGGCCAGCTCATCTGGGTGACGGGCGGCGGCAGCGGCATCGGCCGCTGCGTGGCGCACGAGCTGGCCTCGCTGGGCGCGCACGTGCTGATCAGCGGACGCAAGACCGAGAAGCTGCAGCGCGTGGCGGCGGAGATTGCCGAAGACGGTGGCCGCTGCAGCACCGCTGCCTTCGACATCCGCGACGAGGACGCCGTGCGCGAAGGCGTGGCCCGGGTGATCGAACAGCACGGCCCCATCGCCGGCCTGGTGAACAACGCCGGCGGCCAGTTCCCCGCGCCGCTGCTGGCCATCAGCAAGAAAGGCTTTGACGCCGTGGTGGCCAACAATCTCACGGGCGGCTTTCTGATGATGCGGGAGGTGTTCACGCAGTGCATGCAGGAACGCGGCGGGGCTATCGTCAACATGACGGCGGACTTCCGCAACGGCATGCCGGGCATGGGCCACTCGGGTGCCGCGCGCGCCGGCATGAGCAACCTCACGATGACCGCCGCCTACGAGTGGGCCCATGCGGGGGTGCGGGTGAACGCCGTGGCCCCGGGCTGGATCGCCTCCAGCGGCATGGACACCTACGGCGGGGCCATGCGCGCCTTCATCCCCAAGCTCAAGCAGCACGTGCCGCTGCGGCGCATGGGCGTGGAGGCCGAGGTGTCGTCAGCCATCGTCTTCCTGCTCTCGCCGGCCGCGGCCTTCATCACCGGCATCACGGTGCAGATCGACGGCGCGGCCTCGCTGGGCAGCGACATCTTCCCGCTGGGCGACGAGGCACGCTCCGTCCCCTTCGACGGCTTCCACCGGGCCGTGACACCCGAGGTTCTCAAGTAATCCAGACGGAATCCATCCCATGCAACTCACCGCCGAACACCGCCAGATCGCCGACACCGTCGAGCGCTTCATCGTCAACGAGGTCAACCCCCAGGTGCCCGCCTGGGAGGCGGCCGGCGAGTTCCCCAGCCATCAGGTCTTCAAGCAACTGGGTGACCTGGGGTTGCTGGGCCTGAAGTACCCCGAGGCCTTTGGCGGCGCGGGGCTGGACTTCAGCTACTCGGCCGTGATGGCCGAAGCCCTGGGCGTGTGCGGCTGCGGCGGTGTGCCCATGGCCATCGGCGTGCAGACCGACATGGCCACGCCGGCGCTGGCACGCTTCGGCTCTGACGAACTTCGGCGCGACGTCCTGGCCCCCACCCTGCGCGGCGACATGGTGGCCTGCCTGGGCGTGAGCGAGCCCGGCGGCGGCTCGGACGTGGCCGCCATCAAGACCACGGCCCGCGCCGAGGGCGGCGACTGGGTCATCAACGGCACCAAGATGTGGATCACCAACGGCCTGAAGGCCGACTGGTGCTGCCTGCTGGCCAACACCGACGACGGCCCGGCCCACCGCAACAAGAGCCTGATCGTGCTGCCCATGGACGCCCCAGGCATCAGCAAGCAGAAGATCCACAAGATCGGCATGCACTCGTCCGACACCGCGCAGCTCTTCTTCGACAACGTGCGCGTGCCGCGCCGCAACCTGATCGGCGAGGAGGGCAAGGGCTTCGCCTACCAGATGATGCAGTTCCAGGAAGAGCGCCTGTGGGCGGCCGCCTCCTCGCTGCGCACCTTCGATCGGCTGATCGACGCCACGATAGCCTACACCCGCCAGCGCCAGGCCTTCGGCCGCAGCGTGCTGGACAACCAGGTGGTGCACTTCCGCCTGGCCGAGCTGCGCACCGAGGTGGAGGCGCTGCGTGCGCTGACCTGGAGCGCCATCGAGCAGTACGTGGCCGGCCAGGACGTCACCCGCCTGGCCTCCATGGCCAAGCTCAAGTGCGGGCGCCTGGCGCGCGAGCTGGCCGACAGCTGCCTGCAGTACTGGGGCGGCATGGGCTTCACCGCCGACAACCCGGTGTCGCAGTTCTACCGCGACGGCCGCCTCACCTCCATCGGCGGCGGCGCCGACGAGGTGATGCTGGGCATCATCTGCAAGCTCGAAGGCACCTTACCGGGCCGGGCCTGATGGAGCCCCGCCCCATGACCGCCAGCGCCCATCTGACACCGCGCAGCGCCGAGGAACAGGCGCGTTTCGAGACCGCCCTGATCGATCTGTTCGAGCACCGCATCAGCTTCAACCAGGTGCTGGGCCTGAAGGTGATGTCCGTGCGCCCGGGCGACGTGCGGGCCCGCATCGCGATGAAGCCGGAGCTGATCGGCAGCTACACCCACGGGCGGCTGCACGGCGGGGTCATTTCCTCGGTGCTTGATGCCATGGGGGGCCTGGCCATCATGGTGGGCATCGCGGAGCGGCATCCGCATGACAACGCCCTGCAGGTGATGAGCCGCTTCGCCAAGATGGGCACCATCGACCTGCGCATCGACTTCCTGCGCCAGGGCATCGGGCAGCACTTCGTCGCCTCGGCCGAGGTCACACGCCTGGGCGGCCGGGTGGCCTCCACCCAGATGCGCTTCGTGAACGACGAAGGCACGCTGATCGCCACCGGGGCGGCGTCCTTCATCGTGTCCTGAACACCCGCCGCGGCTCCCAGGGTCGCCTTGAACCCCCGCCTTGAACCACAGCCCACCGGCTCCATCTGCCGCGTCATGAACAAGCCAAACCGCACCCGTCACGGGCCCTGGATCATCGGCGCGGCCGTGCTGGCCGCGGCCGCCGTCCTGGGCCTGCCCCGCCTGGTGGAAAGCCGCACCGACGCCACCCCGCGCGCCGTCACCCCGCGCGGGCCGCTGCTGGCCGAAGAGCAGGCGCAGATCGACGTCTTCAAGCGCACCTCGCCCTCGGTGGTGCACATCACCACGCTCGAGACCCAGCGCGACTTCTTCTCGCTGAACGCGCAGCAGGTGCCGCGCGGCACCGGCACCGGTTTCATCTGGGACGATCGCGGCCACATCGTCACCAACTTCCATGTCATCCAGGGCGGCAGCGGCGCACGCGTGACGCTGTCAGACCAGAGCACGCACCGCGCCACCCTGGTGGGCGCCTTCCCCGACCGCGACCTGGCCGTGCTGAAGATCGAACTGCCTGCCGCCAAGGCCCCGCCCATTGCGGTGGGCAGCAGCCGAGACCTGGTGGTCGGCCAGAAGGTCTACGCCATCGGCAACCCCTTCGGCCTGGACCAGACGCTGACCACCGGCATCCTCAGCGCCCTGAACCGCGAGATCGAGTCCGTCAACCAGCGCACCATCCGCGGCGTGATCCAGACGGATGCGGCCATCAACCCCGGCAACTCCGGCGGCCCGCTGCTGGACTCCGCCGGCCGGCTGATTGGCGTGAACACCGCCATCTACAGCCCCAGCGGCGCGAGCGCCGGCATTGGCTTCGCCATTCCCGTGGACGAGGTCAACCGCATCGTGCCCCGCCTCATTCGCGATGGCCGCTTCGTGCGCCCGGCCCTGGGCGTGACGGCCGGCCCCGTCGGCCTGCAGCGGGCCCTGAACCTGCCCAAGGGCGTGGCCCTGGTGCAGGTGGCCAACAACAGCCCGGCGTCCCGTGCCGGCCTGGCGCCCTTCCGGCGCGGTGCCAACGGCGAAATCGTGATGGGCGATGTGATCACCGCCGTCAACGACCAACCCGTGGCCGACCTGGACGACATGCTCAACCAGCTGGAACAGCGCAGCCCCGGCGACACCGTCACCCTGACGGTCTGGCGCAACGGCGCCACGCGCAAGCAGGCGGTGGTGCTGGGGGCGGGGGAGTAGCGGGCCACTTCGGAGTTGAAATCGCCTCGCGACAGATATCCTTGTCGGTTATCTGAATCGAACAACTTGGGGAGCAGGCCTTGGCAACGATAAAGAAAACAGCCGCTACGCAAAGCCAAACCACCGACTACCAGCACGCCCAGCAGGCCACCCAGCGCCCTGATGTCGGCGTGCAAGACCAGTTCACCACCAAGAAGCCGCCGAAGTCCTACCGCTACGACAGCAGCCTGGACCCAGCGCTAAGCTGGGACGAGAACCGCGACCGCGACCTGGCCGAATGGCTGCTGGGCCTGGTGCAGCGCTGCGCCACCGAAGGCGAGGCGGCGGTGTTCACCGCGCCGCAGGTGTGGGCCGGCGGCGGCGTGCAGGTGCAATCGCTGAAGGCGGCGGCCGACCTGCTGCAGGCGCTGAGCCAGCCTTTCCTGAACTGGACTGGCAAGGCCGAGCGCCACCAGATTTCAGTGCCCACGGTGCCGCTGTTCGTGCATGAGCGGCACTCGACCAAGGCCATCCTGGAGGGCATCAAGCACCGCAAGGCCAAGGGCACCACCTACGACCTGTTCGGCGACGGCGGCGGGCTCGACGTGACCGACAAGCTCGATGCCTACGAGCACAAGGGCCCGTGGCAGAACCGGATGATTCTCGGGGACAGCCTGCAGGTCATGAATTCGCTGCTGGAGTTCGAGGGGCTCGGTGGCCAGGTTCAGATGATTTTCATGGACCCACCCTATGGCGTGAAGTTTGGGTCGAACTTTCAGCCCTTTGTTCGCGACCGTGATATGGGCGACAAGCATGGCAAAGACGGGTTTATGACCCGTGAGCCAGAAATGGTGAAGGCCTATCGGGATACGTGGGAGCTTGGTCTCCATTCTTACCTGACATATTTGCGAGATAGGCTTTTTCTCTCCAAGGAGCTTCTCAGTGAGACCGGAAGCATTTTCGTGCAGATTTCAGACGACAATGCTCACCACGCAAGAGCTGTACTCGACGAGGTTTTCGGTTCGTCCAACTATGTGGCGCAAATTGCCTTCAAGAAGACTGGCTTCTCAAGTGACGACCGAGTTTCTACAACACACGACTACTTGCTGTGGTACGCAAAGGACAAAACTCGGCAGAAGGTAAATAAGGTATTTCTGGACCGACCAATCAGTCCAGAGGAGCTTGAGTTTTACGACCAAATTGAGCTGCCTGACGGTACTCGCAGAGCTTTGGAAAGTGAAGAGAAGAAGCTCGGCAACTCCGTTCGAAGTCTTGGCCGTGTCTTTGCAAGAAATCCGATGGTTTCGCCAGGTTGGCAGGACTCGCTTGGTTTTGTGGTGAATTTTGGCGGCAGACCGTTTCGTCCAGCTGCAAACCGCCACTGGGCGACTCACGAGGTTGGAATTGAGCGGTTGCGCTTGGCAAAGCGTTTGGCAATTAAGGGCAATACTCTTCGGTTTGTTCGGTACTTCGATGATTTCGCACTAAGTCCATTGGGCACTGTGTGGAATGACACTGGAGTCGGTGGTTTCGTAGGTGACGATAGGCTGTACGTGGTCCAGACGGATACCCGCGTCCTTGAGCGATGTCTTCACTTGGTGACTGCTCCGGGTGATTTGGTTTTTGACCCGACATGCGGGTCCGGGACAACAGCTTTTGCGGCAGAGCGATGGGGGCGCCGGTGGATTACTTGCGACACATCGAGGGTACCGCTGGCGCTGGCGAGACAAAGATTGCTGACTGCGACCTTTCCCTTCTACGAACTGAAGGACCAACAATCTGGCCCACAAGGGGGATTCGTCTATAAGCGAAAGCAGAGCCGACGCGGCGAAGAGGTTGGCGGTCTGGTGCCGCACATCACACTGAAGTCAATTGCTAACGAAGAAACACCGGCGACCGAGGTTTTAGTAGACAGGCCCGAGGTCAACGACAAAGTTACGCGCGTTGCAGGCCCGTTCGTCGTCGAGGCGACCATCGCACCAGCGCAGACGGTTGACTTCGAAGCGGAGACTGCCGACCAGCCAGACGCGCAGAGTCTTGACGCCGCGCTGGGCGATGCCGACGCTGCCAACGGCGGCTTGCCGCTGCAGGTTGCCGAGCCCGCTGGCCGTTACGCCGACCCCGCCACGCACATCGAGCGTATGTCCCAGGTGCTGCGCCAGTCCAAAACGCTGCGCCTGCCCGGCAATCGCGAACTGGTGCTGGCCGACATCCGCCGCATGACCGACAGCGATGCTATCCATGCAGCGGGCCTGGACGCCGAGGGCAACCGCATCGCCGTGGTCTTCGGTCCGGAGGACGGCGCCATTTCTTCCGACGTGGTGTTCGAGGCGGCCCGTGAGGCCTACTTCCTGAAGTTCCCGCACCTGTACTTCTTCGGTTTCGCCATCCAGGCCAAGGCGCGCGAACTGCTGGAAGACCGCGCCAAGCTGCGCGTGCCCTGCACCTACGTCACGGTCACGCCAGACGTTGCCATGAGCGACCTGCTGAAGACCAGCCGGGCCAGCCAGATCTTTTCGGTCACGGGCCTGCCCGATGCGGTGGTGCGCAAGACGGGCAAGAAGAACGACGACGGCGCCGACCTGTGGGAGGTCGAGCTGCGCGGCCTGGACATCTTCAACCCGGCCACGATGGACCAGGAGGACATCCCCGCGCAGAACCTGCCGGCGTGGATGCTCGACACCGACTACGACGGTATGTGCTTCTACGCCACCCAGGTCTTCTTCCCCAAGACGGCCGCGTGGGACAACCTGCAGAAGTCGCTGAAGGCCGAGTTCGACCCGTCGGTGTGGGAGCACCTGGCCGGCACCGTGAGCGAGCCGTTCCCCATCGGGCCGAAGCGCCGCGTGGCGGTGAAGGTCATCGACGAGCGCGGTAACGAGCTGATGCGCGTGCTGGGGGTGCAGTGATGGGTACCCGAGGAACGCAGACCACCATCGCCGGCGTGCTGGAGGCGGGTGCTGAACGTGCCCTGCGCGACAGCAACCCCTGGTGGCGCGGCGAGCGCCAGTTCGGGCTGCCGCCGATCCGGCGCTGGGCGTTTGAGCCCACGCACAAGGGGCTGGTGCGGGGGCTGGCGCCAGTGACCGTGCTGCGCGGCCCACGCCAGGTGGGCAAGACGACGCTGCTGAACCAGCTGATCGACCAGCTGCTCGACGATGGCGTGGCACCGGAGCGGATCTTTCGTGTGCAGTTCGACGACATCCCCGCGCTGCAGCGGCTGTCGGCGCCGCTGTTGGACCTGACGGCCTGGTATGCCGACCACGTGCTCGGGTGTTCTGTGAACGCGGCAGCGCAGCGGCACGGTGGGCCCATCTACCTGCTGCTGGACGAGGTGCAGAACCTGTCGGACTGGGCCACGCAGGTCAAGCATCTGGTCGACCTGCAGCCCATTCGGGCGGTGGTGACGGGCAGTTCGGCGCTGCGGATCGAAGCCGGGCGGGACAGCCTGGCCGGGCGGTTGTCCACCATCGAGATGGGCCCGCTGCTGCTGCGCGAAGTGGGAGAACTGCGCGGCTTGGGGAAGCTGCCCGCGTACCTGCCGTTTAACGGATTGGCGCCTCTGAAGGACAAGCGCTTCTGGGAAGACCTGCGGGCTTTCGGGCAAACCCACCGGACTTTGCGTGATGCCGCCTTCGGCATGTTTTCCCAGCGCGGTGGGTATCCGCTGGCCCATGCGAGGGCAGATGCCAGTTGGGACGAAGTGGCTGCGCAACTGATCGACACTGTCGTGCGGCGAGCCATCCAGCACGACCTGCGGATGGGCGAGCGGGGCCGCCGGCGCGACGAGCCCTTGCTGGAAGAGGTCTTCCGGCTCAGTTGCAGGTATGTGGGGCAGACCCCTTCGCAGGCCATCTATCTGGACGAGGTTCGTCGCTCCTTGGACGCAAACATTGGCTGGCAGCGCGTGCTGGCCTACCTGAAGTTCCTCGATGCGGCGCTGCTGGTACGGCTGATAGAGCCGCTTGAGCTTCGCCTGAAGCGGCGCAAGGGCTCGCCCAAGCTGATTCTTTCGGACCACGCCCTGCGGGCCGCCTGGCTGCAGGAGGTGGTACCTCTGGAGCCAGCGGCCCTGCAGGCGGCGCCTCACCTCGCCGACATCGCGGGCCGTCTGGCAGAAAGCGTCGCGGGGCAACTGTTCAAGTCACACAACCATCTCTCCGTGGCGTACTTCCCGGAGCGCGGCAGCGAGCCGGAGGTTGACTTCGTGCTGACCGTCGGCGAGCAGCGTATTCCGGTGGAGATCAAGTACCGCAGACGAATAGACCATGCGGACACGAGAGGCCTGCGGGCTTTCCTGGAAAAGTCGGTCTACAACGCGCCCTTCGGCGTGCTGGTGACCCAGCTCGACGAACCCGCGACCGACGACCCCCGTATCGTGTCGATTCCCTTGCCCAGCCTGCTGCTGATGAGGTGATGCGCGATGAGCCAGATCAACGCCGTTGAAGCGCCCATCATCAACTCGCCCTATGACGCGCCGGCCTTCCACTGGCACATCGAAGAGGGCAAGCACCCGGAGAAGCGGCCAGGCCGTCGCTTGGCCTCGTACTTCTTCCGCGTGCCGGACCGTGCGGCGCGGGGGCGCAAGGCCAAGGGCCAGCAGTCGCTGCTGGACGACGCATCCAAGGGCCAGGAATACCTGCTGGACCTGGCCAACCTCATCCGCCAGCGCCTGCGCGAGTGGCGAGAGCGTGACTACGCCGGCGCCACCAAGGTAACGCGGGAACTGCTGGAACTGTGGCGGTCGCCGGACCGTTCGCAGCGGCTGTTCTTCGCCCAGCTCGAAGCCGTGGAAACGGTGCTGTTCCTGGTGGAGGGGCCGGACGACCTGAAGCAGGGCATCAACGTGCCCAGCGACGAGCCGGGCGACGACGCCAAGGCCGAGGGCTACAAGGCCTTTGTGCGCTACGCGCTGAAGATGGCCACTGGCAGCGGCAAGACCACGGTGATGGGCATGCTGTCGGCCTGGTCCATCCTGAACAAGGTGGCCCAGCCGCAGGCCCCGGCCTACTCGGACACGGTGCTCATCATCTGCCCGAACGTGACCATCCGCGACCGCCTGCGCGAGCTGGACCCGAACCTGGACGAACTGAGCCTGTACCGCACCCGGCAACTGGTGCCGCTGCACCGCATGCCCGACCTGCGCAAGGGCGAGGTCTTCATCACCAACTGGCATAACCTGGAGCGGCGCGAGCTGACCGACGTGAACGGCACGTCGGCCAAGGTGGTGAAGCGCGGCGTGCCGGTGGAGAAGCTGCGCACCGTGAAGGTGGGCGGCAAGGATGCGCTGACCGAGGCCGACATCCGCCAGCAGGCGTTGACTGGGGCCTTCGACATCCTGCGCGAGCTGCGCGACAACAAGGGCCAGCTCACCGGCTTCGAGGTCAAGGAGGTGCGCTACTACGAGAGCGACACCGCGTTCCTGCGCCGCGTGCTGGGCAACCGCAAGGGGCGCAGCTCGGCCATCCTGGTGATGAACGACGAGGCCCACCACGCCTACCGGCGCGGCAAGCTCGACGCCGAGGACACCTTCGCCATCGACGAGGAAACGGCCGAGGTCGATGCCCGCGAGGCGACGGTGTGGATTGAAGGCCTGGACCGCATCAACAAGGCCCTGGGCGGCCGGACCAACGGGGTGCGGCTGTGCGTGGACCTGTCGGCCACGCCGTTCTTCATCCAGGGCAGCGGCAACGAGGTGGGCAAGCCCTTCCCCTGGGTGGTGTCCGACTTCAGCCTGCTGGAGGCCATCGAAGCCGGCCTGGTGAAGATTCCGCAGCTTCCCACGCAGGACATCAGCGGCACCGAGACGCCGGCCTACTTCAACGTGTGGCGGTGGGTGCAGGAGATTGCCGAGAAGGAAGGCCACAGCGGCAAGCTGACGCCCGACGTGCTGATGCGCTACGCGACGCAGCCCATCGTGCAACTGGCCGACGAGTGGCGCAAGACGGCCGAGCAGTGGTCGGCACAGTTCAAGGCAGGCCACCGCAAGACCGACGTGCCGCCGGTCTTCATCATCGTCTGCCGCGACACCGCGCTGGCCAAGGATCTGTACGACTGGCTGGCCAACGGCAACGCCACCTACGGCGCGGCGCCTGAGCAGTTTCGCAACGCTACCGGCCGGGAATGGACCGTACGGGTGGACAGCAAGGTGGCCGAGGACATCGCCGAGGGCGGTGGCAAGAACGACGAGGCACGGCGCCTGCGCTTCGTGCTGGAGACCATCGGCAAGACCGGCTGGCCGGGCGACAAGGTGCCCGAAGAGTACGTGGCCATGGTCGAGAAGCACAACCGCAAGGCCCTGGAGGACGACGACAACGGACTGGTGACCATCGACGCCAGCGTGCCACCCGGCCGCGACGTGCGCTGCATCATCAGCGTGGCCATGCTGTCCGAAGGCTGGGACGCCACCACCGTGACGCACGTGGTCGGCCTGCGTCCCTTTGGCTCGCAACTGCTGTGCGAGCAGGTGGTGGGCCGGGCACTGCGACGTACTTCTTACGCTGTGGACCAAGCCACTGGCTTCTTTCGAGAAGAGACGGCCAAGGTCTTCGGCGTGCCGTTCGAACTCATCCCGTTCAAGGTGGAGGGTGGTGCGCAGCAGCCGCCGTCACCGCCAGCCAACCAGATTTACGCCGTGCCGGCCAAGGCGCAGTACGAGCTGGGCTTTCCGGTGGTGGAGGGCTACACCGACCCCGGCGTGACCCGGCTGACCATGGACTGGCCCAAGGTGCCGACCTTGGAGCTGAACCCGATGACGGTGCCGGACGTAACCCTGATGAAGGGGCTGACCACGCAGGACGGCGCCCTGGCCGCCTACGGGCCGGGCGCGGCCGACGTGGTGAACCTGGAGCAGTGGCGCACCAAGGTGCGGGTGCAGCAGGTGGCCTTCACCATGGCCAAGGTGCTGACGCAGCAGTGGCTGGCCGACAGCGGTGATGTCATCCCCACGCATCGGCTGTTCCCGCAGTTGCTGGGCTACACCACCCGGTTCCTGGCCGAGAAGCTGAAGCTGTCGGGCAACCGTGCACCGCAGGACGTGGCCCTGAACCCGTACTTCCAGCAAGCGGTGGACATCCTGTTCGACTCTCTGATGCCGGTGGACGAGAGCGGCAAGACACAAGAGCGGCCCATCATCACGCCGGGGCCGGCGGGCGAACGCTCGACGCGGCACGTCGAGTTCTTCACCGGTCGGCAGCCCTGGCCGGTGCAGAAGTGCCACCTGAACGCCATCGTGGCCGACACGAAGACGTGGGAGCAAGCCGCGGCCACGGCGCTGGACGCACACCAAGGCGTGGCCAAGTGGGTCAAGAACGACCACCTGGGCTTCATCGTGCCGTACCGCAAGGACGGCATCCGCCGCCGCTACCTGCCCGACTTCATCGTGAACCTGACGACGGGCGAGCGCCTGATAGTCGAGGTCAAGGGCCAGCCTGGCGATGCCGAGGTGAAGGCCCAGGCCGCGCACCGTTGGTGCGCCGCCGTCAACAACGATGGGCGCTTCGGCCGGTGGAGCTATCACATCGTGCGGCAGCCGCCGGACCTGATGAAGCTGCTGGACGAGCGGATAAGGACCGACGAGCGAGTCTCGGAAAAAACAGTCCTGAACGTTCACGCACGACTGCATGAGCTTGCGCTACTGAGCGATGGATGGTTCGACGGCGACGGTCTCAAACCATCGGGAGCCGGCCTAGCTTGGTTCTCGAACTCGTGGACTGACCACTGGCCACTGGGGGTCCCGCTGCCATACATCTATCCGACACTGGCCGGTGGGCTTCAGCTGGAGTGGAGCTTTTCCACTGCATGTGCGTCGGTTGATGTTGACCTCACCCGTCGCGCTGCCGAACTGATCGTCTCACGTACCGCTGATGGGGAAGTCCTCGACGAGAGAGCCTTAGACCTCACGGCCCCCGCAGGGTGGCAGACACTGACCAACGTAGTGCTCCAGCATGAAAACGCTGAAGTGACTGAATGATGGCAAACGAGGAGCAAACGCTACACCGCCAGGTTCACCCGTCATGGGTGCAGGAGGGTCGCATCACAAGCCAAGCATTTAGCCCCACGCCGAAAGACGCTGGCCTGCTGTCGGTTTACGACGGAAAGCAAATCGCAGCCGAGGGCAGCTTCAATCACTACAGGCTCATCGCGGAGTCCACGATCGATTTGTATCCCATGTGATACATTCTGTGGGTGATCGAGATTCGTCAGACGCCCACCTACGCAGCCTGGTTTTCTGGCTTGCGCGATCGTGCTGCCAAGGCGCGCATCGACATCCGAATCCGCAGACTATCGCTCGGTAACCCGGGGGATGTGCGGCCTGTAGGCGAAGGTGTTTCAGAGCTTCGAATCGATCATGGTCCGGGCTATCGTGTCTACTTTGTCCAGCACGGTACGCTGTTCGTCGTCCTGCTGGCTGGGGGAGACAAGTCGTCCCAGACGCGCGACATCAGCACGGCCAAGAAGCTCGCACGCGAACTGTAGGAACCTGACCATGGCGAAGACCAAGACCACACCGTGGGATCCAGCCGAACACCTGGAGACCGACGAAGACATCGCCGCGTACCTGGAGGCTGCGCTTGAGGAAGGCGATCCTTCCCTCGTGGCGGCGGCCCTTGGTGACATTGCCCGGGCCAAGGGTATGACCCAACTCGCTCGCGAAACCGGCTTGGGGCGAGAGAGCCTCTACAAGGCCCTGTCGCCCTCAGGCAACCCTGAGTTCGCGACCATCATGAAGGTCATCTCCGCGCTGGGCCTCAAGCTTCATGCCGCCCCGGCAAGTTCAGCCTCTTAAGAAACACCCCTCAAGTGACTGATGCGCAGGGCGTTTTTCATGCGGCCTGCGGTGCGGCGACGAGTTGCATCCCGAGCTTGTTGGCACGCTCGGCCGTGCCCGATTCGCTCACCAGGCGCTTCGCCCTTGAGGGTTACCAGGTCATGATGGTCCGGCTTCGCCCCTCTGGCGCACGCCGGTTCACCCAAACACCAGGCTGAACAATGGCACTCATCACCGAACGCCTTCACCGGTACCTTGGAGACCCTGTCGTCTTGAGGGTCTGCATCTTCATCTACGGCATCCTGACCTTCGGTTTCGGCCTCGCCTTTATCGTTTATCCGCCCACGTCACTCGACTGGGTTCTCATCGCCGTCGGTCTTTTTTTCGCAGCAACGGGCTCCCTCATGCTCTACACGTCGGTGGCCGGTCGCAAACAGTTGCTGGAGAAGATAGCGAATGGGCTTTCATCCAGCGAACTCGTTGGAGTGGTCCTGCTACTCGCTGTTTTCCTGATCGCAATCCCGCTTTCGTACGCTATCAAGTCGACCAGGCACCAGCGAGAAAGCTCGAAGGCCGATGAAGGCGCTTGACCCTAGGCTCAAGCGGAACCCCTACATCAGGCGCCGCAACCATCAAGTCCGCAGATGCTCGAACACTTGGCCGACGCTGTCCTTCTGCTGCACCTGGCCGTGGTCGTCTTCGTCGTAGGCGGCTTGGGGTTCATCGTCCTCGGCAACGTCATGCGCTGGAGCGCTGCGAACGCGCCCATCTTCCGGTGGGTGCACTTGTTCGCCATCATGGTGGTGGTCGTTCAGTCATGGCTGGGTGTCGAGTGCCCGCTCACCACGCTTGAGAACTGGCTTCGTCTGCGCGCAGGTGGCTCCGGGTACGAAGCCGGCTTTGTGCAGCACTGGGTCTCGGCAGTGCTGTACTACCAGGCACCTGCCTGGGTCTTTGCCACCGTCTACACCGTGTTCGGGGCAACCGTCCTGGCAAGTTGGCGCGCTTGGCCACCAAGGCGGCCTTTCAATATGGCCATTGGCCGCCAGGTGATGCGGTTCAAGCATCAACGTCGACACTCAGGCCCATGAGCAGCATCACCGTCCGTCAGGCCGTCTTCTCAGACCTTCCGAGTCTGGCGGAGCTGTTCAATCAGTACCGTGTGTTTCAAGGCAAGGCCAGTGATCTTCCAGCCGCCATGGCCTTCCTTCAAGCAAGGTTCGATCACGGCGAGTCTGTTGTCTTCCTGGCTTCAGAGGGCGTTGCGCCGGTCGGGTTCGCACAGCTGTATCCCAGCTACTCCTCTACGGCTCTTGCCAGGGTCGTTCATCCTGAACGACTTGTTCGTTCATGAGAGTGGCCGCCGCAAAGGGGTGGGCTCACAGTTGCTCGGTGCTGTCGAAGGCTATGCCTGGGCCCATGGCGCAGCCCGCGTCACGCTGAACGTTGCCATCGAGAACACTTCGGGGCAGGCGCTTTACGAGGCTCAGGGCTGGAGCAAGGATGCCCAGTTCTTCATGTATCACCGGTTCCCAGCCAGCAGCTGAGCCGTTGCGCGCCGTGTGGGACTTCACCGCTCGCTCAAGCTGACCCCCGAAGGCACCACAAATGCTTGTCCGCCGTGCATCACGCGAGGAAGTTGACCGCCTGAACGCGATCGCGATGGAGGCGAAGGCGCACTGGGGCTATGAGCCTGCACAACTCGAGGAATGGCGGCCAAGCCTGCTCACACCACCGGGGAGCATCGATCGGTGGCCCACCTTCGCGGCGGTGGTGCATGGAGAGGCTGTTGGATTTGCCCAAGCCAACCCGGAGCGCAGCCCCTGGGAACTCGTCTCGCTGTGGGTGCTGCCGGCGTTCATGGGCCGGGGCATTGGCAAAGCTCTCCTGCAGCACATCTGTCGGGCGGCCGCAGCCGCCCAGGAGTCAAGCCTGGACATTGACGCCGACCCCAACGCAGAGCCCTTCTATCGTGCGTGTGGCGCCGTGACGATAGGCGTAGCAGCGGCACCGATTCGTGGGGAACCCTCAAGAGTCCGGCCGCAAATGCGACTGCACAGCAATGCCGCCTCGCCCATGGACCTGCCCCCCACCATGCTTCATCACCTCTCCCTCGGCGCCGTGGACATCGAACGCGCTGCCCGGTTCTATGACGCGGCGCTGGCGCCGCTGGGCTACGGGCGGGTCTGGTCTGATCTGCGGCCCGGAGAGTCCGGTCAGGCGGTCGGCTACGGGCCGCCGGGCTC
>JBMLPD010000344.1:0-1660 GCA_049242285.1 Rubrivivax sp.
CTGGCCGAAGGCAAGCTGCCGGCCTGCGCCGAGATGTGCTCGACCAAGGCCCTGCTGGGCGGTGACGGCGACGTGGTGGCCGACATCTTCCGCACCCGGGTGCTCACCCGCGGCAAGGGCAGCGAGGTCTGGGGTTGGGGCACGGCCTACGGCAAGCCCGCGGGCGGCGCCACCGGGCAACCCGCCAAGGGAGCCAAGTCGTGATCCGGTCCGGCTCCGTGCCGAGCGGCGTGGTGGCTCTGGCCGCCGTGATGCTGCTGGCCGGCTGCGAGAAGCCCCAGGTGTCTCAGCCTGGCAAGCGCAAGCCGGACGTGGCCGCCTACCAGGGCACCGACAACGCCTTTGCCGACACGAGCTGGAAGCGGGGGGACGCGGTGGCCTGGGAAGAGCAGTTGCGCAAGCGCTCCCAGGGCCAGAACGAGTACTCGCGCGCCAGCCAGCCCTGAGCGCCGGCTTCAGCACAAGACCCTCACGAGATCGTCGCTGCCCCGGCCGTGCGCGGCCCCCGTGACCCAGGAGACACGATGCGAAAGCTGCCCTCCCTCCACCGCTTGCTCACACGCCTGCTGACCGGCCCAGCCCTGGCCAGCGCACTGGCGGTGTGCCTGGCTGCTCCGGCGGCGGCCCAAACAGCCGCCCCCTCCGCGCCTGCCGCAGCCCCTGCGGTGGCTGCCGCACCTGAGGCCAAGGGTCCACCGGCCGGCTTCGTGGCGCCGGCCGAGCCCAAGCCGGACGAGACCAATGCCCAGCGCGCCAAGACGCAGCCGGGCAACAACGCGCCCTTCTGGCGCGATGTGCGAGAAAGCGGGAACAAGGAGGGCACGGTCAGCATGCCCATTCCCGAAGGCGGCGTGCTGGTGCAGCGCTTCGTGCAGTACCCGGGCTCCAGCTTCACCACCGCCGGCGAGGCCTGGCGCCAGGTGCGCAACCGCTGGATCATTCCCTACGGCGGCTCGCTGCTGTTGATCGCCACGCTGGCGCTGGGCCTTTTCTACTGGCGCAAGGGCTCGCTGGGCGGGCACGAGCCCGACACCGGCCGCGTCATCGAGCGCTTCACCCCGCTGGAGCGTGCCGCCCACTGGACGAACGCCATCGCCTTCGTGGTGTTGGCGGTCTCGGGCATCGTCATGGCCTTCGGCAAGTTCTTCCTGCTGCCCGTGCTGGGGTCCACCCTGTTCGGCTGGTTGACGTACGCCCTGAAGAATGCGCACAACTTCGCCGGGCCGCTGTTCGCGGTGTCGCTGGTCATCGTCATCATCACCTTCGTGAAGGACAACCTGCCCCGCAAGGAAGACATCACCTGGCTGCTCAAGGCGGGTGGCATGTTCGGTGGTGCCGAGGTGCCTTCGCACCGCTTCAACGCGGGCGAGAAGGGCGTCTTCTGGGCCGGGGTGTTCCTGCTCGGTCTGGTGGTGGTGGGCTCGGGCCTGGTGCTGGACATGGTCATTCCCGGGCTGGCGTATTTGCGCGGCGACATGCAGATCGCCCACATGATCCACGCCGCCGCGTCCATGCTGATGATGGCCCTGTTCCTCGGCCACATCTACATGGGCACCATCGGCATGAAGGGCGCCTACAGCGCCATGCGCACCGGCTATGTGGACGAAGGCTGGGCCAAGGAGCACCACGCCCTGTGGTACGAGGACATCCAGGCCGGCAA
>JBMLPD010000345.1:0-5062 GCA_049242285.1 Rubrivivax sp.
TTGGGCTCGATGCCGAAGCGCTTGAGTTCCTCGGCGGCCATGACCGTGATCTCGGCCAGCTCGGCGGCGGTCGGGTCGGCGTTCACATGGGTGTCCACCAGGAACACCTGCCGGCCGGGCAGCAGCAGGCCGTTCATGCAGGCGAAGGTCTTGACCCCGGCCCGCTTGCCGATGACCTGGTCCACGAAGCCCAGGTGCCAGGCGGTGGTGCCCCAGGTGCCGCAGATCAGGCCGTCGACCTCGCCCTTGTGCAGCAGCATCGCGCCGATCAGCGTGAGCCGGCGGCGCATCTCGATCCTGGCCAGTTGCGGGGTGACGCCGCGCCGCTCCATCATCTGGTGGTAGGTCTGCCAGTAGTCGCGGTAACGGTGGTCGTCTTCGGTGTTGACCACGTCGTAGTCCCGGCCCTGCTGCAGGCGCAGCCCGAACTTCTCCACGCGCTGGGCGATGACGGCGGGCCGGCCGATGAGGGTGGGGCGCGCCAGGGTCTCGTCCACCACCACCTGCACCGCCCTCAGCACGCGTTCCTCCTCGCCCTCTGCGTAGGCCACGCGCTTGTGCGTGGCGCGCTTGGCCAGGGTGAAGATGGGCTTCATGATCGTGCCCGAGGCGTAGACGAAGCTCTGCAGCCTTTCCCGGTAGGCGTCGAAGTCCCGCACCGGGCGCGAGGCCACGCCGGATTCGGCCGCCGCTCGCGCCACGGCTGGGGCGATCTTCATCATCAGGCGCGGGTCGAAGGGCTTGGGGATCAGGTACTCCGGCCCGAAGCTCAGGGTGGCGCCGGCGTAGGCGGCGGCCACCACCTCACTTTGCTCGGCTTGCGCCAACTCGGCGATGGCGTGCACGGCCGCCACTTCCATCTCATCGGTGATGGTGGTGGCGCCGCTGTCCAGGGCCCCGCGGAAGATGTAGGGAAAGCACAGGACGTTGTTGACCTGGTTCGGGTAGTCGGTGCGGCCCGTGGCCATGATGGCGTCGCCGCGCACCGCGCGCACCTCTTCCGGCATGATCTCCGGCGTGGGGTTGGCCAGGGCGAAGATCAGCGGCCGGGCCGCCATGCGCGCCACCATCGGCGCCTTCAGCACCCCGGCGGCCGACAGGCCGAGAAACACATCCGCGCCTTCGATCACTTCTGCCAGCGTGCGCAGCGGCGTGTCCTGGGCGAACTCGGCCTTGTCCGGGTCCATCAGTTCGGTGCGGCCCGTCCAGACCACGCCCGCCAGGTCGGTCACCCAGATGTTCTTGCGCGGCACGCCCAGCTTGACCAGCAGGTTCAGGCAGGCCAGGGCTGCCGCGCCGGCGCCTGAGGTGACCAGCTTGATCTGCTGGATGTCCTTGCCGGCCACCTTCAGCCCGTTGATCAATGCTGCGCCCACGACGATGGCCGTGCCGTGCTGGTCGTCGTGGAAGACCGGGATCTTCATGCGCTCGCGCAGCTTGCGCTCGACGTAGAAGCAGTCGGGTGCCTTGATGTCCTCCAGGTTCACGCCGCCGAACGTGGGCTCCAGCGCGGCAATGATGTCCACCAGCTTGTCCAGGTTCTTCTCGTTGACTTCGAGGTCGAAGACGTCGATGCCGGCGAACTTCTTGAACAGCACGCCCTTGCCTTCCATCACCGGCTTGGATGCCAGCGGGCCGATGTCACCCAGGCCCAGCACGGCCGTGCCGTTGCTGACCACCGCCACCAGGTTGCCCTTGGCCGTGTAGCGGTAGGCGTTGGCGGGGTCCTTGACGATCTCTTCGCAAGCCGCGGCCACGCCGGGGGAATAGGCCAAGGCCAGGTCCCGCTGGTTGACCAATTGCTTGGTGGCCGCAATGGCCACCTTGCCTGGCGTGGGGAACTCGTGGTACTCCAACGCGGCGCGACGCAGTTGGGCACGCTTTTCTTCGGGTGTGGACATGGCGGCAGAGGTTGGTTACTCACCCGAGGCAGGCGGGGCGCGGATTGTAGGCGTGGGGTCGGCGCGGCGGTGGGCTGGCGCGATGGCTGGTGCCTCCCGCACTCAAGTTCGCGCCACCTGCTTTCCGCCGCGCAGGAATTCTTGCAAACGTATCGATACACGACACCTTGGGTCTGAATGCGCGATACACAGGATCGCATGTTGGACGAACCTGCGGCATGTCCGCATGATTCGCAGGGTACTGCGCAACGGGCTCGCCGCGGTTCGCAGCCCGGATCAGCCTTCGGGGTCCAGACCGCAGTGTCCAAGCTGCACCCGGACGACCCCCCAACCACCGCTTGTCAAGGAGCGCCGCGCCCATGTTGTTCATGTCACTCTCGTTGCCGTCCCGGCTCGCTGTCCGTGCACTTCGCGGGGCCGGTGCCCTCTGTGCCGCCCTGGCCCTGGCGGCCTGCGGTGGCGGCGGCTCGTCGTCGGGGCCAGCGCCGACCCTGGAAGTCACCCGCCTGGACGACACCGCCTGCACCTACGCCTTGCACCCCAGCGTCGCCCTGGGCCGGGACGTGCGATGCGGCGTGCTGGTCGCTCCCCAGGACCGGCGCGACCCTGCGGGGCCGGCGGTCCGGATTCCCTACGTGGTGTTCAAGTCGCCTCAGGCGTCCTCCTTGCCCCCGGTGGTCTACCTCAACGGCGGCCCGGGCGAGACCTGGACGCAGGCGGTGCCCCAGGTGGCTGCCGGACAAAGCCCCGGAATCCTGGGCGGCGCCAAGCTCGCCCGCGACGAGGTCCTCATCGAGCAACGGGGCTCCCAGGCCACCATGCCGGCGCTGAACCAGTGCAGTGCGCCTGGCTGGGTCTCGTCGGACTACGCTGACGGACGCGAAGTCCTGCGCCAGCTCTTGACCGATCTATCGGCCTGCGCTTCCCAGGTGCTGGCCGCCGGGGTCAGGATCACCGGGTTCAACACCGACGAGCTGGCCGCCGACGTGGCCGACCTGACCCGGCTGCTGGGTTACGACAAGGTGGTGCTCAATGGCGTGTCCTACGGGACGATGTGGGCCTCGGCGGTGCTGCGCGACCACCCGTCCCGGGTTGATTCCGTCATCCTGGACTCGGTGGTGCAACAGTCGCAGCCCACGCTGGCATCGCAATGGGTGGGTTGGGAGGCCGCGCTGAAGGCAGCTTCCGATGCCTGCGTGGGCCTCGGCCAGTGCGCCCCTGCGGGGCCAGACCTGGTCACGCGAGCGCAGACCCTGGTGCAGGCCTTGGACACCCAGCCGCTGACGTGGAGTGCCGGACCGGGCGGTCGGTTCACTTCCGGAGTGTTTTTCTCGACCGTGACGCCCTTGCTGGCCTTTGCGCCCTCCCTTTTGCCGGACTTCTTCACCCTGGCCGAGAACCTGGTGGGCAGCGGTGCGTCCCTGGACGGCTTGCCGCAGGAGCTGAGGCAGAGCCTGCTCGAGATCAGCGCCAGCGCCCGCGTCGGTGACGGCCTGCCGCAGTACCTGTCGATCGTGTGCGCCGACAACGCGGGCGTGACGCCGTCCGAGATCGACGCCCAGCTGGGCACCATCCGGCCCGCATTCCGGGCCTACGCCCGTGCGCAGGCCGACGAGGGCTATCAGGTCTGCAAGTCCTGGCCGGCTCGCCGCGACCTGCCCGCCAGCAGCTTCGCGCCTGTGCGCAGCAACGTCCCGGTGCTGATCCTCACGGGGGCCACCGATCCCCTGACGCCCCGCGCCTGGGCCGAACAGGCCGCACTGACGCTGTCCGCGGCCACGGTGGTGCGTTTCCCGCTGCGCGGGCACGCCCTTCAAAGCGGCGGTGGGAGTTGCGTGTCAGGCCTGGTCGGGGCATTTCTGCAGCGCCAGCCGCTGAACCCGGCCTGTGCGTCCGGCGACCGAGGTCTGCATGATTCGCCCGCTGCGGCCGTTGGCGGCGGATGAAAAGGGCTCGAAATGCAAGGGTTTTGGAGCCTACGCGACCGTTTCGGGGCACGGGTAATACGTTTCGTTACGTCAAGAGAGTCTTTTCCAATCCAGGTATGAGCCTGGAGCGCCCTGAGGTCGACGACGCGAAGCGAGTCCATCCGTTGCAGGTCTGGCATCGTCCACATGTCCACAGCCCTGCCTCGGCTCGCGGGTCTGGCCGTTTCAGCCCGTGCGTGTGGCCGCTCGTCTGAACAGCGCCTGGCCGGCCTCGCCCAGTTCCTCTGCGGCCTGCACATCGGTCAGTGCCCGCACCAGTTGCTGCAGATCCAGAAGCGTCACGCCGGGCCGCAGGAAACCTTCTGCGTCGGGCAGGCTGGCCAGCTTGTCCGGCAGCGTCATCGCCTCGTGCGGACGGTACACCCGCTTGATGCGCCCGGGCTTCTTGGGGTCGGGCAACTCGGTGGCAAACAGGCACGGCCGGTGGAAGTTCAGGAACGGGTTGAGGTGCTCGCGGCAGCAGGTGTCGAAGCGAGCGGCATGGCGGCGGTGGATGTGCTCGTAGCCGAACTCCTTGCGCACCACGGCCCCGTTCTTCGTCTCGGCCAGGCCGTTGTCGTTGCTGTGCCGCGGGCGGCTGCGCGTGAACTCGATGCGCAGCTTCTCGAGCAGCCGCGCCACCTTGTGGTTGACGTACTCGCTGCCGTTGTCGGCGTGGAAGCCCAAAATCTCGAACGGGAACTGCGCCAGCATCTCCTCGATGACGCTGAGCAGGTGCGCCTCGGAGATCGCTTGCACGCTGGCCACCACCTGCCACTGAGTGACGCGGTCCACCGCGTTGATGTGGTACGGCCCCTTGATGCCGTCCAGGTCGCCCTGGTGGACGCTGTCGATGCGGATGAAGCCGGGCCGGCCCTCGGGCGCCGGCGCCTTGCGCACGCCGATCTGGGTGCTCTTGCTCGGCTGGGTCTTGGTCAGCAACACGCGCTGATTGCGGTAGCCGGCGCTGTGGCGCAGGTTGTACAGATGGCCCACCAAAATCGAGCCCAGCCGCTCGAATCGCTCATCGCCGAAAACGTCACGCTGGCGACGCAGCACGCAGGCCGTTGCCGGGCCCGACAGCGTGCCCATGGCGCGGTCCACATCGACCAACAGCGCCACGTCGGCCGGCGTGTACAGCCCGAGTTCGACACCAAACGCTGTAAGTGGTTGATTTGCATAGAGGCGACCCTT
>JBMLPD010000346.1:0-2997 GCA_049242285.1 Rubrivivax sp.
CTCGGCCAGACGCTCCTGCGGCACCACCACCACGCCGTCCAGATCGGCCACCACCGCGTCGCCGCTGCACACGCGCAGGCCCGCCACCTGGATGGGAAAACCCACCGTGCCCGGGCCGCTGCGGTTGGGTGAATTCGGCGTCACGCCCACGGCCCAGGCCGGCAGGCCCACCTGGCGGATGCCCACCAGGTCGCGCACGCAGCCGTCGGTGACCAACCCCACCGCCCCACTGTTGCGCGCCATGCCCAGCACCAGGTCACCCGTGAGGGCGCAGGCCGTGTGGCCGTCGGTGGCCGCCACGATGACATCGCCCGGCTGCACCGAGGCCAGCGCATGGATGAGGGCGAGGTTGTCCGCCGGGCCGGCGTGGCAGGTCAGGGCCACGCCGCAGAACGCGTACTGCTCGGCAATGGCGGGCTTGAGCCGATAGTCCAGTGCGCCACTGCCGCCCAGGGCATCGACGATGAAGCCGGTGGGCGTGCCGCGAAGCTGCTCGACCAGCGCGGGGTCGGGGCGCTGCACGGGGGCGGTGCGGATGGGGGGCAGGTCTTCGATCATGGGGTTTCCAGCGTGGACGCGGAGCGTCCGGGTTTGGGATGATGGGCCGTTCTCAACCCTTGCAGGAGTTCACGATGCCCAAGGCCTACTGGGTCAGCGCCTACCGCCAGGTCCACAACCCCGATGCCCTGGCGGCCTATGCCAGGCTGGCCGGCCCGGCCATTGCCGCCGCGGGCGGTCGCTTTCTGGCGCGAGGCTTGCCGGTGGAGGTGAAGGAGGCCGGCTTGATGCAGCGCACCGTGCTCATCGAATTCGACAGCCTCGCCGCTGCGCAGGCCGCCTATGGCAGCCCCGCCTACCAGGAGGCGCTGGCTGCCCTGGGCACGGGCAACGTGGAGCGCGAGATACGCATCCTGGAAGGGGTGTGAGCAACAAAGGTGCATGGGCATGCGAGAGCCGGACCGCCCCGCACTCTAGGGCCCGACAGCGCTGATCTCCAGCCCGTACAAACCCCCTGGCGCGAACCGGCTGCCTGCCTCGCCACCTGACCCACCCGAGACGCAACCCCCATGAAACCCAACACCGTCAAGGCACCGGTCCTGGCCGGCCAGACCGTCGTCGGCGCGATGACCTTCGAGTTCTTCTCTCCCGGCATGTCGGCCCTTCTGGCCCACACCGGCTGCCGCTTCGTGTTCTACGACATGGAGCACACCGGCCTGGGCTTCGAGACGCTGAAGTGGCTGTTCTCCACCTGCCGCGGCCTGCCCATCGAACCCATGGTGCGCGTGCCGCGCGGCGAGTACACCTGGCTGGCCCGCGCGCTGGACCTGGGCGCCCATGGCGTCATGATCCCCATGGTGGAGTCGGCCGAACAGGCGCGCAGCATCGTGCAGGCCTGCCGCTACCCGCCGCTGGGTCGGCGCGGCGCGGCCTTCGGCTTCGCGCAGTGCGACTACCAGGGCGGGGACATCGGCCAGAAGATCCGCGATTACCACGACCGCACCCTGGTGGTGGCCCAGATCGAGACCGAACGCGGCCTGGCCGCGGTGGAAGAGATCGCCGCGGTGGACGGCATCGACGTGCTGTGGGTGGGCCACTTCGACCTGTCCAACTTCATGGGCATCCCGGCGCAGTTCGACAACCCCACCTTCCTGCAGGCCATGCAGCACGTGGCCGACGTGGCACGGCGCCACGGCAAGGCCGCCGGCTTCATGGCCACCGACCCGGCCTGGGTGGACCGCGTCAAGGCCATGGGCTACACCATGCTGGCCGTGGGCACGGACGTGAGCCTGCTGGCCGATGCCACCCGGCGTCTGGTGGACCACGCCGCCGCCCCCGCCGCCCAGGAGGCCTGAGATGCCCGACACCCTTTTCCGCCTCGGCCTCACGCGCGACCTGCTCACCCCCAGCGGCGCGCCCTCCTTCGGCATGGGTGCGCTGGAGGTGCTGAACACCCAGCCCGGCATCGGGTGGGAGTACCTGCCGGAGAACCTGAGCGAGATCACCCCCGACGTGGCCGCGCGCTACGACGCGCTGTACGTGAATTCGCCGCAGGTCACAGCCGCCAGCGTGGCCCGAGCCGACTGTCGCGTGCGCCTGGTGGCGCGCCACGGCGTGGGCTACGACTCCGTGGACGTGGCCGCCCTGGCCGCGCGCGGCATCACCGTGACCAACACGCCCGCGGCCGTGCGCCGGCCCGTGGCCGTGGCCAGCCTCACGCTGATCTTCGCCCTGGCCGGGCGGCTCTTCGCCAAGGACAGGCTCACCCGCGCCGGCCGCTGGAGCGAACGCACCGGCCACATGGGCCTGGGCCTGACCAAGCGCACGCTGGGCGTCATCGGTGCCGGCGGCATCGGGCGCGAGCTGCTGGCCCTGGCCAAGCCTTTCGGCTGGCGCATGCTGGCCGCCGACCCCTATGCCGACCCGGCCGCCCTCCGCGCCCTGGGTGCCGAGCCCGTGCCGCTGGACGAGATGCTGCCGCAGGCCGACTTCGTGGTCGCCACCTGCCTGCTGAACGCCGAAACGCGCCACCTGATGAACGCGCGGCGCTTCAGCCTGATGAAGCGCGAAGCCTTCTTCATCAACATGGCGCGCGGCCCCGTGGCCGACGAAGCCGCGCTCATCGACGCGCTGCGCGCGGGCGGCATTGCCGGCGCCGGCCTGGACGTCTTCGAGCAAGAGCCCGTGGCGCCGGACAACCCGCTGCTGACCATGGACCAGGTCATCCTCACCCCGCACGCCCTGTGCTGGACGGACGAGTGCTTCGAAGCGATTGCGCGTGAGGGGCTGGGTTGCATCGTGGACTTCACCCAGGGCCGCACGCCGCGCTCGGTGGTGAGGCCGGGGTGAGGCCGGGGATTGGTCTGAGTCTTTTCCAATCCAGGTATGAGCCTGGAGCGCCCTGAGGTCGACGACGCGAAGCGAGTCCATCCGTTGCAGGTCTGGCATCGATCGCGGTAGGGACGCCCATTGCTGGGCACCCCCCGCACAGATCCGTAC
>JBMLPD010000347.1:0-4960 GCA_049242285.1 Rubrivivax sp.
TGTACTCCACCCCCTCGATGCCCATGGGGTTGGAGGTGTCTGCGAGGGCTTCGCGATCGGGCGGCAGGTTCATGCAGTGATCACCTCCACGTCTCGGGGCTGGGATGCCGAGGGCGCACCAGCTCTCAACGAGGCCTGCGGGCCTGCCCCGTCAACGCCGTCCAGCAGCGCCACCCGGCGCAGCGCATCCGGCGTGGTGGTGGGCAGGCCGAAGAACTCCAGGTAAGCGGGAATCTGCTCGAACAGCATGTCAGAGCCCACCTGGAAGCGGCAGCCGCGTTGCTGGGCGGCGCGCAGGAAGGCCGTCATGGTCTCGCGCATCACCACCTCGCCCACGAAGGCATGGGGCGAGAGGCGGTCCACGTCCAGCGGCAGCGGGTCGCCTGGCTCCATGCCCATGGGGGTAGCGTTGACCACGATGTCGTGGCCGGCAGGGTCGCTGGAGCCGGTGCGCACGTCCAAGCGTGGATGATGCTCAAGCAGACGCGCGGCCAGCCCCTCGGCCGCGTCAGCCCGCACATCGAACAGGCTCAGACCGCCCACGCCCGCGGCCGCAAAAGAGGCCGCGATCGCACTGCCCACGCCGCCTGCACCCACGATCAGCACCCGGGCACCCCGAGGGTCCACGCCCTGGCGCCTGACGCCGCGAACAAAGCCCTCGCCATCGAACATGTCGGCCACCAGGCGCCCGTCGGGCTCGCGCCGCACGGCGTTGGCCGCGCCCGCGATGCGCGCGGCCGGCCGCACTTCATCCACCAGCCCGACTGTGGCCACCTTGTGCGGCATGGTGATGAGCGCACCGCGGATGTTGCTCAGCGTGAACACCGCGCGCAGGAAGGCCGGGTAATCGTCGGCCCGGCAGCCCATGGGCACCACCAGCGCATGGATGCCGGCCTGCTCGAAATACGGGTTGTAGATCAGCGGCGCCTTGAACGCGTGCGTCGGGAAGCCGATATGGGCGATCAGCTCGGTATGGCCGTCAATGCGCATGGTGAACCGGCCGCCCCTCAGGCGGCCCCACGTGCCGCAGACACCGCCGCGCGCAGACCGAGCAGGTAGCTGTCGGCCCCGAAGCCACAGATCTGGCCCTTGACGATCTCGGCGAACACCGAGTGGTGGCGGAAGGCCTCGCGCGCATGCACGTTCGACATGTGCACCTCGACGATGGGGCACTTGAGGATGGCCAGGGCATCGCGCAGGCCGTAGCTGTAGTGCGTCCAGGCGCCGGCGTTGATGACCACGGCATCCACCGCCTGCTGGTGCGCGCGGTGGATGCGCTCGGCCATCTCGCCTTCGTGGTTGGTCTGGAAGCACTCCACCTCCACGCCCAGCTCCGCGCCCAGGCTCGCCAGCCCGGCATCGATCTGCGCCAGCGTGACCGAGCCGTACTGGGCCGGGTCACGCCTGCCGAACATGTTCAGGTTGATGCCGTGCAGGACGAGGATCTTCATCGGTCGGTCTCCAAAATGACCTTACTTGCGCATCTTGGCGAGTTCGCCCATCACTTCGTTGACGGTGGCCTCACCCACGCTGGCGGTGAACTGCGCCACCACCGGCTTCATCTTCTCGCGCAGCTTGGCCACCTCGGCCGGGGCGAACTGCGTGACCTGCATGCCATTCTTCTTCAGGATGTCGAGGTTGGCGGCCAGGGCAGAGCGGCCGGCTTCGCGCTGGGTCTTGGCGGCCTCGTCGGCGGCGTCGTCCACCAGCTTTTTCTCGGTGGGCGACAAGGAGTCCCAGAACTTCTTGCTCATCACCACCGACTGCGGGTTGTACTGGTGGTTGCTCAGCACGATGTGCTTCTGCACTTCGAAGAACTTCGACGATGCGATCACGGCCACCGGGTTCTCCTGCCCGTCAATGGCCTTCTGCTCCAGGCCGCCGTACACCTCGGGAAAGGGCATGGGCGTGGGGTTGGCGCCCAGCGCCTTGACCCAGGCGACGTTGATGGGGTTGGGGATGACGCGCAGCTTCAGGCCTTCCAGGTCTTCCACCTTGTTGATGGGGCGCTTGCTGTTGGTGATGTGGCGGTAGCCCAGCTCCCAGTAGGACAGGCCCACGAGGCCCTTCTCTTCCAGCTTGGCGTGCAGCTTGCGCCCCACGGGGCCGTCCACCAGGGCGTCGCTCTCCCGCTCGTTGGCGAACAGGAAAGGGAAGTCGAAGATGGCCAGTTCCTTGGCCACGCTGGCCAGGATGCCGGTGTTCATGACCGACATCTCGATGGTGCCGCCCTGCATGGCGGTCACGGAAGCCTGGTCGCTGCCCAGCGTGCCGTTGAAGAACAGGTTGACCTTGATCTTGCCGCCCGAACGAGCCTCGACCAGTTCCTTGAACTTCTTCATGCCGGGCACGGAGGGGTGGGTCTCGGCACCGACGGTGCCGAACTTGATGGTGCGCTCCTTGATGTCCTGGGCGCTGGCCACGCCGAAGGCGGTCACGGCCACGCTGGCGATCAGGGTCTTGATGAACAGTCGCTTCATGAGAGGTCTCCTTGCGGGTTTGAAAGCGGGGTTGCGGTCAATGGAACCACCGGGCCGGCACGGTGACCAGCTGTGGAAAGAGGACGAACAGGAACAGCAGCGCGAACTCGGCAATCATGAAGGGCACCACCCCGCGGGTCACCGCGTCCATCCTGAGCTTGCCCACGCCGGCCACCACGTTGAGCACCGTGCCCACGGGGGGCGTCACCAGGCCGATGGCGTTGTTCATGATGAACAGCACGCCGAAGTAGACCGGGTCGATGCCGGCGGCCTTGACCACCGGCATGAGCACAGGGGTGAGGATCAGGATGGTGGGTGTCATGTCCATGGCCGTGCCCACCAGCATGACGATCACCATGATGGCGAACATCAACAGCTTCGGATCATCCAGCAGCGGCTGCAGCAAGGTGACGAGCTGCGCCGGAATCTGCGCGATGGTGATCAGCCAGGAACTGACCATGGCCGCGGCGACCAGGAACATCACCACGGCGGTGGTCTTGGCCGCAGAGGCGAAGACGCCGTAAAGGTCACGCCACTTCAGCTCGCGGTACACGAGGGTGGACACCAGCAGCGCGTACACCGCGGCCACCACGGCGGCCTCCGTGGGCGTGAACACGCCGAACTTCAGGCCCACCAGCACGATGACGGGCAGCACCAGCGCCCAAGTGGCCTGGCGGAAAGCCACGAGCCGCTGCGCCGTGGTGGCCTTGGGCGGCGGCGTATTGCCCTCCTTGCGCGCCACCAGCCACCACGTGAACGCGATGGCCACACCCATCATCAATCCCGGCGCGATGCCCGCCATGAAGAGCTTGCTGACCGACACGCCACCGGCCACACCAAAGATGACGAAGCCGATAGACGGCGGGATGATGGGCGCGATGATGCCGGCCGAAGCGATCAGGCCCCCCGAGCGCGCCGGGTCATGCCCGGCGGCAATCATCATGGGCAGCAAGAGCGACGCCAGTGCGGCGGTGTCGGCCACGGCAGAGCCTGACAGCGCCGCCATCATCACCGCGGCGAGGATGGCCACGTAGCCCAGACCGCCGCGCACATGGCCCACCAGGGAACTGGCAAACACCACGATGCGCTTGGACAGGCCGCCCACGTTCATGATCTCGCCAGCCAGCATGAAGAAGGGCACGGCCAGCAACGGGAAGCTGTTGGCGCCCTCCACCAGGTTCTGCGCCAGGATCTGCGCGTCGAAGGTGTCCAGATGCAGCATCAAGGCCACGCCCGAGACCAACAACGCGTAGGCGATGGGCACGCCCAGCGCCATGGCCAGCAGCAGGGAGCCGATGAAGACGAGGAGGGTCATGACGAGGCCTTCCCCTGCGTCCGATCTTCGCTTTCCTGCACCATCACCAGGTCGGCGTCTCGTATCTGCCCCGTGAGCGTGCGCCAGAGGTCGACCACCAGCATGGGCGCGGTGAGCACCGCAAAGACCACACCCACGCCCGACAGCCAGGCCATCGACAGTTCCGACACAGGTGCCTCCACGGTCCAGTTGATGCGCGTCTGCTCAAGACTGCCGCTGAAGATCAGCCAGGTCACCCACAGCATCAGCAACTGCGACACCGCCAGGCAGGCGCGCTTGCCGCTGCGACCCAGCCGGCCGATGAGCAGGTCCGTGCCCAGGTGGGCGCGCTCACGCAGACCGATGACGGCGCCCAGAAAGGTCATCCAGACGAAGAACCAGCGCGACAGCTCTTCCGACACGGTGATGCCGCTGTTGGCCACATATCGCAACACCACATTGCCGAAGACCAGCACCACCATGCCCGCCAGCAGGGTCACGACGACCAGGGTGAGGACGCGACAGTAGCCATCGATCAGTCTTTCGAGCATTCAGGCCTCCTGAAGCAGGAATGTACGAACCAGTTAGTTTTATGTCATGCGGGATAACCCGAGGATCGGCTGCTCGCGGCCTCATGTCAGTGGGTGGACGCTGAAGCGCGAGAGCACGTGCGGGCAGACGCTGGTTCAGCGTCGCACGAAGCGCACGATCATCTCGATGATGCTGTCGCGCCGCGCGATCAAGGCGGGCGCCGCGTCGAAGTCGCGTTGGAAGATCAGCGAGAACGTGTGTCGGTTGGCGATGTTGAACACACTCAAGGCGCTGATGGACATGTGCAGGTCCACGGGATCCACGCCAGAGCGAAAGATCCCCGCGGCCACACCCCGCTCGTACACCGAGCGCAGGCCCTGGATGGCCGGGACGTTCAGCTGCTGGATTTCCTTGCTCTGGCGAAGGTACTCGCCGCGGTGGATGTTCTCTGTCATGACCAGGCGAATGAACTCCGGGTGCGCCATCTGGTAGTCCACCGTGAAGCCCACCAGACGACGAAGCGCGTCCTCCGGCGGCAGGTCCTCCAGATGCAGGTCGGCCTCGATCGCGCGCATGCGCCGGTAGGCCTCCTCCAGCACCGCGATGTACAGGCCTTCCTTGCTGCCGAAGTAGTAATAGATCATGCGCTTGCTGG
>JBMLPD010000348.1:0-1437 GCA_049242285.1 Rubrivivax sp.
GGCAGATGGGGCCGCTCGGGATGCGGGGGCGGGTGTCGGGGCACTGTGAACAGGTCGGTCAAGGCGTCAGCGGGCGCCGCGGTGGTCAGGGCAGGCACCGAACGGGCGGCGCGGGCGCGGGAGTCTTGCCTGCAGCGGTCGCCACGGCGACACCCGGCCTCACACTTTGGCCCATGTACATTGACAATGTCAATGCGGATGAATAGCATCCGCGGGCTTTACTTGACACCGTCAAGCCACTACCTGCCTGACCCCTGCATGGACACTCCATTCCCCCTGCGCCCCTGGCGCGCTTTCGCTCCATTCCCTTCAGCCCTGCTGGCCTGCGCCTTGCTGGCGGGCTGCCAGCCCCCCCCGGCCGCCGTGGAGCCGGTGCGGGCCGTACGCACCCGGGTGGTGGGCACGGCGCCGGCAAAGGCGCAACTGGAGTTTGCCGCCGAAGTGCGCCCGCGGGTGGAATCGCGGCTGGGTTTTCGGGTGGGCGGCAAGCTCGTGGAGCGTCCGGCGCAAGTAGGACAGACCGTGCGCGCGGGACAGACACTGGCGCGGCTGGATCCGCAGGATCTGCAGCTCGGGCAGGAGGCCGCGCGCGCGGCGTTGGCGGCCGCACAGGCCCAGCTCGATGTGGCGGAAAGCGAGTTCAAGCGCTTCGTCACGCTGCGCGAGCAGGGCTTCATCAGCGGTGCCGAGCTGGAACGCCGCGAGGCCGCGGTGAAGAACGCGCGCGCGGCCGTGGAGCAGGCCCGCGCGCAGTTGCGGGTGCAGGCCAACCAGTCGGGGTATGCCGCACTGGTGGCCGATGTGGCGGGGGTCGTCACGGCCGTGGAGGCCGAGCCGGGCATGGTGGTGGCCGCAGGCGCGCCGGTGGTGCGCCTGGCGCATGACGGGGCGCGCGACGCCTGGTTCAACATCCCCGAAGACCGCGTGGCCGCCGTGCGCGCCCTGCAGGGCCGCAGCGGCCTGCTGCAGGTGAAGCTGTGGGGCGCGGATGCGCGCACCTGGCCCGCCACGGTGCGCGAGATCGCGGCAGCCGCCGACCCCACCACCCGCACCTTCCTGGTCAAGGCCGACCTCGGCAAGGCCCCGGTGTCCCTGGGACAGACCGCCACCGTCCTGCTGCCCGGCCCCACCCTCCCCGCGGCCTTGAAGCTGCCGCTGACGGCGCTGTTCGAGCAGAAGGGCAAGACGCAGGTGTGGGTGCTGGACCGCACCAGCATGACGGTGCAATTGCGCGCGGTGCAACCGGGGGCCCCCCAGGGCAACGAAGTCATCATCGCCAGCGGCCTCAACCCCGGGGAGACGGTCGTCACGGCCGGTGTGCACACCCTGTCACCCGGGCAGAAGGTGACTTTGTACGTGGAGCCCAAGCCGTGAGCGCGCCGCAGGGCGACGCGCCGCCTTCACGATCGCGCTTCAACATCTCGCGCTGGGCGCTGG
>JBMLPD010000349.1:0-3983 GCA_049242285.1 Rubrivivax sp.
CCCAGGTCGGCGGCCATGCCGATGTGGATCTCCTGCACGGTGAAGAAGGCGTCGGTGCTGCACACGCGGATGTCGCAGGCGGCAGCCAGGTCCAGCGCGCCGCCGACGCAGCCCCCCTGCACGGCGCAGAGGGTGGGGAATCGGGCCTCGTCCAGCACGTCCACACAGGCCATGAGGCGGCGCAAGCCATCCTGAAAGGCCAGGCGGTGGCGTGCCGTGGGCAGGCGAAGCAGATCGAAGTCGCCGGCAAACACCTCCAGCGCCATGCCCGCGCTGAAGTGCCGGCCCGTGGAGCGCAGCACCAGGGCGCGCGTGCGGCCTTCATCGCTCAGGCGCTGCACCGCATCGCGCAGGGCGGGAAAGAAGGCCGGTGCCAGGGTGTTGAGCCGCTCGGGGCGGTTCAGCTCCAGGGTGGCCACGCCAGTGGCGTCGTCGCGTTCCAGGTGGAAGAAGTCGTTCATGGGGTTGCCTGCAGTCGTCGAAGGCGTGGGTGAGGGCGGGGATGGGTGAGGCCGCGGCAGCCCGTGCGGGGCGGCTCGCCACATTGTCAGCCTGCCGGGGCCTCGCCGGCCGCGCTGAAGCCGCCGCCCCCGGTGCAGCCCCGAAGGCTGTCGGCAGCGCCTGCCGTCGCGGCACAATCAGCGGGCGCCTCTGCCTCGTCTGCCCAAGGCCCTTCATGCCCAGCCCGCCCGAAGAACTGCCCAGCCACATCGGCAAGTACCGTGTGGTCTCCCGCCTGGGCGAGGGCGCCACGAGCGAGGTGTTTCTGGCGCGTGACGAATTCCGCCAGATGGATGTGGCCATCAAGCGGCTGCGTCAAGGCGTGATCAACGATTACGAGCGCCTGTCAGCGGCCTTCTTCGCCTCAGAGGCTGCGCTGGCCGGGCGGCTGCACCACCCCAACGTGGTGCGGATCATGGACGCCGTGTCCGATGGGCCCACCCCTTACCTGGTGATGGAGTACGTGCCCGGCCTGACGCTGCGGCGCTTCTGTCGGGCCAACGTGCTGCTGCCGCTGGAACAGATCGCAGAAATCGGCTTCAAGTGCGCCATGGCCTTGAGCTACTGCTGGAAGCAGGGCCTGATCCACCGCGACATCAAGCCGGCCAACATCCTGGCCTCGATGCAGGGCGAGCACATCGTCGACGTGAAGATCACCGACTTCGGCAGCGTGCTCAACCTGGGCGTAGAGCGCACGCAGGTGTTCCGGGTGGGGTCGCTGGCCTACATGTCCGTGGAGCAGCTCGACGGGGCCGACCTGGATGCGCGCGCCGACATGTATTCGCTGTCGGCGACGCTGTACCACCTGGTGGCGGGCCGCCCGCCGTTCGATGCCCAGCAGCAGCCGGCGCTGACACAGCAAATCTATACCGCCACGCCTGTACCGCTCACCAGGCTGCGCGAAGACGTCACGCCGGCGTTCGATGCCCTGGTGCGCAAGGGCATGGCGCGTCGCCGTGAAGACCGCTTTGCAACCTGGGATGACTTCGCCAGCGCCTTGTCGCAACTGGTCAGCAGCCGGCAGGTGCCGCGGGCCACCCCTGCCGAGGTGCTGGACTCCGAGCGCTTCACGCTGCTGCGCTCGCTGGAGTTCTTCAAGGGCTTCGGCGACGTGGAGTTGTGGGAAGTGGTGCGCCGCGCACGCTGGGAGCGCCACGAGCCCGGCCACGCCCTGTACCGCAAGGGCGGCAGGGGCAACGCCTTCCACATCATCGCCGACGGCCTGGTGGACGTGTGCCGCAACGGCACGAAGGTCGCGGCCCTGGGGGCGGGGGCCTCGGTCGGTGAGCTGGCCTACCTGGCCCCCAGCCCGGAGATGGCCGTGCACAGCGCCGATGTCGTGGTGACGGCGCCGTCCACCATGATCTCGCTCACACCCGACGCCCTGCGCCAGATGAGCCTGACCACGCGCGCCATGTTCGATGCCGCTTTCATCCACGTGTTGGTGCGCAGGCTGCACGCGGCCTGGCAGACCGAGGACCGCATGACCAGCGCGAACAACCAGACGGCCTGAGCTTTCCCACATTCCTCCCACTCCTGAGAAAGGACCGCCCCATGAAGACCCTGATCGCCGCCACCCTGCTCTGCCTGGGCCTGATGGCCGGCACGGCCCACGCCAGCTCGCCTGCCGAAGCCAGGTGTGAGGCCCAGGCCGCTGAGAAGAAGCTGGCCGGTGCGGCCAAGAACAGCTTCATGAAGAAGTGCGTCGCCGATGCCGGCAGCGCACCCGCGGCTGCGGCAGCCCCCGCCAAGTCCCCGAATCCGGCCGAGATGTGCGAGAAGTCCGCAGCCGACAAGAAGCTGGCGGGCGCAGCCAAGAACGCGCACGTGAAAAAGTGCATGGAAGATGCCCAGACCGCCGCGCCCAAGAAGTAGGCGACCCGACAGGGGGCCCGGGCAGGCCCTTCTTCAGCCGCGCCAGTACGCGGCGCTGCCGTAAGTCTGCTTCAGGAAGTCGATCCACAGCCGCACCCGCAGCGGCAGATGGCGCGCGTGCACGAACACCGCAAAGATGCCGTTGGGCGGAGCAGCGTAGGCCTCCAGCACCGCCTGCAAACGGCCCGCGCTGATTTCTGACGTGACCTCCCAGGTGCTGCGCCAGGCGATGCCCAGGCCCTGCAGACACCAGTCGTGCAGCACTTGACCGTCGCTGCAGTCCAGCCGGCCGCGCGGGCGCAGATGCGTCACCTCACCGTCCACCCGAAAGGCCCAGCCGCGCGTCTGGCTCGCGTCTGAACTGAGCGTCAGACATTCATGGCGGCCCAGCTCGGCCGGATGTTGCGGCACGCCGGCGCGCTGCAGGTAGGACGGCGCCGCCACACACTGGCGCCGGTTGTCGGCCAGGCGCACGCTGATCAGGCTGGAGTCGGGCAGATCCCCCACGCGCACGGCGCAGTCGAAGCCCTCGTTGACGATGTCCACCACCCGGTCCGACAGGTTCAGCGACACGCTCACATCCGGGTGAAGCGCGATGAAGCGTGGCACCAGCGGCGCCACATGGCGGCGCCCGAAGCCCGCCGGCGCCGTCACCTTCAAGTGGCCGCTGGCCTTCACGCCGCCGGCGCTGACGCTGGCCTCGGCGCTGGCCAGGTCGGTCAGCAGGCGCTGGCAGTCTTCCAGGAAGGCACTGCCCTCGTGCGTGAGGCTGATGCGCCGGGTGGTGCGCAGCAGCAACTTCACCCCCAGGCGCGCTTCCAGGGCATCGATGCGCCGGCCAATGACCGCCGGGGCCACGTCTTCGGCCTGGGCGGTGGCCGTCAGGCTGCCTTTGGTGGCCACCGCCACGAAGGTTTCGAGCTGCTTGAGCCTGTCCATGGAGCGTTGATTATGTGCGCCCGACGCACAAATGCATCGCCATTTCCGTCTGCAATACCTTCTCAGGGTGGCAATACAGTCTCACTACAGGGTGGAGAACCTCGCCTGCACCGCGGGCCCCGTCTGCGATGCCTCCTTGCAACCCGTCTCATTTGCCATCCCCTTTTTGCTTCACCGAGCCTTGACCGGCCCTCTTGCTGCCATGAACACCGCCTCCAGCGACCGCACCTCCACACATGGCCTGCAGGTGGCCACCGTGCTCAAGACCTTCATCGACCAGCAGGTGCTGCCCGGCACCGGGCTGGATGCCGAAGCCTTCTGGGCCGGCTTCTCGGCCATCGTGCGCGACCTGGCGCCGAAGAACGCGGCCCTGCTGGCCGAGCGCGACCGTCTGCAGGCCGAGCTGGACGCCTGGCACGCCAAGCACCCGGGCCCCATCAAGAACATGGCCAAGTACCAGGCCTTTCTGCGCAAGACCGGCTACCTGGTGCCGGTGCCGCCCAAGGTCACGGTGACGACGAAGAACGTCGATGCCGAGCTGGCCCGGCAGGCCGGCCCGCAGCTGGTGGTGCCCATCACCAACGCGCGCTACGCGCTGAACGCCGCCAACGCCCGCTGGGGCTCGCTGTACGACGCCCTGTACGGCACCGACGCCCTGCCCGAGACCG
>JBMLPD010000350.1:0-2393 GCA_049242285.1 Rubrivivax sp.
GAAGCCCAGCCCCACCCCACCACCCCGTTCGGGCTGAGCCCGTCGAAGCCCAGCCGCCCATGACACACTCCACCGCATGAGCCTTGCCCTACCCGATACCCCCGTGGCCGTGGGCGTGGACTGGGGAACCACCCACCGCCGCGGCTACGCGCTGGCCGCCAACGGACGCTGCCTGGCCGAGCACGCAGACGCCCACGGCATGCTGGCCGCGCGTGGCCGCTTCGAGCCCGCGCTGCACACGCTGCTGCAAGCCCTGAACGCCGCCGGCCCGCAGGTGCGGGTGCTGATGTCGGGCATGGTGGGCAGCGCCCAAGGCTGGGTGCAGGCGCCCTACCTCAACCCCGAGGTGCCCCTGCGCGAACTGGGACAACACCTGCTGCGCGTGCCCGGTACGGCCCGCCGCGTGGAGATCGTGCCCGGCATCGCCCTGAAGGCCGCCGGCACGGTGGACGTGATGCGTGGCGAGGAAACCCAGTTGCTGGGCGCCGCGCTGCTGGGCCATGACGACGGCTGGTTCCTGCTGCCGGGCACCCACAGCAAATGGGTGCGCATGGCCCAAGGCCGGGTGGCCGATTTCGCCACCTTCATGACCGGCGAACTGTTCGACCTGCTGGGCCGGCACGGCACGCTGGCCGCCGCCGCCGGAGCGGACCAGGCCCCGGCCGACCCGCACCACCCTGCCGCCTTCGCCCAAGGTCTGCACGCTGGCGCAGAGGTCGCCCTGTCCCACGCCCTCTTTGGCTGCCGCGCACGCGTGGTCACCGGTGAACTGCCGCCCGAGCAGGCACGGGCCTACCTCAGCGGCCTGCTCATCGGCGCAGAGTGGCATGAACTGCGCCGACGCGGCGCCGGGCAGCTGCCCGCCGCGGTCACGGTCATCGGCGCCCCGCACCTGGCGGCGCGCCACGCCGAGGCCGCCCACGCCTTTGGCGTGCCGCTGCACCATCTGGAACCCGGCCAGGTCTACAAGACCGCCCTGGCCCACCTGCTGACCACCTCCCCATGAACCCGCCCTCATGAACCCGCCCTCATGAACGCTTCCCCATGAACGCCTCCCCCGCTCCCGCCCCGCAGCCTGCTGGCGTCGCCCCTCACGCCCCCCACCCCCTGCCGCCCCTGGACCCACCCCTGGTGGCCATCCTGCGCGGGCTTCCCGCCGAAGACGCCGCTGCCATGGGCGCGGCCCTGTTCGATGCCGGCTTTCGCGCGCTGGAAGTGCCGCTGAACCGGCCCGGCGCGCTGCAAGCCATCACCACGCTGGCCGCCATGGCCCCGCCAGGCACGCTGGTGGGCGCCGGCACGGTGATGCGCCCGCAGGAGGTGCAAGCCGTGGCCGAAGCCGGCGGGCGCCTCATCGTCTGCCCCCACTGCGACCCATCCCTCATCGACCACGTCGTGGCCGCCGGCCTGTGGTGCATACCCGGCGTGGGCACGGCCAGCGAAGCCTTCACCGCGCTGCGGCATGGCGCCCACGGCTTGAAGCTGTTCCCCGCCGAGGTCTGGGGCCCGCGCGGTCTGAAGGCCCTGAAAGCCGTGTTGCCCGAAAGCACGCCCTTGTGGCCCGTGGGAGGCGTGGCCGCCGACAACCTGGCCCAATGGACCGCTGCCGGTGCCACCGGCTTGGGCATCGGCGGACAGCTCTACCAACCGGGCGACGCCGCCGCCGCCGTGGGCCAGCGCGCCCGGGCGTTCGTCAACGCCTGGCGCACAGCCACCCAGCAGGCCACCCAGCAGGCCGCCCCTGCGGGCTGGTGAACTCATTGACCGGTTCGAGACCGGGCCGATGAGCGCCGGGGCGGTTCAGAGCATCGGCGTGACCTTCAAGACGGTCACCGACGCCGTCATCGCCGAGGTCCGCGCCTGGCAGGCGCAGCCGCTGGAGCCGATGACCCCGGTGGTGTTCTTCGATGCGCTGCGGGTGAAGATGCGCGATGACGCGGCGGTCCGCAACAAGGCGGCGTACCTGGCGCTGGCGGTGGTGCCCGGCGCAAGACGGCGGGTGCGGCAGCGCGGAGCTCTTTGCACGCTCGGCCGCGCTCGCTGCAAAGCTTCTGGCGCTTTCGGTACTCGGCCTCTACCGCATGCCCTGGCGGTTCTTTGGCTTCGCAAAAACGTTGCAGCCGGACCCACGAAGCCGTTCGCGCTGAACCAGAGGCTTCGCCCATGGGCGAAGGAGTTGGTTCAGGCATCGCGCCAATCCAAGGGACGCGGCCCCTCCTTCCTCCAGCAGACGTCAGAAGGTGAGTGCCGACCGCTGCTCGATCAGGGCCACGATCCTGGCCACGGTGGTCTGATCTGCAAAAGCCGGTGGGGCCTGCAGTTGGCGGCTTGCGGCGGGCAGCTCTTGCGCCATACGCGGCACGCGCTTTCTGGTCCGGTCCTTGGACAGAGCG
>JBMLPD010000351.1:0-5874 GCA_049242285.1 Rubrivivax sp.
ACCACCAGACCCAGCGGCCCTCGGCCACCCAGTCGCCCCAGGCCATGATGGCGCGGCGTTCGCCGCAGGACAACAGGTTGAGCGTGCGCGGCCGGGGCCGGTAAGGCTGAAGGTCGCCCGCGCCGATGAAGCGGCGCAGGTTCAGCGCCAACGGCGGGCCCGCACGCACGGCGTAGACCCCGCTGCGCGGGTGTGGGGCATCGTCACGCACGGCCACATCGCCGGCGGCAAACACCTCGGGGTGCGAGGCGCTCTGCAGCGTCGCACCCGTGCGCACGAAGCCGCGCTCATCCAGCGCCAGACCGCTGTCCCGCAACCAGCGCGGTGCGTCCACCCCGGTGGCGATGACGGGCACATCGCAGGCCAGCCGCGCGCCGGAGGTCAGCACCAGCGCACTCGCTTCCACGCCAGCGCAGGCCTCGCGAAACAGCGTCACCCTGTGGCGTGCCAGGGCCTTCAGTCCCCGGGCCACCACTGCGGGCCCGTAGCCGGCCAGCGGTTCGCCACCCCCGGTGACCAGGGCCACGCGCGACGCGCCGTCGCCCGTGCGCGCCAGCCCCCAGGCCAGGGCCAGGGCCAGCTCGAAACCCGCGGCACCGCCGCCGGCCACCACCACGTCCAGGGCGCGCCGCGAAGCCCGCTCGCGCAGGCGGTCCAGCAGCCCCACCAGGGTCTCGATGGGCCGCACGAACAGGGCATGCTCGCGCGCGCCCGCAAGCGCCTCGCGGTCCTGCGTGCCGCCCACATCCAGCGAGAGCACGTCGTATTCGGCCGTGCGACCGTCGGACAAGGTCACCACCCTTCGGCGGGCATCCAGGGCCAGGGCCTGCGCGGCGATGAGGCTCACGCGGGCGGCCTCGCACCAGGGGGCCAGGGGAATGCGGGCCTGCTCGGGCTGGTAATGGCCCGCCACCACACCCGGCACCATGCCCGAGTAGCTGAGGTGGGCGTTTGGCGTGACCATGACCGCCTGCGCGCCGGCCAGCGGCTGCCGCGCCAGGGCCTGCAGCACGTGAAGATGGACGTGACCGCCACCCAGCAGCAGCAGGCGCTTCATGGGCGCAGCGCAAGGTCCTGCAGCCAGCCCAGGCCGTGGCCGCCGGTGTTGTCGGCGTCCGCCCCCACCAACACCGCCACCAGTGGCGGCACGGTGTGGGTCTCGTCACCGAAGGCGCGCAGGAAGTCGGCCCGAAAGTCGCGCCGCTCCACCTGCCAGGTGCCCAAGGGCGTTTCACTGCCGCGCAGCACCATCCAGCGCATGCGGCGGGTGTGGGCGTTGGGCACCACGCCGCCGGCGCTGGACAGCGGCGCCCAGAGGTAGCACAGGGTGGCCGCAGGCAGGGCCTGCCCGGAAGCGGCACGGGCCATCCGCAGCAGTTGACGCTCCACAAAGGGCACACGCTCGACCGGCATGTCGAAAAGCAGACAAACCTTGAGCGCGGCATCGTCACCGGCCTTGGTCGTCAGGTCGGCTCGATCGATGGCGCGCTCCAACTGCCAGCGCCAGGCCAGGGTGACAGCCTGCGAATCGCCACCCTGCACGGCATGCACCAGATTGCCGTAGCTGCCCTCGGACTCCACACGCCAGGCCGCCCGGCCATCGACCGCACGGACATCGAAGCGCGTGGGCGGCAGCTTCTGCGCAGGCAGCGGCGCCGATACCCAGGCAGCCGCGCCGGGCGGAGCCAGCAGGTTCGTGTTCGCCCCGGGGGCATCGCCCGGCGTGGCCTGGCCCCGGGCCGCAAAGGCCGCGAAGAAGCCCAGGGCCGCAACGGCCACCGACAGCAGCGCCGCCCCAAACGCGTGTGTCCGTGCCATGCTCATCCGCGCCTCCAAGCATGAAATCTCTCCACCCAGCGCAGCAGCGCCCAAGGCTGGTGCGCCCGCTTCCATGCCCCGGCGGCGTACTTGGCGGACTCGGCCAGCGTGGGGTAGACGTGGATGGTGCCCAGCACCTTGTTCAGGCCCAGGCCATGCTTCATGGCCATCACCCACTCGGCGATCAGCTCGCCCGCATGGCGCCCGACGATGGTCACGCCCAGGATGCGGTCCTTGCCGGGAGGCGTCAGCACCTTGACCCAGCCGGCGGCGTCCCCGGCCCCGCCCTCCACGATCACCCGATCCAATTCGCCGAGCTCAAACCGCGTCACCTCGAAAGGCACCCCCCGCGCGCGCGCCTCCTGCTCGTTGAGCCCCACGCGCGCGACTTCGGGGTCTGTGAAGGTGCACCAGGGGATCACCCGCTGATCCACCTTGAACCGGCGCAACGTCCCGAACAGGCCGTTGACCGCAGCGTACCAAGCCTGGTGAGCCGCCACATGCGTGAACTGGTAAGGCCCGGCCACATCACCGCAGGCCAGGATGTGCGGGAAGGGCGTCTGCAGGTGTTCGTCCACCGGCAGTGTGCGGCCCGTGGTGTCCATGCCCAGCGCTTCCAGGCCGAAGCCCTCCAGCCGCGCGCTGCGGCCCACGGCGCACAGGATGCGGTCGAAGGCGATGCGGTGTGGTGTCCCGTCCTGATCGGTCACCAATTGCCAGGCAGGGGCGGCCGCGGCCCCCCCCAGCGGGTCGGCCCGCTCACAGCGCAGGGCCCGGTGCCCCGTCAACACCCGCACGCCGTCGGCCTCCAGGCAGCGGCGCGCAAGGGCTGCGGCGTCCTCGTCCTCCTTGGGCATCAGCCGGGGCCCCATCTCCACCTGGGTGACCTGCGAGCCCAGGCGCGCAAAGGCCTGGGCCAGTTCGCAGCCTATGGGCCCGCCGCCCAGCACCACCAAGTGCCGAGGCAGTTCCTGCAGACCCCACAACGTGTCACTGGTGAGCACGCCGGCCTCACGCAGCCCGGGCAGCGGCGGCACGACCGGCCGCGCGCCCGTGGCGATGACGATGGACCGGGTGGACAGCGTGGTGGTACGGCTATCGGCATGGGTGATCTCCACATGCCAGGGATCGACGATGCGGGCATGGCCCTGCTGCACGTCCACGCCCAGGCCGCGGTAGCGCTCGGGCGAGTCATGCGGCGCGATGTCCCGTACCACCTGGGCCAGGCGCGCCATGACGGCGGCAAAGTCCACCGCCACCTCCGTGGCGGTGACGCCACAGGCGCCGGCGCGGCGCATCTCGTGCGCGATGCCGGCCGCACGGATCAGCGCCTTGCTGGGCACACAGCCGGTGTTCAGGCAGTCGCCGCCCATGCGGTGCCCTTCCACCAGCGTCACCCGCGCCTTGACGGCGGCAGCGATGTAGCTCGTGACCAGCCCCGCCGCCCCAGCCCCGATGACCACCAGATTGCGATCGAAACGCCTCGGGCGCAGATGCCGCCAGGGTGACAGCACACGGCGGATCTTCAGCGCCGACACCAGCCAACGGCCCGCCAGCGGCAGCACACCCAACAGCGCGAACGCCCCGAGCAAACCCGGCGACACGATGCCCTGCAGCGAGGTGATCTGCGCCAGTTGCGTGCCCGCATTCACGTACACCAGTGTGCCCGCCAGCATGCCCAGCTGGCTGACCCAGGCGTAGGTCCACACCCGCATCCCTGTCAGGCCCATCAGCAGGTTGATGGCGAAAAACGGCAGCACCGGCACCAGCCGCAGGGTGAACAGGTAGAAAGCGCCGTCGCGCGCGATGCCGCGGTCCACCTCGGCCAGGCGCGCCCCGAAGCGCGCCTGCACCGCCCCGCGCAGCAGGTGGCGCGACACCAGCATGGCCAGCGTGGCGCCCGCCGTGGAGGCACAGGACACCACCAGGGTGCCCAGCCCCAGGCCGAACAATGCACCGCCGGCCAGGGTCAGCGGCACGGCGCCCGGCAACGACAACGCCGTCACTGCCACGTAGACGAAAAAAAATGCGGCGATGACCTGCAGCGGCCTGTCCTGGTAGGCGGCCGCCAGGCCGGCCTGGGCTGCACGCAACTGCTCCAGCGACAACCAGCGGCCCAGGTCGAGCGCGAAGAAGGCGCCCACGGCGGCAGCCAGCAGCAATGCCAGCAGGAAACGGGAGTGCATCTGGTTCATCAGCCCCGGCATGGTGCCACGGACCCGGTCACGGTTCTTGCGCAAGCGGCTGCGCCAGCATGCGCCATCCGGCCCACAACCTCGTCAACACCGTCAGGCCGCACAAGCCGGCAAACACGAAGGCCAAGGTGGCAAAGGCCTGCGGCCACCAGCACATGGCGGCGAACACCAGCAGCGTTTCGGTGGCCTCGGTCAAACCGCCCAGGTAGTACAAGCCCTTGGTGGGATAGACCGCGCTGGTCAGCCCACGCCGCTGCGCCAGCACGGCAAAGGCCAGGAAGGTGGACCCCGTGCCCACGAAGGCCGCCAGCAGCGTGGCCGCGGCCAGGGCATTGCGGGAAGGGTCGGCCCAGGCAAACGCCAGCGGGATGCTGGCGTAGAACAGGAAGTCCAGCGTGATGTCCAGGAAGGCCCCCCGGTCGGTGGGCGCAGTCAACCGCGCCACGGCGCCATCCAGGCCGTCCAGCAGTCGGCTCATCAGCATCAAGACCAGGCCGAGGACATGGGCTTCCCACGCGATACACACCGCCGCCGCAAGCCCCAGCGCGAACCCCGCCCAGGTGACTGCATCGGCACCCACCCCCGCGCGCACCAGCCCCCGCGCCCCGGCCTGCAGGCCCGGACGCAAAAGCGCCGCCGCCCAGCGGTCGATCATGGGGCCGCCCCCTGCGTGATGAAGTGCATCGGCCCGCTCATGCCACGGCCCCGCCGGCCCGGCGCAGGTCCGGGCCCTGGTGCGTCAGCGCCACCTCCAGCGCCCGCCGCACCCCCCGCACCTGCTCTTCAAGTGCCAGCACGGGCTTGCCCGGATGTTGGGCGGACTGCTCGGGCAGCAGCGGCACGTGGATGAAGCCGCTGCGCACGCCCGTGCCGGCCAGGCGCTGCTGCAGTCCGTAGAAGACGTGGTTGCAGACGAAAGTGCCGGCGGTCTGCGACACGGACGCGGGCACCCCCGCCTCCCAGAGGGCCGCGACGATGGCCTTGTTGGGCAAGGTGCTGAACCAGGCTGCGGGGCCCCCTGCGGCTATGGCCTCGTCCACCGGCTGCGCACCGGCGTTGTCGGGGATGCGCGCATCATCCAGGTTGATCGCCACGCGCTCGATGGACAGGCCCTCGCGCCCGGCCGCCAGGCCCAGGGCCACGGCGAGCACGGGCCGCGTGCGTTCAAGGGCTTCGCCCAGCGCCACCAGGGCCTTGCCGAACACGCAGGGAAGCTCCACCGCCACCACCCGCGCCCCGGCGATGGCTTGTCCATCGAGCTGCCTGGCGATCAAGAGGCTGGGGTTGACGGGGTCACCACCGAAGGGCTCGAAGGCGGTCAGCAGGACTTGGGGAACGGTCATGGGCGCCGCAGTCTAGAGCCAGATGGACGGCCGCCGCTTTCGTGTTCTGCCGGCCGCAGGTGAGGTCCTTCGGTTCAAAGGACGGATGGGTCCGCCTGCGCAGCCGCTGGGCCTTGAAGACATGGAAGCCACCAGCTGGCAGCTTGGGGGCTTCGCAGCAAACCGCCCCCGGCTCCACCGCTCGGGCGGTTCTGCACGTCCGCCATCCGTCCAGCGGCCATCGTACGGCCTGTTTGTGGTTCCGGCTTGTCCAGCTTGGGCGCAAGTGCCGAAGGGCACCGAGCGCTTGAGGCACGCCGACGCCGAACCCGTTCACAGGAAGGCCGCCCGAGGGCGGCCGCACGAGCCGGTAGGCAGGACGCGGGTGCGCCCCGACGGCGATCAACGCTCCCCGATCGGGCGCACCCGGCGCGGCGCGGCACCCACGTAGAGCTGGCGCGGACGGCCGATCTTGTACTCGGGGTCGCCGATCATCTCGTTGAGCTGGGCGATCCAGCCCACGGTGCGGGCCAGCGCGA
>JBMLPD010000352.1:0-2597 GCA_049242285.1 Rubrivivax sp.
TCCACTCGCCGTACTGGCCCAGCGTGGTCCAGGTCTTCTGGCCGTTGACGATGTACTTGTCACCGCTGCGCTCGGCCTTGCACTTCAGCGACGCGAGGTCGCTGCCCGAGCCCGGCTCGCTGTAGCCCTGGCTCCACCAGACCTCGCCGCTGGCGATGCCGGGCAGGAAGCGCTGCTGCTGCTCGCGATTGCCAAACGCCATGATCACCGGGGCCACCATCACGGGCCCGAACGGCACCACCCGGGGCGCCCCGGCCCGTGCACATTCCTCTTCGAACAGGTGGCGCTGCACGGCGTTCCAGCCGGGCCCGCCAAATTCCATCGGCCAGTTCCAGCCCAGCCAGCCCTTGCGGCCCAGGATCCGGGCCCAGCGCTGCATGTCGTCGCGGCTCAGGCGCAAGGCGTTGTGCACCTTGTGCGAGAGATCCGCAGGCAGGTTGTCGGCCACCCATTGGCGGACGCGGGTGCGGAACGACAGTTCCTCGGCCGTGAAATTCAGGTCCATGGGGACAAGGCTCCTCAGGCGGTTCGGACAAGCAAGGTGGGCCCGGGCGGGGTGCAACCGTACCCAGCCCACGTTTTAGCACGACCGTTCGAAAACCCGGGTCCGGGGCCCGTCCACGCGGGCCGGTGGGGGCGGCGACGCAGGGTGCCAGGGGGGGGCGTGGGTGGGGCCGCCCCGCGGGAGTTTCGACAGCGCGCCCCGGGGCCTTGTCAGTCCCGGAAGTTGGTGAAGGACAACGGCAGATCGGTCACGCCGGCCTTCAGGTGGCGGATGGCGGCCTGCAGGTCGTCACGCTTGCCGCCGCTGACGCGCACCACGTCGCCCTGGATCTGCGCCTGCACCTTGAGCTTGCTCTGCTTGACGAGGGCCTGGATCTTCTTGGCATTGTCGCTGTCGATGCCGGTGCGCACGGCCACCGGCTGGCGCACCTTGTCGCCGCCGATCTTCTCGATCTTGGCGCTCAGGTCCAGGAAGCGGATGTCCACGGCGCGCTTGGTCAGCTTGGCCAGCAGCACGTCACGCACCTGGCCGATCTGGAAGTCGCTGTCGCCGTACAGCATCAACTCGCGTGACGCACCCTTCTCGGTGAGTTCCACTTTCGCGCTGGACCCCTTGAAATCGAAGCGCGTGCCGATCTCCTTGCCGGTCTGGTCCACGGCATTCTTCAGTTCCACCAGATTGGGTTCAAGGACGGCGTCGAAGCTGGGCATGGGAGAGGCCTTCAGGAAGCAGTGGAAAATTCTCGCCCATGTGGACCCCATGCGTCATCCTCGTGAACTCCCTGATCCCTGTATGCCCGGCCCGGTGAACGAGCTGCCGTCCGTGGAGCCGGCGGTCAATCTGCGCGCGCTCAACACCTTCGGCCTGCCCGCCGCGGCGTCCCACCTGGTGCGCGTGCGCAGCGAGGCCGACCTGCGCCGCCTGGTGGACCACCCTCGGTGGGGCCGGGCACCGAAGTTCATTCTGGGCGGCGGCAGCAACGTGCTGTTCACGCGCGATGTGCAGGCCCTGGTGGTGAAGGTGGAGGTGCCAGGGATGCGCCTGCTGCACACCACCGACAACGCCTGGATCGTGGAGGCCGGCGCGGGCGAGTCCTGGCACGGCCTGGTGCAGTGGACGCTGGCCCAGGGCCTGCCCGGGCTGGAGAACCTGGCGTTGATCCCCGGCACCGCAGGGGCCGCGCCAGTGCAGAACATCGGTGCCTACGGGGTGGAGTTGAAGGACCGCTTCGAGTCGCTCGACGCGGTGGACCTGGTGACCGGCCGCACCGTGACGCTGGACGCCGCGGCCTGCCGCTTTGGCTACCGCCACAGCGTCTTCAAGCAGCATCTGGCGGGCAAGAGCGTGATCACGCGGGTGCGGTTTCGGCTGCCGCGGCCCTGGGTGCCGGTGCTGGGCTACCTGGACCTGGAGCGCAAGGTGGCCGAAACCGGCCTGACCCACCCGGACGCGCAAACGGTTTTCGACTGGGTGTGCGCCATCCGCCGCGCCAAGCTGCCCGACCCGGCCGTCATCGGCAACGCCGGCAGCTTCTTCAAGAACCCGGTGGTCAGCGCCGAGCAGTGCCGCGACATCATCGACCGCGACCCCGAGGTGGTGCACTACCCCCTGCCCGACGGCCGCGCCAAGCTGGCTGCGGGCTGGCTCATCGATGCCTGCGGCTGGAAGGGCAAGCACATCGGCGGCGCCGGCGTCCACGACAAGCAGGCCCTGGTGCTGGTCAACCGCGGCAATGCCACGGGCGGCGAGGTGGTGACGCTCGCCCGCGCCATCCAGGAAAGCGTGTACGGCCGCTTCGGCATCCGCCTGGAGCCGGAGCCGGTGGTGGTGTGAAGGCGCTTGCGCTCGAGCACCGCTCAGGCCCGTGGGCGCGCACCGCATGCAGGCGGCGAGCCTGGGCCGCTGTCGGATCCATGGTTGACAAGTCAGCCTGTTGTGGTTCCGGCACGGCGCTGCGCGCCTTCACATCGCTCGCGCGATGTGAGCCTGCACCGGAACAGCCTGCAGGGCCTGCGGCCCGCCGGCTGGGCCTTCAGCCCACCCGGCCGAGCAGAAGGTACTCCATGAGTACCTTCTGCACGTGCAGCCTGTT
>JBMLPD010000353.1:0-2990 GCA_049242285.1 Rubrivivax sp.
CGCTGGAAGCCCTGCGCGACATTGAATCCACCGTGGACGGGGCCACCGCGCTGGCTCAGCAGATGCTCGCCCTGGCCAAGGCCGAGCAGCTGCGTCAGCAGGAGGTACCGGGACCCGTGGACTGGGCCCTGACGGTTCGGGCCGTTGCGCTGGATCTGGCGCCCCTGATGGCCGATCGGCAACTGGACCTGGACCTGCAGGCCCTGCCCTGCCATGTGCTGGCTCACGAGTGGGGGCTGCGCGAACTCACTCGCAACCTCCTGCACAACGCCATCCGGCACTCCCCGGTGGGTGGGCGGCTGCAGGTGCACCTGCAGCCTGATGACGCGCGAGCCGTGCTGCGGATCCGCGACGACGGCCCCGGCATCCCCGAGAGCCTGCGGCCCGTGCTGTTTCAGCCCTTCGCCCGGGGCGACGGACCGGCCAGCGGCTCCAGCGGCCTGGGCCTGACCATCTGCCAGGAAATCACGCTGGCCAGTGCAGGACGCATCCAGTTGCACAACCGCACCGAGCCCGACGCGCATGCCGGGCAAGGTGGAAGGTCCGTCACCGGGCTCGACGCGGTGGTGAGCTTGCCGCTGGCGGGCCTGCATTGAGAAGGACTGCACATTGAGCACCCCGGAAGACGACCTGCGGCTGGACAAATGGCTCTGGGCCGCACGGTTCTACAAGACCCGCTCGCTGGCCACCCACGCCATCGGTGCGGGCAGGGTTCAGGTCAACGGCATCGCAGCCAAGGCCTCGCGCAGCGTGCGACCGGGCGATCTGGTGTGCTTGCGCCAGGACGGCCCCGAGCGGACAGTCAGGGTGATCGCTCTGAGCAGCGTGCGCGGCCCTGCCCCCGCGGCCCAGACGCTGTACGAGGAAACGCCGCAGAGCATCGCCTCACGAATGCAGGCAGCCCAGGCACGGAAGTTCGGCGTGGAGCCCGCTCTGGGCCATGAACAAGGGCGCCCCACCAAGCGGGACCGCAGAACCCTGGTGGCATGGCAACGCTGGAGCGCCACCCTCGAGCCCGGTGAATGAGCGAATGACCCCGGGTTTCCTCCGGTCTTGAAATCCTCTGGCCCGGCCCAAGCTCCCCGGTATCGATCAACGGCCTTTCCCTTCACATGCCTTCACAAGACCCCTGCTCGTCTGATGTCCCCGGTTCAGCCGCCGAGTCTGCGGCTGCACCGGCACCCGCCGCCCACACCGAGGCCCCGGCAGATGAGGACCAGACGCCTGCGCAGCGCCTGGCCGATCTGGAGGCGCGACTGGCCAGCATGTCGGACGCCTACCTGAGAGCCAAGGCAGAGGTGGAGAACATCCGCCGTCGCTCGGAGGAGGAGGCCGGCAAGGCCCGCAAGTTCGCCATCGAGGGCTTCGCGGAGAGCCTCCTGCCAGTGCGTGACAGCCTGGAAGCAGCCCTGGCGCTGCCCAATGCCAGCCACGAACAACTGGTGGAAGGGGTGAATGCCACGCTGCGGCAGCTGGTTCAGGCGCTGGAGCGGAACAAGGTGGTGCCGATAGACCCGCCCGCAGGCACCCGGTTCGACCCCCACCAGCACCAGGCCATCAGCATGGTGGCTGCCGACCAGGAGGCCAACACCGTGGTCACCGTCCTGCAAAAGGGCTACCTGATCGCCGAACGTGTGCTGAGACCGGCCCTGGTCACCGTGGCGGCGCCCAGGTGACGTCGCCTTGAAACACGGCCAACCAGCCACAACTCCCCCGCATCACATCCTTCAATCGGAGCAAGAACATCATGGGCAAGATCATCGGCATCGACCTGGGCACCACCAACTCGTGCGTGGCCATCATGGAAGGCAACAGCACCAAGGTCATCGAGAACAGCGAGGGCGCGCGCACCACGCCGTCCATCATTGCCTACCAGGAAGACGGCGAGATCCTGGTCGGCGCGTCAGCCAAGCGCCAGGCCGTCACCAACCCCAAGAACACGCTGTACGCCGTCAAGCGCCTGATCGGGCGCAAGTTCACCGAGAAGGAAGTGCAGAAGGACATCGACCTGATGCCCTACAAGATTGCCGCGGCCGACAACGGTGACGCCTGGGTGGAGGTGCGCGGCAAGAAGCTGGCCCCGCCACAGGTCAGCGCCGAGGTGCTGCGCAAGATGAAGAAGACCGCGGAAGACTACCTTGGCGAGGAAGTGACCGAGGCCGTGATCACCGTGCCGGCCTACTTCAACGACAGCCAGCGTCAGGCCACCAAGGACGCCGGGCGCATCGCCGGCCTGGAAGTCAAGCGCATCATCAACGAGCCCACCGCTGCGGCCCTGGCCTTCGGCCTGGACAAGCATGGCAAGGGCGACCGCAAGATCGCCGTGTTCGACCTGGGCGGCGGCACCTTCGACATCTCCATCATCGAGATTGCCGATGTGGACGGCGAAAAGCAGTTCGAGGTGCTGTCCACCAACGGCGACACCTTCCTGGGTGGCGAAGACTTCGACCAGCGCATCATCGACCACATCGTCACCGAGTTCCGCAAGGAACAGGGCGTGGACCTCACCAAGGACGTGCTGGCGCTGCAGCGCCTGAAGGAAGCCGCCGAGAAGGCCAAGATCGAGCTGTCCAACAGCACGCAGACCGACGTCAACCTGCCCTACATCACGGCCGATGCCTCGGGCCCCAGGCATCTGAACATCAAGCTCACCCGCGCCAAGCTCGAGGCCCTGGTGGAGGAACTGATCGACCGCACGATCGAGCCCTGCCGCATCGCCATCAAGGACGCAGGCGTGAAGGTCAGCGAGATCGACGACATCATCCTGGTGGGCGGCATGTCGCGCATGCCCAAGGTGCAGGACAAGGTCAAGGAGTTCTTCGGCAAGGAGCCACGCAAGGACGTCAACCCCGACGAGGCCGTGGCCGTGGGCGCGGCCATCCAGGGCCAGGTGCTGGGCGGTGAGCGCAAGGACGTATTGCTGCTGGACGTCACGCCGCTGAGCCTGGGCATCGAGACCCTGGGCGGCGTGATGACCAAGATGATCAAGA
>JBMLPD010000354.1:0-2488 GCA_049242285.1 Rubrivivax sp.
CTGGCGCCCCACCTCGTGGTGCCCTACACCCTGGACTGCAACGACATGCGCTTTGCCCTGCCGCAGGGCTACAGCCACGGTGACGAGTTCTTCGCATACCTGCGCGATGCCTTCGACGTGCACTACGCCGAGGGCGCCGAGCGCCCCAGCATGATGAGCATCGGCATGCACTGCCGCCTGCTGGGGCGGCCGGGCCGCATGCGGGCGCTGCAGCTCTTTCTGGACCACATCGAGAAGCACGACCGGGTGTGGGTCACGCGCCGCGTGGACATTGCCCGCCACTGGCGCGCCACCCATCCGTTCGATGCAAAGAGCGCCTTCGTCTGGGGCTGAGTGAGGCCAGAAGCCATGAACCACACCCCTTCATCCGCCAGCACTGCCCTGTCGCTGGCGCAACTCAACGCTGCGGACCAGGCCGCCTTCACCACTCTGCTCGAGGGCACCTACGAGCATTCGCCCTGGGTGGCGCAGCAGGCCTGGCAGCGCCGCCCGTTTGCCACGCTGTCCGCGTTGAAGCAGGCCCTGGCCGACACCGTGCGGGGCGCCACGCAGGCCGAGCAGCTCGGCCTGATCCGCGCCCACCCGGAGCTGGCCGGCAAGGCCATGGTGAGCAAGACATTGACCGCCGAATCCACGAACGAACAGGGCCAGGCCGGCCTGACCGACTGCACGCCCGAGGAGTTCGCCCGCATCCAGCAGCTCAACGCCGACTACAACGCGAAGTTCGGCTTTCCCTTCATCCTGGCCGTGCGCGGACCGCGCGGCGAAGGGCTGACACGCCACCAGATCATCGACACCTTCGCCCGCCGCCTGCAGCACCACCCGGACTTCGAACGCGCCGAAGCCTTGCGCAACATCCACCGCATCGCGGAGATTCGCCTGAACGACAGGTTCGGTGTCACCCCCGCGCTCGGCAACCTGGTGTGGGATTGGGCCGAACAACTGGCCGTGCACAGCGATCCAGGCTTCAAGGAAAAGGGGCAGCTCACCGTCACCTATTTGACGGACGCCCACCGCGCCTGCGCCGCCCGGTTGCAGGACTGGATGCGCGAATGCGGCTTCGATGAAGTGGGCTGGGACGCCGTGGGCAACGTGGTGGGGGTCTACCACGGCACCAGCACCGCCGCGCCGCGCCTGCTCACCGGCAGCCACTACGACACCGTGCGCAATGGCGGCAAGTACGACGGGCGCCTGGGCATCCTGGTGCCCATGGCCTGTGTGCGTGAACTGCACCGCGCCGGGCGGCGCCTGCCCTTCGGCATCGAGGTGGTGGGCTTCGCGGAAGAGGAGGGCCAGCGCTACAAGGCCACCTTCCTGGGCTCGGGCGCGCTGATGGGCGACTTCGATCCGGCCTGGCTGGACCAGCGCGACGCCGATGGCGTGCGCTTGGCCGACGCGATGCGCCATGCCGGCCTGCCGGCCACGATGTCCGCGATCGGCACGCTGCAGCGCGAACCCAGCCGATACCTCGGCTTCGTCGAGGTTCACATCGAGCAGGGGCCCGTCCTCAACGAGCTGGACCTGCCGCTGGGCGTGGTCACCTCCATCAACGGCAGCGTGCGGCACCTGGTGGAAATCCAGGGCATGGCCAGCCACGCCGGCACCACGCCCATGGACCGCCGGCGCGACGCCGCCGCCGCCGCGGCCGAGCTGCTGCTGTTCGTGGAACAGCGCGCCAGCGCCGTGCCTGACGTGGTGGGCACGGTGGGCCAGCTGGAGGTGCCTGCGGGCTCCATCAACGTGGTGCCCGGCCGCTGCCGCCTCAGCCTGGACCTGCGCGCCACCACCGACGCCGCGCGTGACGCGCTGGAGACCGACGTGCTGGCGGCCTTGGCCGCGATCTGCCAGCGCCGGGGCCTGTCGTTCACGGCCGAGCGCACCGTCAAGGTGGCTGCGGCGCCCAGCCACCCGGCCTGGCAGGCGCACTGGGAAGCCGCCGTGCAGGCCCTGGGACTGCCGGTCTTCCGCATGCCCAGCGGTGCTGGCCATGACGCGATGAAGCTGCACGAAGTGATGCCCCAGGCCATGCTCTTCATGCGCGGCCAGAACGCCGGCATCAGCCACAACCCGCTGGAATCCATCACCAACGACGACACCGAACTCGTCGTGCGCGCCTTCCAGCACGTTCTGGACGCGCTGGCCCGATCACCGACCACCTGACCCCCACCTGCACGGCCCCCAGCACAACCGCCCGCACGATCTCACCCCCCATACCTCCCCCCACCTCCACTCGGCCCCCCGCCCCCGCTCGGGCTGAGCCTGTCGAAGCCCCCCCACCCCCGTTCGACCCCCCACCCCCGTTCGAGCTGAGCCTGTCGAAGCCCCCCCACCCCCGTTCGAGCTGAGCCTGTCGAAGCCCGCCCACCCCGTTCGGGCTGAGCCTGTCGAAGCCCCCCCCCACCCCGTTCGGGTAGAGCCTGTCGAAGCCCCTTGACCCCTTCACCGCATGACCACCCCCCATACCGCCCCACCCCCGCTCGGCCACCCA
>JBMLPD010000355.1:0-1890 GCA_049242285.1 Rubrivivax sp.
GCACCACCTGATCCCGACTTTCCAGCCCTCCACCGACGGCGCCTACGTCAGCGCCCGCAGGAAGAACTCCACGCCTGCGGGCGCCAAGGTCTCCACGGTGACCAAAGGCCGATTGCTGACGCAGCACACCGGCCTGCCTCCGCGGGAAACCGCGGCCGGTGCTGGGGCAAGCCCCCGACCCGCTCCGCGCCCTGGCGCGAGGCCTTCGCGCAAGGGGCGCTGAGCGCGCGCCAAGCCTAGAGCGCCGCCTCCAACGCCGCCAGGTCGTCCGCGGTGTTGTAGCCCTGCACCGACACCCGCACGAAGGTGCGTCCTGCGTGCTGTGTGACCGGCACTTCGATGCGGTGTTGCTCGAACAGGCGCGCTCTGAGGGCTTCCGCGTCCTGGTGGGGAACGGGCAGCGGCACCATCTGGCCGAAGTCCTCAGGCGAGCCGATCGCGGGCAGGTTGAAGCGCTCGGCGGTGCGCTGCATCAGGCCGATGGCCAGGTCATGGCAACGCTGCCGCACCTCGGGCCAGACGTGGCGCTGCTGGAAGGCCAGCGCCGCAGGCACGCTGAGCCAGGCCGCGATGTCGCGCGTGCCCTGCCATTGCATACGCCGCTCCAGCACGGTGCGGCCGGTGTAGGCATCAAAGCCGGTATGGCCCTGCGTGCCCGCGACGTAGCCCCAGCTGGTGACGGTGGCGTGCAGGGTCTGGTGATGTTCCGCCCGGGCATGCAGGAAGGCGCTGCCCTTGGGGGCGCACAGCCATTTGTGACAGTTGCCGGTGTAGAAGTCGGCGCCCAGCGTGTCGAGTTGCACCTCGATGTGGCCCGGCGCATGCGCGCCGTCGATCAGAGTGAGCACGCCCCGCGCCCGGGCCCTTGCGCAAAGTTCTTCCAGGGGAAAGATCAGCGCGGTGGTGGAGGTGATGTGGCTGGCGAAGATCATGCGGGTGCGCGGGGTCACCGCCGCCAGCACCTGTTCGGCCAAGAGCTCCCGCCCGAAGGGCAGGGGAATCTCCACCTTCCGGTAGACCGCCCCGGCCTGCTCACACACGCGCTGCCAGGTGGCGTCGCAGGCGCCGTATTCGTGGTCGGTGGCCAGGATCTCGTCGCCGGGCCGCAAGTTCAGTGAGCGTGCCACCACGTTGACGCCGGTGGTGGCGTTGGGCACGAAGACGAGGTCCGCCGCCTGGGCCGAGAGATGGTGCGCCAGGGCTTGACGCGCCTGGGCCAGCAACTCACCCGAGCGCCGGCCGAGAAACTCCACCGGGTTGCGCTCCATTTCCAGCTGCCAGGCTTGAAGGGCCTCGAACACTTCGCGCGGGCAGGCGCCGAAGGAACCGTGATTCAGGAACACCACGTCGGGATTCAGAAGAAAGTGCGCCTTCAGCGGGGCGTCTGCGGGGTCGTTCATCCCCCTGTATTCTGGAGGAGACGGGCCGGTGTTCCACACCGGGCGCGGCTTGCCGTCGGGCCCTTGCCATGGCAAGCCATCCTTCACTCCATGAAGACCCCACACACAAGAGCAGCCGCATGACCCCAGGCGAGGTCCTGGTCGCTCAGGCAGGCGGCCCGACGGCGGTGATCAGCCAGTCCCTGGTCGGCGTGGTGCTGGAGGCGCGACGGCAGTTGGGCGAGGAGCGGGTGTACGGCGCTCGGCATGGGGTGCGCGGGATCATCAACGAGGATTTCTTCGATCTCATCCAGGAGACCGCCCACAACCTGGAGCTGGTGGCCGGCACGCCGGTTTTCTGACGGCAGCCTCAGCCCTGGGTCGCAAGCATGACGACGACGGCCCGCACCTGATCTGCCTGCCCGAGCGCGAGTTCGCGGTGCCGCGCTTTCTGGTCGACGTGAAGGCCACCTACGACCGGCTGGGGCGCTGCATCGTGGCGGTGTCCGAG
>JBMLPD010000356.1:0-2092 GCA_049242285.1 Rubrivivax sp.
TGACCACGCGCGGAATCTCCAGCCCCGGCGCCAGCAGGGTGCGCTCGGGGCGGGACGGGGTGGTGCTCAGGGAATGCTGGCTCATCGTGGGAGGGGTGGACTCATCGCAACGGGGGCAGCCACACGGTCATCGCGGGTCACGCGGCGCCACCGATCCGGCATCGGCGTTCCTGGTATTCGCGATGAGTGTTCCTGGATTGCTTTGGGGTGCTTCCGGGTTCCATTCGGTCTGAGCCCTTCGGCTGCGCTCAGGACAGGCCTGTCGAGGCGCATCGACGGGCCCTTCGACAGGCTCAGGGCGAACGGTGCAGGCTGCCCGGCGCCAGATCAAAGCCCTTCGGCTGCGCTCAGGACAGGGTTGTCGAGGTGCATCGACGGGCCCTTCGACGGGCTCAGGGCGAACGGTGCAGGCTGATGGGCGCTGGCTCAAAACAGTGCAGCTCATTACAACTCATTGCACCTCATGGCACCTCATGGCACCTCATGGCACCTCATTGCGCGCATGGCACCTCATTGCGCGCATGGCACCTCAACGCGGCAAGCGCGCCTGCACGGCCTGTACGTCCTCCATGGACATCTGGCCCACGGTGGTGACTTCGCCGTTGGTGATCTTCCAGGTGCGGAAGGGGCCGACGATGTCGCCGTTGCGGTCGAACTGCACCGGGCCGATCACGCCCACGTAGCGCACCGGCTTCTTTTCGCGGATGAGCTGCAGCGCGCGCGCAAAGCCCTGCGGGCCGGCGTGCACCACTTCGCCGCCCGGATCGGTCACCTTGCGGATGGCGTCGCGGATGGCAGCCGCTTCGAACCTGCCGGCCTGCGCGATGGCCAGGCCCAGGATGGCGCCGGCATCGAAGGCACGGTCAGCCGCCGGTGCGCCGGCGTCAAAGCCGCCGCTCATGGCCGGGTAGGCCGAGGCGAAGAACTCGGTGGACGGGGTGCGCGTGGTGCCGGAAGACGTGCCGAAGGCGTTGTTCAGGAACTGCGGGCCCACGCCCTTGATGAAGTCGGCCGCGTTCATGCCGTCGTTGAGCAGGAAGCGCTGCGGCCCGCCCTGCTGGATCCAGGTGCGCACGATGGTGGTGCCGTCACCGGGGTAGCCGATGAAGTACAGCGCCGGCGGGTCGCCCTTGAGCGCATTCGTCACCTCGGCCGCGTAGGACGGCTGCTGCGCGTTGTAGGGCGTCACGCTCAGGATCTTGCCGCCCAGGGCCTCGTAGGCCTTGCGGAACTCGGCCAGCATGTTCACGCCGAAGTCGTTGTTGACGTGGATGATGGTCAGGGCGCGCATGCCCTGGTCCATGGCGTACTTGGCCGCGGCCGTGCCCTGCAGGGCGTCGCTGGTGATGGTGCGGAAGAACCAGCCCTTGGTGGTGCCTTCGTTGGCCAGGCGCGTGAGCGTGGGCGAGGTAGAGGCCGGGGAGATCTGCACCACGCCGGCCGGCGCGGTGACCGACGTCACCACCGGGATGGACACCGAGCTGATGATGCCGCCGATGAGGGCCGGCACCTTCTTCAGGTCCACCAGCTGGCGGGCCTGGTCCACGGCCACGGCGCCCTGGCTCTGCGCGTCGCGGACCTCGAAGGCCAGGCGGCAGCCGGCGATGCCCTGCGCCCCGGCGGCCTTGTTCAGCTCACCGAAGGCGAGTTCCACTGACTTGGAAGCGGCCTGGCCGAAGCGGCCGGCAGCGCCGGTGAGTGACACCACCATGCCCACGTTGTGGGTGCACGACGGCGCCTGGGCAGAGGCCGACAACGGGGCGAGGCTGGCAACCAGGGCCAGGGCGGTGGAGGTGAGAACGAGGCGCATGGTCAGGACTCCGTGGAAGTGTGGGGACTGGGGTTGATCAAGGGGTGCGGCGACGATCGGGGGAGGCTCGCAAGAAAACGTTGTCGCCCGACCTTTGAACCCGTTCGCACTGAGCCTGTCGAAGTGCGTGCGAAGGCTTCGACCCGCCTGTCCTGAGCGTGGGCGAAGGGCTCAGCACGAAGGCTTGTTTCTCGAACAGGGGCGCGGTCATGGGCCTGGAATGCTCACAAGAAAACGTTGTCGCCCGACCTTTGAACCCGTTCGCACTGAGCCTGTCGAAGT
>JBMLPD010000356.1:2192-2390 GCA_049242285.1 Rubrivivax sp.
GTCCTGAGCGTGGGCGAAGGGCTCAGCACGAAGGCTTGTTTCTCGAACAGGGGCGTGGTCATGGGCCTGGAATGCTCTCAGCTCTTGTTGAGGTTGTACTTCATGATGCGGCCGTGCCGCCCGGTCTTGTCGCGCTCCAGCGAGTAGGTGTCGCCCTCGGGGCCGGGGTGGGCGGCCAGCAGCGGCGCCAGCAGGGCG
>JBMLPD010000357.1:0-2618 GCA_049242285.1 Rubrivivax sp.
CAGCTGGTGCGTGACATGGAAGCCGACATCGCGCGCCAGGTGGTGCGCCGCCTGTCCACCCTGAGCCGCCCCTGACATGCAGTTGCGGCCCGATCAGCTCGGCACCCACCTTGCCTCGGCCGCCCGAGAGGGCCTCAAGCCGCTGTACACGGTGGTGGGCGACGAGCCCTTGCTGCAACAGGAGGCCGCGGACGCCATCCGGGCGGCGGCGCGGGCCGCGGGCTGCAGCGAGCGCGAGGTCTTCAACGTCAGCGGCGCTCACTTCGACTGGAGCGGCGTGCTGGGCGCGGCCCAGGAACGAAGCCTGTTCGCCGAGGCCAAGATCATCGAGATCCGCATCCCCTCGGGCAAGCCGGGCAAGGAGGGCAGCGAAGCGCTGCAGCGCCATGTCGAGCGGCTGCCCGAAGGCGTGGTGACGCTGGTGCTGCTGCCGTCGGTGGAGTCGGCGCAGCTCAAGAGCGGCTGGTTCACGGCCTTGCAGGCGCAGGGCGTGATGGTCAAGGTCGAGACCGTGGAGCGCCCGGCCCTGCCGGCCTGGATCGCCCGCCGCCTGGCGGCGCAGGGCCAGCGGGTGTGCGAGGGTGAGGAAGGCCAGCGCACCCTGGCCTTCTTTGCCGACCGGGTGGAAGGCAACCTGCTGGCCGCCCACCAGGAGATCAGCAAGCTCGCCCTTCTGTACCCGACAGGCGAGCTGAGTGCCGAGCAGGTGGAGTCGGCCGTGCTGAATGTGGCGCGCTATGACGTGCGCCAGCTCTGCGCGGCCGTGCTGTCCGGGCAGGTGGGGCGCGCCTGGCGCATCCTGGACGGACTGAAGGCGGAAGGAGAGACGCCCGTGGCCGTGCACTGGCCGCTGGCCGACGACCTGCGCGCCCTGCAACGCGTGCGCGCAGCGCTGGACCAGGGCCAGCCCATGCCCATGGCCCTGAACGCCGCCCGCGTCTGGGGCGCCCGGCAGCGTCTGATCGAGCGCGCGGCCGCGCTGCTGAGCCAGCGTGCCCTGACCCGTCTGGTGTCTGCCGCCAGCACCTGCGACGGCATCGCCAAGGGCCTCAAGCGTGACGACTGGCCCGACGATCCCTGGGAAGCCCTGCGGCGGCTGATGCTCATGACGCTGCACTTCACGGCCCCGCGCCATGGTTCGGGCCCTGCGGGCAGTGGGGGCCGGACCGACCCTGCGCGCGGCGGTTCCGCCCGAGGAGGCCGGCCCGCCTCGCTGGTCCTGAGCGTCTGACAGCTCTCAGGCGCCAAAAGGCTGTGGCCGCGCGGCCGAATCGTCAGTAGCCCCGCGCCCGGTCCACCCGGTGCAGCACGGGCTGGCCGGCCTGCAGGCGGGCCAGGTTCTCGGCCACCACCTGCGCGGCGCTGCGCAGGTCGGTCAGCGCCGCCACGTGCGGCAGCACCGTCACCCGGGGGTGAGGCCAGAACGGGTGGCTCGGCGGCAGTGGCTCGGTGGCGAAGACGTCCAGCACCGCATGGCCCAACGTGCCGGCGTCCAGGGCAGCCAGCAGGTCCGCCTCCACCACATGCCCGCCCCGGCCGAAGTTCACCAGCGCCGCGCCCACCTTCATGCAGCCCAGGAAGCCAGCGTCGATGAGGCCGCGCGTGTGCGTTGTCAGAGGCAGCAGGTTGAGCACCACGTCGGCGGCTGCCAGGCCTTCCTGCAAGCCGTTCGCTCCCTGGAGAACCCGCACGCCCGACGGGCCCGGCTGCTCGCCGCCGCGCCGCCAGGCCGCCACACGATAAGCCTGCGCCGCCAGGGCCGCCGACACCGCCGCCCCCATGGTGCCCAGGCCCAGGACCAGCACCGACACCTCTTCGGCCCGGCGCTGGGGCGCCTGCCGCCACTGCGCCTGCAGTTGCTGCCGCGCGCAGGCGAAGAAGCCGCGGTGCAGCGCCGTCACCGCCCACAGCGACGACTGGACCATGGCCGCGGTCATGCAGGGGTCCACCATCCGGGCCAGCGCAATGTCAGCAGGCACGGTCGGGTCGGCCACCAGCCGGTCCACCCCGGCCCACAGGGACTGGATCAGGCGCAAGCCCCGCACCCGGGCCAGCGAACCAGGCGGCGGGTTGGCCACCACGGCCACCTCCGCCCGGACCAGGGGCTCGGCGCCATCCCCGGCGGGAGCATGCACCACCCACTCGTGGCCGGGAGCGGCCGCCTGCAAGGCCGCCCGCCAGGCTTGCGACTCGTCGGCGTCCAGTTGTGCGGCAAAGAAGATGCGCATCGGCTTCGCGTCAGGCCTCTTCACGGCCAGGGCCGCGACCGCCACCGACGGCGCACTGGATCAGGCGGCGGATCGCCTCGGCCACGGTGGCCTCGCGCACCGCCGTGCGGCCGCCCGGCAAGTGGAGCCCCCAGGGCTCGGGCGCCCGTCCCCTCAGGGCCGTGGCCAGCCACACCGTGCCCACCGGTTTGCCCGGCACCGCCCCACCCGGGCCGGCAATGCCGGTGACGGCCACCGCCACGTCGGCTGGCGAGTGGCGCAACGCGCCCACCGCCATGGCGCAGGCCACCTGCTCGCTGACGGCCCCGTGCTGCGCGATGAGGGCGGCCTCCACCCCCAGCATCTGCACCTTGGCCTCGTTGCTGTAGGTGACGAACCCGCGGTCGAACC
>JBMLPD010000358.1:0-1672 GCA_049242285.1 Rubrivivax sp.
ACCTCACGCACCGGGGGCTGCTGGACTGCACCGGGCGCAAGGTCTGGGGCGTGTTTGGCGATGGCGAGATGGACGAGCCCGAGAGCATGAGCGCGCTCACGCTGGCCTCGCGCGAGCGCCTGGACAACCTGGTGTGGGTGGTGAACTGCAACCTGCAGCGCCTGGACGGCCCGGTGCGCGGCAACGCCCGCGTGGTGGACGAACTGGAAAGACTGTTCCGCGGTGCGGGCTGGAACGTCATCAAGCTGCTGTGGGGCAGCGACTGGGACGGCCTGTTCGCCCGCGACACCACGGGTGCCCTGGTGCGTGCCTTCGCCCACACGGTGGACGGCCAGATGCAAACCTTCGCGGCCAAGGACGGGCGCTTCAACCGCGACCACTTCTTCGGTCAGAACGCGGAACTCGCCGCCCTGGCCCAGGGCCTGACCGACGAGCAGATCGACCGCTTGAAGCGCGGCGGCCATGATCTGGTGAAGATCCATGCGGCCTACCACGCGGCGGCCGCGCACCGCGGCACGCCCACCGTCATCCTGGCGCACACCAAGAAGGGCTACGGCATGGGTGCGGCCGGCCAGGGCCGCATGACCACGCACAGCCAGAAGAAGTTCGACGAAGACGACCTCATCGCCTTTCGCAACCGGTTCAACCTGCCCCTGAGCGACGAGCAGGCCCGGCAGCTGGCCTTCCTGAAGCCGGCCGAAGACAGCCCGGAGATGCGCTACCTGCACGCGCGCCGCCAGGCCCTGGGCGGGCCGCTGCCGGCGCGCGAGGCCGGCCCGCTTTCGGTGGCCGAGGTGGTCGTGCCCGAGGTGGGCAGCTATGCGACCTTTGCGCTGCAGCCGGGTGGCAAGGAGATGTCCACCACCATGGCCTTCGTGCGGATGCTGGGCAGCCTGCTCAAGCAGCCGGGCATCGGGCCGCGCATCGTGCCCATCGTGGCCGACGAGGCGCGCACCTTCGGCATGGCCAACCTGTTCAAGCAGGTGGGCATCTACTCCAGCGTGGGCCAGCGCTACGAGCCCGAGGACATCGGCTCGGTGCTGAGCTACCGCGAGGCGCTGGACGGGCAGATCCTGGAAGAGGGCATCAGCGAGGCCGGCGCCATTGCCAGCTGGACGGCCGCGGCCACCAGCTACAGCGTGCACGGCCTGCCCATGCTGCCGTTCTACATCTACTACTCGATGTTCGGCTTCCAGCGCGTGGGCGATGCCATCTGGGCTGCCGCTGACCAGCGCGCCCGCGGCTTCCTGCTGGGCGCCACCTCCGGCCGCACCACGCTGGGGGGCGAGGGCCTGCAGCACCAGGACGGCAGCAGCCACCTGGTGGCCGCCACCATCCCCAACTGCCGCGCCTGGGACCCGGCCTTTGCCGGGGAGATGGCCCTGATCGTGGATGACGGCATGCGCCGCATGTTGCTGCAGCAGTGCGACGAGTTCTTCTACATCACGCTGATGAACGAGAACTACGCCCAGCCCGATCTGCCGCCGCAGGCCGCCGAAGGCGTGCTGCGCGGCGGCTACCTCTTCGAGCAGGTGGCGGCGCAGGGCGAGCTGCGCGGCGAGGTGAGCCTGCTGGGCTCAGGCGCCATCCTCACCGAGGTGCGGGCGGCGGCGCGGCTGCTGGCGGCCCAGGGCATTGCCAGCACCGTGTTCAGCATCACGAGCTGGAGCGA
>JBMLPD010000359.1:0-2250 GCA_049242285.1 Rubrivivax sp.
CCCAGCATCTGCACCTTGGCCTCGTTGCTGTAGGTGACGAACCCGCGGTCGAACCAGTCACTGGAACCAGCCAGCGAGGTGCAGGCCGCGGCGATCAGGCCGCCCGTGCAGCTCTCGGCCGTGGCCAGGCGCCACCCCTTGGCGCGCAGGGCCTGCGCCAGGGCATTCAGGTCTTCGGTCAAGGCCAGATTCCCCCCTCCCACCAGGCCCGCAGCGCCGGTGCGGCCCGCACGCCCAGCGCCAGCACCAGCAGCGTGCAGCCGGCGGCCACCAGGTCATCCCACAGGATGCCCAAGCCCTGGGGCCAGCCGATGGGCTCGCCAGGGCGCACCTTGAACAGACCATCGGCCCAGGCCACCGGCCCGGGCTTGACGGCATCGAAGCAGCGAAACAGCGCGAAGGCGGCCGCCTGCATCCCCCACCCCGCGGGCATCAACAGCCACAGCACGAGCCAGAACGCCACGATCTCGTCCCAGACGATGGCGCCCGGGTCGGACAGGCCCAGGTGCTGTGCGGTATGGGTGCAGGCCCAGGTGCCCACCGCAAGCGCGGCCACCAGCAGGGCGGCCCATCCCGCGTCGCTCAACCACGGGTCGATGACCAGGAAAGAGGCCCAGGCCCACAGAGTGGCCACCGTGCCTGGGGCCTTGGGCGACAGGCCGCTGCCCAGGCCCAGGGCGATCCCATGCGCCGGGTGTCTGAACATGAAGCGCGCGCTCGCGCGGCCCGGCGTCCGGCTTTCGGTGGTCATGACTGGAAGTGGTCAAACGGCTGGAGACGGCTCAGGTCCAGCGGCTGGCCGGCCTGGTCCAGCACCTGCAACCCGGGCTCGGCGGTGATGCGGCCGATGCGGTGAACCGGCACCTGCGCCTGGCCGGCGGCCTGCAGCACCGCCGCGCGACGCTCCGGCGGTGCACAGAACAGCAGTTCATAGTCGTCGCCGCCGGCCAGCAGACACTCCTGGCGCAAAGCAGCCGGCTGGGCAGCCAGCACGGCACTGTGCGGCAGCTGGCCGATCTCCACCTGCGCGCCCACCCCGCTGCGCTGCAGGATGTGGCCCAGATCACCGATCAGGCCGTCGCTGAGGTCGATGGCCGCCGTGGCCACGCCGCGCAGCGCCAGCCCCAGACCCACGCGGGGCTGAGGCTGCTCCATCGCGGCGCGTACCTGCTCGAACCCGTCCCCGCCCAGGGCCACGCGGCCCCGGAACACTTCCAGCGCCAGCCGGGCATCGCCCAGTTGCCCGCTGACCCAGAGTTCGTCTGCGGGCCGCGCGCCGCTGCGCAGCAAGGCCTGGCCCGCCGGCACCTCGCCCATCACGGTGATGCACAGGTTCAGCGGGCCGGCGGTGGTGTCGCCCCCCACCAGTTCGATGTCGTGCGCCTGGGCCAGGGCGAACAAGCCCTGCGCCAGGCCGGCCACGAAAGCCTCGTCAGCCCGCGGCAGCGACAGGCCCAACGTGAAGGCCAGCGGCCGGGCGCCGCAGGCGGCCAGGTCACTGAGATTGACAGCCAGGGCCTTGTGCCCCAGACGCGCGGGCTCCACGGTGGACAGGAAGTGGCGCCCCTCCACCAGCATGTCGGTGGAAACGGCCAGCTGCATGCCAGGCGATACCCGCAGCAAGGCGCAATCGTCGCCCACGCCGAGCGCGGCCCGGCGCACCGGCCGCTCGAAGTGGCGGCGGATCAGTTCGAACTCGCCCAGGCCCGCACTGCGCTTGGCCGAGCTTGGGTGTGGGTTCATGCAGTGGCTCCGTCGTGGTCACGCAGCCGGTTGGCCGGTTCCACGGCCAAGTTCACCCCTGTCTTCTCGACGATGTGCGCGCGGTGTACCTCCACCGTCCTGACGCTGATGTTCAGCGCATCGGCCATCAGCCGGTTCGGCCGGCCTTCGACCACCAGGCGCATGACGTCGCGCTCGCGCTCGGTCGACTCGGCCAGGCGCCGCCCGACCTGACGACGCTGCCGACGCCGGCCCAGGGCCCAGGCGCTGGCGGCCGGTGCGTCACGCACGACCGCCTCGCCGTCCACGGCGTAGACGGCCGGCAGGCCGAGGCAGGGGTGGGGGGACATCATCCGGGCATGGCTCACACTTCACGCAGCTGGAAGGGTAAACCGGAACCGGGTACTGGAACACCCGCAGTCTTGTCCAACGAGGCATGAGCCTGGAGCCGGGAGCCACATTCCACTGAGGAATGAGCCTGGCGGCAAGCTGAGCTCATCGATTGGGGGGGCTGGCAGGCAGCCCGCC
>JBMLPD010000360.1:0-1067 GCA_049242285.1 Rubrivivax sp.
ACGCCCCAGGCGTTGGCGAAGTGCTTCCACGAGCCCTCGGCCAGGCCGTAGTAGCCGGGCAGCGAGTCGGGGTTGGGGCCCACGTCGGTGGCGCCCTGCACGTTGTCGTGGCCGCGGAAGATGTTGGTGCCGCCGCCGCTCTTGCCCACGTTGCCCAGGGCCAGTTGCAGCAGGCAGGAGGCGCGGACGACCGCGTTGCCGGTGGTGTGCTGGGTCTGGCCCATGCACCACACGATGGTGCTGGGGCGGTTCTCCGACATGATCTTGGCCACCTTGAAGGTGGTGGCCTCGTCCACGCCGCAGGCCTCCTGCACCTTGTCGGGTGTCCACTTGGCCATCACCTCTTCCTTGACCTTGTCCATGCCCCAGACGCGGTCCTCGAGGTACTTCTTGTCTTCCCAGCCGTTCTTGAAGATGTGATACATCACACCGAACAGGAAGGGGATGTCAGAACCCGAGCGGATGCGCACGTACTCGTCGGCCTTGGCCGCCGTGCGGGTGAAGCGCGGGTCCACCACGATCATCTTGCAGCCGGCCTCCTTGGCATGCAGCACGTGCAGCATGGACACCGGGTGCGCCTCGGCGGCGTTGGAGCCGATGTACAGCGCCGCCTTGGCGTTCTGCATGTCGTTGTAGGAGTTGGTCATCGCGCCATACCCCCAGGTGTTGGCCACGCCGGCCACCGTGGTGGAGTGGCAGATGCGCGCCTGGTGGTCGGTGTTGTTGGTGCCCCAGAACGACACCCACTTGCGCAGCAGGTAGGCCTGCTCGTTGTTGTGCTTGGACGAGCCGACGAAGAACATCGAGTCGGGCCCGCTTTCCTTGCGCAGCTCCAGCATCTTCTTGCTGATCTCGTCCAGCGCCTGGTCCCAGCTGATGCGCTCGTACTTGCCGTTGACCAGCTTCATCGGCGTCTTCAGCCGGTACTCGCCGTGGCCGTTCTCACGCACCGCCGCGCCCTTGGCGCAGTGGGCGCCCAGGTTGATGGGGCTGTCGAACACCGGTTCCTGGCGCACCCACACGCCGTTTTCCACCACGGCGTCGATGGCGCAGCCCACCGAGCAGTG
>JBMLPD010000361.1:0-1030 GCA_049242285.1 Rubrivivax sp.
GGCGACCGCGAGGTGCTGGACATGCTCAACGAGACCGGCGGCTTCGGCGACCTGGGCCGGCTGCTGGCCCAGGCGCAGGCGCCGCTGCGCAGCCTGAAGCTGGAGGTTCTGGGCGCGGACAACGAAGTCGACTACTGGGCCGCGGACCAGCGCCACCGCCACCTGCTGGACCTGCGCCACGAACTCCACCAAGACCTCGGCCACGGCATCCACTTCCGGCTGAAGAACGCCCGCTCCGGGTTGCAGGCGCTGGCCCTGGTGCTGGAGCGCTGGGTGGCCCATCTGCTGGGCGTGCAGGTGCACATCGAACCCCTGGCCCGCATCGAAGACGCCCAGTGGCGCTGGCACGTGGGCCTGGACGCCACCGCCAGCGCGCTGCTCAACGACCTGTACCAGGGCGTGGACGTGGCGCCCGCGCGCCTGCAGCAGCTCATCAGCCTGTTCCGCCTGCAGTTCGCCCACCCGGGGGAAATGCGCGCCGACGTGGCGGGCAAGCCGGTCTATCTGGGCTTGGCCATGAACGACGAGAGCGTGGTGCGCCTGAAGCCGCAGAACCTGCTGCTGAACCTGCCGCTGGCGCGCCAGGTGTAGCGCGATCCGGCCCGCCCGGCGCGGGGATATGGACCGTGCTGACGAGATGACGCCGCCCTGGGCGCCAGCGGCGCTACTGCGGCTGGAAGCCCGAGCGCTTGATGATCTCGGCCCAGTTGCGCGTGTAGGCCTGCTCGCGTGCGGCCAGTTGCCCCGGGCTCATCACGTCCACCGTCAGGCCGAACTGGCTCATCCGCTCGCGCACCTCGGGCCGGTTGGCGGCGCGCGCCAGTGCCTGCGCGAAACCCTCGACGGCGGCCGCAGGCGTGCCCGCAGGCGCCCAGAACCCGTAGTAGGGCAGGTCGTCGAAGCCGGTCAGGCCCATCTCGCCGAAGGAGGGCACGTCGGGCAAGGCCGCCTGACGGGCCCTGCCCAGCACGGCCAGCACGCGCAGCCGACCGGCGCGGTGGTTCTCGATGAAGTCAGGCACCGAGCCCAC
>JBMLPD010000362.1:0-6024 GCA_049242285.1 Rubrivivax sp.
CTGGACGCCGCCGTGCTGCAGGCCTACGGCTGGGCCGACCTGAGCTTGCCTGCTGACACCGACACTCTGCTGCTGCGCCTGGTGGAGCTGAACGCCAGGCGCGCCGCCGAGGAAGCGGCCGGCACCGTGCGCTGGCTGCGCCCCGAGTTCCAGCTGGCGGGGCAGGGCGAGCAGGTGGCCCTGGACACCGGCGCGCAGGACGAGGCCGAGGACGACACCGCTGAGGTGAAACCGACCCAGGCCGCCGCGGCACAGCGCCCGTGGCCCACCGGCCTGACCGAACAGATCAAGGCGGTGGCCGAAGTGCTGGCCAGCGGTGGGCGCAGCCTGGACCTCGAAGGGCTGGCTGCGCACTTCAACGGCCGGGGCCGTTGGCGCGACCGCCTGCCCACGCTGCTGGACACTTTGGTGGCCTTGGGGCGTGCCCGAACGGTGGAGGGTGGACGGTGGGTGAACGCCGGCTTCTAGCATCAGTTTTCGGCACGCAAGCCGGCAAGAGCGGGAGGCTGACCATGCCTGGCTCGAAGACGAATGCGATGAAGCGTGGGCCGGTTCTGGCGGCCGGCCGAGCCGTGCCCGTCAAGGGGTCGACAACAGTGCCCTTGGGTCCTCAGCTCGCAGGCATACCCTCCAGCGCGCGTGCGGCGCTTAGCAGGCCGCCGAGCACCTTGTCCGCTACCGCTTGCGAGAACCCGATCGGCAGTTCCCGCTGCACCTGGTCGATGACCGCTGGGGTGCGTTCGACAAGCTCCCGAATCAACGGTTCAGCCGTCTCGCCATAGCCAAAGCGCTTGGCGGTGCTGTTGAAGTGCCGCCGCTGGATGCGCTCCGCCTCGTAGTGGCGGTTCTTCCCCACCAAAGCCATCGCCAGCTTGAGCTCGCGTGGTGACCACTGGTTGGGCCCGTCGCCCATGACCGGATAGGCCGACATGACGTCATAGAGCGGCGTCAGTCGGTAGCGTCCGCCTGGCAGCAGGTGGATGCTGAAATTCTTTGCGTGCCCATCCGGCGCCCGCAGCATCCAGAAGAGCAGCTGCGAGGCCATCATCGTGCGCAGGTCGCGCTCAGCATCAACCGACTGCTGCAGCAGGTTGAACAGCACGCCCAAACCTGGGCCGCCTTCCGCCTCGTACTTCACCAATGGCGAGGTGCCCGTCGCCTGGCAGAAGTCTTCCTGCACGAGCCGCAGCAACCGCTGGCCATCGTTGAACACCACCCGGTCGAAACGCTCGACCACCAGCACCCGCTGCTGGCCAAAGGACGCAATCTCCGCCTTGGGCACTGGCAGACCATAGGCCGCCAGCAGCCTCAGGCACAGCCATTCGTTGTCCACCGAGGTGCTGAAGTCGGCCTGCCGCCCGCCGACGAGCCCCAGCGGCAGCTTGAAGATGTGTGTGGTCGGCGTGGCGCCGCGCGGCTTCATCCAGCGGCCGCCCCAGCGCAGGAAGGCGTCTTTTTCTTGTGCGCCGGCCAAGGAAATGCGGAAGTCGTCATCCGGGTCGCGTGCCGCTCCGAATCGGTCTGGCGTCACGACCTCGAGCAAGTGGCGCTCGATGGCCGCCTCGTCTACCTCGACGCCTTCGACCCGGTCGTGCCCCTCGGGTGCCGCGCCCTCGGGCAGAAACTGCAGCGCGCCCACGCAGTCGCGGCCGATGGCAGAGAGCAAGTCAAAGGCCTCGACCGAGCCGGTGCGGAACCGCTCCGCCACCCGCTTGCGAATGGCTGGACTGTCGGGCAGAAGGTTGTCGAAGTAGTGCTCGACCGCGGGGCCCTTGATCGGCTCATCCCCAAGACCGAAGGGCAGCGACAGCGACAAGGGTCGCCCCACGGCTGACGCCCGCCAGGCGGGGTCGTACTGCAGTTCCATGTCGCCGCGAGCGCTGAGGGTCCAGCGGCCTACGTAGGTGCCGTTGGCCCACAGGGCCAGGGTCTGGGTCTGGGTCTTGAAGCGGCGGGCCATCTCACCACTCCGGCGGCGTGGCGGCGGCAGACCCAGGGGCCTGGGCCTTGCCGGTTTCAGGCGCCGTGGCCAAACGCTGAGCCAGGCTCAGCTCCAGTCCGACCACCGCGCACCAGGTCAGCAATTGCTTGACGCTGAGCTCGTCCGCGTGTCCCTCCAGGTGCGAGACCCGGTTCTGGCTCAAGCCCAGCCGCGCACCCACCTCGGCCTGCGTCAGGCCCCGCTGCTTGCGCGCGGCGCGCAGCAGTTGGCCGAGCTGGGTGGCGGTCAGCAGGGGCTGGGCAGCAGAAGTTTGGGGGGAGCTTGAGGCGGCCATGGAGCATCTGCCTTTCAGATAAATGCAATGTATCTGCGAAACGGATATCTCGCAAGTAGCTGTATTTCAGATGCCGACTGAAGCCCGCAACAACTTCCTCCGGAGCCACCCCAGAAGAGTAAAAAATGGACTTGCACGGCATCGAGACGACCGAGTCCGCACGGGATTTTGATTGCGCAAATGATTGCGCATGAGGGTTCGTCGGGGGTGTTTCGGCATTCGCCGCGGTTCACCCCAGTTCGCCTAAGTTGTTGATGTAATTACGTTTCTGGTGACGATACCTACCGGCTCAGGCCCCCTGAAGTCCGCTGTCAATCCGTAGGTCCCTGGTTCGAGCCCAGGTCGGGGAGCCAACAAGATGAGGGCCAGCTTCGCAAGAGGCTGGCCCTTTGTCGTTTGTGGGTACGGTATTGGCGCGTTGGCTGTGACATGCGGAGCTTGCAGTGTCATGCGCCTGGGTCGGGGCTTTCAGAATTCGCCCTGCACAGCAACCGTGACCAGGTCGCCTCTCCTCATGCAGCCCAGCCGTCCACGTCAGCCAGGGCCTCGTCCAGGAATGGGTTGAGGGTGGGGTCTGTCTGGTCGGCCTGTGCCACCAGCAGGCTCTGTTGTCGGAAGTCCTTGTCGAATACAGGCCTTCTGGTGTCGGGCACCCAGATCTGAACCGGGCGCATTCCGGCCGCGCGAAGCGCTTTGCGGTGACCCTGAACGCGGGCATTGACAGATCTGCCGGCCATACGCCTTCTCCAGTGAGCCGGGGGCATCTGATGCGACCAGACGTCACATGCAACGCAGCCGGGAGTCTGTCTTGCTGCTTCCACGGTGGATGCTCCCTCACCTGCACCCCCCGAAGCCCGCTGGATCTGTCGTCCCACCGCATCGAGAGAAAGCCGCGCCAGCATGCAGTGGCGCTGTTTCCCGTGTGACCTTTGGCGCCAGGCAGCCCGATTGGCAGCAATGCGCCTGGCGCAGGTTCGTCAAGGCGTGCTGGAACATGCCGATCATCATCGCCCCGTCAGAGTCAGGCTCGTGGGTCAGGCTCGTGGGTCAGGAGGTGAACGGGCTGCGCCACTTCCATGTCGGACAGGGGTTCAAAGGGGTGGGGTTGCGTGGGGGTGCTTCAGTCATGGCGGGGTGGTGCAAGTCCGATTGCACCACTTGGCTTCGAACACCACCCTCATCAGTGACGTGCCCTCGTGCGCCACACGGGGGACTGCGGTCGATTGAACATGGACCCGGGGTGAGATGAGTGAATTTGCTGGGGGTTGGTTTGCCGGGGTGCAGGGTTGTCAACGGCGGCGGGCCCCCCGCGTTGCATGCTCAGCCCGCTTCCTGCTGCTGCTGCCGTACGCGCCCTTGGAACTGCACCCTTTCGGGCGTTCGCCCGTCATGCGCCTGATGCCGCCTGTGGCGGTGCTGGCCTCGCCAGGGGTTGGACAGACAGGCGCTTGACGCTGTCGATGACGTTACGATGCGCAGCCGGGGCGTCGAGTTGGGAGAGCGCGGTGGAACGCTCGGTGGCGGCTGCCCGCCGATGACCGTGCAAGGCGCGACAGACCTCGACAGACCTCGGAGGGCGCATGCCGCACCGCGCCCATCGCCCATAACCCCAAGCCCATGTTGGACCTCCTCACTTCTTGTTCCATTCCTGTGGCAGGCATGGGCGCTGTCTGCAGTGCCCATCCGTCGTTCATTGCAGATGATGATGCCGCCATGGAACTGGCGCTGGGGCAGGCGAGGCGTGCGGCGGAACTGGGCGAGGTGCCCGTGGGCGCGGTTGTGACGCGGCGGGTGCAGGGGGGGGCAGGCCCTATGGAAGTGCTCGCCGTCGGCCACAACCGTCCCATCGCCAGTCATGACCCCACCGCCCACGCCGAGATCATCGCCCTGCGCGCGGCGGCCGAGCGGCTGCAGAACTACCGCCTGCCCGGTTGTGAGCTCTTCGTCACCCTGGAGCCCTGCGCCATGTGCGCCATGGCCCTGATGCACGCCCGCTTCAGCCGTGTCGTTTTCGGTGCGGCAGACCCCAAGACCGGGGCCGCCGGCTCCGTGGTCGATCTCTTTGCACAGCGGCCACTCAACCACCATACGCGGGTGACGGGCGGAGTGCTCGCGCAGCCCTGTGCCCAGGTGCTGCGGGACTTTTTCGCGCAGCGGCGTGGCCCAGCCTCGACACCACTCCCATGACCTCTCTGACCGTCTTCTCTCCTTCCGGTGTGGTGGAGCGTCCACCGGCCCTGCGGCTGGCAGCCCGTCGGCTCTCGGCACTGGGGTTCCAGGTGCATCTCGACGAGGCGGCTGCTGCCCGCGGGCAGCGCTTTGCCGGCCCTGACCAGACGCGACTGGCCGCCATTCACCGGGTGGCGCAGGCGGCCCCTTCGGTGGCCATGGCCAGCCGCGGGGGCTATGGCCTGAGCCGCTTGCTGGACGGCATTGACTGGCCCCTGCTGGCGCGCAGTGTGGAGCGGGGCACCCGCTGGGTGGGCTTCAGTGATTTCACCGCGCTGCATCTGGGCCTGCTGGCGCACGCCAAGGTGCCCAGCTGGGCCGGGCCTGCGGCCCTCGACGCCTTTGGCGGCGAGACCGTGGACGATGTGACGGCCGGCTGCTTCACCGAGGCCATGAGCGGCGAGCTGGAGGCCCTGGGTTTTCGCACCGCGGCGGGTTTCGACGGGCTGGAGGCCCGGGGCACGCTGTGGGGCGGCAACCTCACCATGGTGTGCTCCTTGCTGGGCACGCGGCACTTCCCCAAGGTGCGCGGCGGCATCCTTTTTCTGGAAGACGTGAACGAGCACCCCTACCGAGTGGAGCGCAACCTGCTGCAGCTGCAGCAGGCGGGTGTGATGGAGTCCCAGAAGGCGGTGCTGCTCGGGGCTTTCACGGGCTGGAAGCCAAGCCGGCTGGACCGCGGCTACAAGCTCGCGTCTGCCGTGGCAGCCGTGCAGGCCCGCACGGCCACGCCCCTGCTCACGGGCCTGCCGTTCGGGCATGTGCCCACCCAGGTGAGCCTGCCGGTAGGCCGGCGCGTGAACTTGGCCGTGCAGGGCCGGGACGCCTTTTTCGGGTGGACATGACATCCAACGCTCAAATCGCCGCAAACCCGGCCCTGGGTGGCGTGTCCCTGAAGCGCCGTGCCCTGCGGGCCGTGAGCGCCTTGCTGCTGGGCGCTCTGGCGGCCTGCGACAACAGCCCGCACCCCCCGGGAGAGGCGGCCACCAACACCCTGTTCAGCGCAGTGATCGAGACCTCGCCCCGCCACCTGGACCCCACCGCGTCGTACTGGAGCAACGACACCCCGTTCACCTACCAGATCTACGAGCCACCCTACGGCTACCACTACCTGAAGCGCCCGTTCCAGTTGGTGCCCAAGAGCGCCGCGCAGGTGGTGCAGCCGCGTTACGTGGACTCAGCCGGCCGGCCGCTGCCAGACGACGCGCCGCCCGAGCAGGTGGCCCAAAGCATCTACGACGTGCCCATCAAGCCCGGGATTCTTTTCCAGCCGCACCCGGCCTTTGCCGTGGACGGGCAGGGGCGCCATCGCTACCACGCCATGAAACCCGGCGAACTGGGGGATCGACGCACGCCGCTGGACTTCGAGCACCAGGGCACGCGTGAGCTGGTGGCCGAAGACTTCGTCTACGCCCTCAAGCGCCACGCCACCACGCGCGTGACCACGCCCATCTTCAGCACTTTTGCCGAGGTGGTGGTGGGGCTGAAGGCCTATGGCGAGTTGATCAAGGCCGAGGAC
>JBMLPD010000363.1:0-3237 GCA_049242285.1 Rubrivivax sp.
CGCTGACCAAGGCCAACTTCTGCGTGCTCAAGCGCATCACGGAAGCGGAGCTGGATGCCCAGCTGGCCTTGGCCCGCCAAGAGCGCGGGCCCGCACGGTCACGGCCCTGAGCGGTCCACTGCCGCGCGGGGACATCCCGGCTGCAACACACTCCGTGGCCCATCCGCACCACGGAGTCTTCGCGCCATGCCGCTCACCTGTGTCAGCCGCCGCCGGGCCCTCGCAGCCACGCTGGCCACCACCCTGACCCTGAGCTGGTCGGCTGCCGCCCCCGCCCAGGCCTGGCCCAAGGCCCAGCCCATCAAGCTGGTGGCGGTGTTCCCGCCGGGCGGCTCGGTCGACCAGGTGGCGCGCATCCGGCAAGGCCCGCTGCAGCAGCAGCTCGGCCAGACCGTGGTGGTGGAGAACAGGGGCGGCGCCTCCGGCTCCATTGGCACCGCCGCCGTGGCCGCGGCACCGGCCGACGGCTACACCTTTGCGGTGGTGTTCGACACCCACGGCGTGAACCCCTCGCTCATCCCGTCCCTGCCCTTCGACACCCGGCGCGGTCTGGCGCCTGTGGCGCTGGTGGGCACCGGCGCCATGGTGCTGGCCACGCAGGCTGATTCGCCCTACAAGACCTTCGCCGACGTGGTGGCCGCCGCCCGCACCGCCAAGGGCGTGAGCTACGGCAGCATCGGCTCAGGCAGCCTGGGGCACCTGGCCGTGGCGCTGCTGGCGCGCGGCAACAAGCTCAACCTGGTGCACGTGCCCTACCGCGGCGGCGGCCCCTTGATGAACGACGCCCTGGCCGGCCATGTGCCGCTGTCCATCGGCTCGGTGTTCCTGACCAAGCCGCACCTGGACAGCAAGCGCCTGCGCGCCCTGGCCATCACCACCAGCAAGCGCTCGGGCAACCTGCCGGACGTGGCCACGGTGGCCGAGAGCGGCTTTGCCGGCTTCGACGCCCCGGCCTGGTGGGCCGTGCTGGCCCCGGCCAAGACCCCGCCCGAGGTGGTGCGTCAGATGAACGCCGCGCTCAACAGCGTGCTGAAGTCCCCCGAGGTCGCGGCCAAGCTGGCCGGTCAGGGCATCGACGTGCGCACCGACAGCCCCGAAGCCGCCCGCGCCTTCATCGACGCGCAGATCGACACCTGGGCCAAGGTGGTGAAGGACAACGACATCAAGGCGGATTGAGCGGGGCGGGGCGCGGGGCAACCGGCCAAGCCATCCGGGTTCTCCCGCGCTGTTTCATGGCGAGCGTAAGATTCAAGACTTACTCATCCGGAGCAGGCGCCATGCAACACACCACACTCTCCAGCAAGGGGCAGGTCATCATCCCGAAGGCCTTGCGCGTCGCACGGCAGTGGGGGCCCGGCACCCAGCTTGAAGTGCACGACACCCCCGAGGGCATTTTGCTGAGGCCTTCCGCACCGGGTACCAAAGTGGCGCTGTCAGAAGGCCTGGCCGCGATCCGCCGCCATCTGGCCTATACCGGGCCGACGGTCACGGTCGAGGAGATGCACGCCGAGGTGCTGCGTCAAGCCGCCGCCCAGAGGCTCCCCCAGTCAACACGCGCAGGGGCCACCTTCAAGAGCACCCGTGCGCGCACCCGCTGATGGCCGCACTGGACACCAATGTCGTGGTCCGGCTGATCGTCGCAGACGACGGCAGACAAGCGCGCGCCGCGGAAAAGCTGGTGGCATCGGAACCCTGCACCATCGCCCCCTCGGTGCTGATGGAGTGCGAATGGGTGCTGCGCGGCTGCTACAAGCTGGAGGCTGGGGTGATCGCGAAGTGCTTTCGCGACCTGCTGGCTCTGCAACATATCGATGCACTGGACCCGGTGCTGACACAGCGTGCACTGCAAGGCCATGCGGCGGGCCTGGACTTTGCCGACGCGCTGCATGCCGCGCAACGGCGGGACGGTGACCGTTTTGCCACCTTCCACAAGGCGCTGGCGCGTCGCGCGCCCAAGGCCGGCGTGTTGGCAGTGGAGCTGCTCAAGGCCTGAGAGATTCAAGACCGTGGGTGTCGTCTCGTCGGCACGTCAGCGTTGACACTTCAGCGCCCCGCCCAGCGCGCGCAGATCGCGTGCAGCTTCTCCAGCCCGTCGGTCAGCGCTGCCGGGCCGGGCTGCAGGATGTCGCAGGACTTGATCTCGTGCAGCTCAGCGTCGCGCACGGCCGGCACCTCGGCCCAGCCCGCGCGCGCGGCCACCTTGTCGGGGCGGAACTTCTTGCCGCACCAGGAGCCGATGATGATGTCCGGCGCGCGGCGCGCGGGCGCCAGCGCATCGGCCATCACGCGGTCACGCCCCATGGACTGCAGGGCGAGTTCAGGGAACACATCGTCGCCCCCCGCCACCGTGATCAGTTCCGACACCCAGCGGATGGCGCTGATCATGGGCTCGTCCCATTCCTCGAAGTACACGCGCGGCCGGCGCGGCCAGGCGCTGGCGGCCTGCGCGATCTGCGCGTGCCGCGCCTGGCACTGGGCGATCCAGGCCTCGGCGCGGTCCTGCGCGCCCACCAACCCCGCCACCAGGCGCAGGGTCTGGAAGATCTGCGCCACGCTGCGCTGGTTGGTCACCAGCACGTTCAGCCCGGCGCGGATGAGCTTGTCGGCCAGCGCCGCCTGCATGTCGGAAAAGCCGATGACCAGATCCGGCTCCAGCGCCACGATGCGGTCGATCTTGCCGTCGAGAAACGAGCTGATGCGCGGCTTCTCCTGCCGCGCGCGCGGTGGGCGCACCGTGTAGCCGCTGATGCCCACGATGCGTTGCTCCTGCCCCAGCAGGTACAGCCACTCCGTGGTCTCCTCGGTGAGGCAGACGATGCGTTGGGGATGGGGGTTCGTCATGGCGCGGTTCCAGAAAGCCGGGTTCGGTACTGTGCCCCCAAGGTCCGGGCAGTGCCCGGCCCGACCCCCCAAGGGGATGCAAGGAAACTTGGGAGCGGCCCGGCGTCTCCTGGAGAAGATCAGCCTTCAGCCTTCAGCCTTCAGCCTTCAGGCGCATGACCGCTTCGCGCGGGCTCATCACCTGGAGTTGATCGCGGCCCGGGTAGGCCATGGGCACGGGGGCCACCAGCCACTTCTGGTGGGCGCCGAGGTCTGCGGCCGCCTCGTGGAAGCCGCGGGAGACGGCCGGCGCGGACGAGCGCTTGATCTCGATGGCCACGGTGCGGCCGTCAGGCCACTCCAGCACCAGGTCGGCCTCGGCCCCGTGTGAGGTGCGGTAGAAGCTGGGCTGGGCCT
>JBMLPD010000364.1:0-1765 GCA_049242285.1 Rubrivivax sp.
AGGTGGGTCTGGATGTAATCGCCAAAGGACACATGCAGTTGCGGCATCGACGCCGTGGAAGCGTCGTGCAGCGTGTCGTCCAGATCGAACAGCCAGACCCGCGGCTGCCCGGGCGGTCGCGGTGAGAGCCCCACGCTTGCGGCCCGCCTCAATGCGAACGGATCATGGTGCCGTAGGCCTGGTCCGTCAGGATCTCCAGCAGCATGGCGTGCGGCACGCGGCCGTCCACGATGTGCACCGTGTTCACGCCGCTGCGCGCAGCGTCCAGGGCGCCGGCGATCTTGGGCAGCATGCCGCCGCTGATGGTGCCGTCGGCCACCAGTTCGTCGATGCGCCGCGGCGTCAGCTCGGTCAGCAGCTTGCCTTCCTTGTCCAGCACGCCGCGGATGTTGGTCAGCAGCATCAGCTTCTCGGCCTTGAGCACCTCGGCCAGCTTGCCGGCCACCAGGTCGGCGTTGATGTTGTAGCTTTCGTTGTGCTCACCAAAGCCGATGGGGCTGATGACGGGGATGAACTGGTCGTCCTGCAGGGCCCGCACCACGCTGGGGTCGATGGCCTCGATCTCGCCCACCTGGCCGATGTCGTGCTCCTTGCTCGGGTCGTCACGGTCCACCATCTTCATCTTGCGCGCGCGGATCAGCCCGCCATCGCGCCCGGTCAGGCCCACGGCCTTGCCACCGGCGGCGTTGATCAGGCCCACGATGTCCTGCTGCACCTCACCGGCCAGCACCCATTCCACCACCTCCATGGTCTCGTCGTCCGTCACCCGCATGCCCTGGATGAAGGTGCCCTTCTTGCCCACGCGCGCCAGGGCCTCGTCGATCTGCGGGCCGCCACCGTGCACCACGATGGGGTTCATGCCCACCAGCTTCAGCAGCACGATGTCCTCGGCGAAATCCTGCTGCAGCGCCGGGTCGGTCATGGCGTTGCCGCCGTACTTGATGACCAGGGTCTTGCCGTGGAACCTGCGGATGTAGGGCAGCGCCTGCGCCAGGATCTCGGCCTGATCGCGCGGGGTGATGTGGTCGAGGCTGTGGTCGGGCGTGGGGTCGGCAGGGGTGGTCATGGCGTTGAAGGGTTCTGACGAGGCGGGGGCTGCAATGCGCCAGATTCTAGGAACGCCGGGCCCGAGGCCGCGGGTGGCGGTGTTTCGACCACGGGTCCGCGCCAGAACTGCGCACACCTCGAATGCGCCATTTCCAGATCCGCAGCTCTGGGCACAAGGGACTCGAGAGCTTCTTCGGAACCGGCAGCCTGGCGGGTATGCGTCCTGACCATTCCAGACACTTGCACCTGCCACCGGCTGCGCCGGGCAACGCGACCCGTGCCGATGACCTGGCCGCCCCGGGCTGGAGACTGCATCCACCGAAGGGCGCCTTGGCGCATCACGGGTCGATCACCGTCAACGGCAACTGGCGCTTGACCTTTCGATTCGTGGGTCAGGATGTGGAACGGGTGGCCAGCCGAACAAGGACCCCGGCCGACGGACCAACCCTGCCAGGCGCGCAGACCTGACCCCCGCACCATGTTCGTGACCTCAGAACACGCCGCCCACTTCATCGCACGCTGACCGGGAGTCAGCGCCTCAGAACGGGCCACGTCGTGCCGCTTCGTTGTCGAACGGTGTGGACCGTGTGAACCGCTGTGGGTGCCCAAGCCCCCGTCGCTCGGCACGCCATGGAAGCGGAGACGTTGCTGCCTCACCCCCCAAGCCGTTCGCACTGAGCCTGTCGAAGTGCCCGCAAGGGTTTCGCCTGGCCTGTTC
>JBMLPD010000365.1:0-3446 GCA_049242285.1 Rubrivivax sp.
CGCCATCGCGCATGGGGATGCTGGCGCAGCCCAGCATCACGTCCAGCCCGTTGCGTGACATGAACTCCGCCAGGCTCGACCACAGCAGCATGATCACGCCGCCGGTGCGCCAGCGCTCGTCGATGCAGGAGCGTCCCAGCTCGGCGATGCGCGGGCGCAGGTGGCGCAGACGCACGAGGTCGAACTCGGTGTCCGTGTACAGGCCGCCCACCAGACGGGCCCCGCCCGGGGTCAGCAGGCGATAGGTGCCCACCACCTGGCTCGGCTGGTCGTCGCTGGCCACGGTGCGGATCAGCAGGTGTTCGCAGAAGCGGTCGTAGATGTCGATGTCGTGGCCTTGCGGAGTGCCTGGCCAACGCGGCAGTCTGGCGCCCATTTCCTCGGCGAAGACCCGGTGGCGAAGACGTTGCGCCGCACGTACCTCGTCTTCATGCCGCGCCCACAGGGCCTGCAGGCGAGGGGCGGTGCCTTGGGCCGGGCCGCTTCCCAAGGGGCTGCTACGGTCTGCGGTGGAGGTCTTGCCAAGGAAGGAGATGTCGGTCATGTCCATGGGCTTGCATGATGAAGATCCAGGGTGACCACGCCATGAAGCTTCGATGACGTGAACATGACGACCCGCCAAGCCCCCGAGAGATGATCAAGAAGACCCTGCTGCCTGGGACGGCTGCACAGACAATACGCCCGTCCAGTCACCGGGAGAAAGGCCATGCGGCGTGTCGTGTTCAACCAGAAGGGTGGGGTGGGCAAGTCCACCATCACCTGCAACCTCGCCGCCATCGGGGCCCGGCGGGGACTGCGCACGCTGGTCGTGGACCTGGACCCGCAGGCCAACAGCACGCGCTACCTGCTGGGCGAGGCCGCCGAGCAGGACCATCCCGGCGCCGCGGGTTTTTTCGAGCAGTCCCTGAAGTTCACGGTGAAGGACGAGGGGGTGGAGGGCTTCATCGTGCCCACGCCGTTCGAGAACCTGAGCGTCATGCCCGCCAGTGCCGCGCTGGCCGAGCTGCACGCGAAGCTGGAGTCGCGCTACAAGATCTACAAGCTGCGCAAGGGCCTGGAGCTGCTGGAGGGTTCGTTCGACCGCATCTGGATCGACACCCCGCCTTCCCTGAACTTCTACACCCGCAGCGCGCTGATCGCGGCCCAGGGCTGCCTGATCCCCTTCGACTGTGACGATTTCTCGCGCAAGGCCTTGTACGGCCTGCTGGAGGAGGTGCAGGATCTGCGCGGCGACCACAACCCCGAGCTGGAGGTGCACGGCATCGTGGTCAACCAGTTCCAGGCGCGCGCGCGGCTGCCCGGTGAGTTGGTGCAGGCGCTCATCGACGAGGGCCTGCCGGTGCTGCAGCCCTACCTGAGCGCGTCCGTCAAGGTGCGCGAATCACACCAGTTGGCACGGCCCATGGTCCATCTGGACCCCTCCCACAAGCTGACGGGGGAGTTTGTGGCGCTGTTCGACGCGCTGCCCGGCGAGGGCAAGCCCAAGGCCGCTCGGCGCAGGCCCAGGCCCGTCACGGACTGATCGGATGTCAACGGCTCACACGTGCTCTGAGGTCAGGCTGGCGTGCAGCAGGACTTCCACCTGTCCGTCGCGCTCCCGCCGCTTGATCCACCACAGCGCCCCCTTGCGCACGGGCCAGGGCTGCATCACGCCGGCCAGCAGGTAGGCCGCCGTCAAGCCCAGCGTGGGCTGATGGCCCACCACCACCACGGGCTCCTTGGCGTCGGGCCAACGGGCGGCATGCAGCAAGGCCTCCACGGTCTGGTCCGGGCCCAGCGCTTCCATCACCCGCTGGCGACGCTCCAGGGCCTGCGCCGTCTGGACGGTGCGCAGGGTGGGGCTCACCAGCACGCGCGCGCCATCGGGCAGGTGCTGGTTCAGCCAGCGCGACATCTTCGCGGCCTGTCGCTCGCCTTTGGTCGTCAACGGCCGGTCATGGTCCAAGGTCTCATCCGGCGCCTCACGGGCGTCGGCGTGCCGCCACAGGATGAGGTCCACGCTCAAGAGGCCGTCGTTCCGTACAGACGCATCAGCGCCTGCTGGGCCGAGGGGCCCTGCGTGGCTGCCCGCACGTATTCACCCGAGGACTGCAGTTCCCAGGCATCCTGCCGGTCCAGCAGATAGGGCGTGATGCACTCGTCAATGACGCGCTGGCGCAGCAGCGGGTCCAGGATGGGCCAGGCCACCTCCACGCGCCGCAGCATGTTGCGCGACATCCAGTCTGCGCTGCTCAGGTACAGCTCTTCTTGCGGTGCTGCGGCATCGCCCCAGCGGAAGTAGAAGACGCGGGTGTGCTCCAGGAACCTTCCGATGATCGAGCGCACGCGGATGTTGTCGGTCACTCCCGGCACGCCAGGCCGCAGGATGCACGCCCCGCGCACGACCAGGTCCACCTGTGCGCCGGCCTGCCCCGCTTCCACCAGGGCGTCGGTCAGGGCAGGGTCGGTCAGGGCATTGACCTTCACCACCACTCGCGCGGTCTCGCCGCGGTGTGCGCTGTCGCGAACCTTGCGCAGCAGCTCCAGCATGCGGGCGTGCAGCTGTGTGGGTGCGGTCAGCAGGCGCCGGCTCCCGGCAATTGGCGCCAGGCTGGACAGCTTGAGGAAGACGGCGTCCACGTCGGCGGTCAGCTCCGGGTCTGCCGTCAGACAGCCCACATCGGTGTACAGCCGGGCGGTGCGTGGGTTGTAGTTGCCCGTGGACAGGTGGGCGTAGCGGCGCAGCACGGTGGTGCCCCTGCGTGGGGTCTCCCGTCGCGTCACCAGCAGCAGCTTGGCATGGGTCTTCAGCCCCACCATGCCGTACACCACCTGGGCGCCCACGCCCTCCAGGCGTTCGGCCCAGTTGATGTTGGCCTCTTCGTCGAAGCGGGCCTTGAGTTCCAGCACCACGGTCACTTCCTTGCCGCGGCGCACCGCCTCCAGCAGCAAGTCCATCAGCACGCTCTCGCTGCCGGTGCGGTAGACGGTCTGCTTGATGGCCAGCACCTGCGGGTCGGCCACGGCCTGGCGCAGGAACTCCACCACCGGCTCAAAGCTCTGAAAAGGGTGGTGCAGCAGCAGATCACCCTTCCTGAGGCGCTCGAAGACGTTGCTGCCCCGGGGCCATTGCGCTTGCGGCCAGCCGGGCTCGAAAAGAGGGAATCGCAGGCCGTTGCTCGGCGCCTGGTCGATCAGCTGGTTCAGCCGCACCAGGTTGACCGGTCCGTTCACGGGGTACAGCGCCTGCGGCGGCAAGGCGAACTGACGCAGCAGCAGTGCAGAGAGCTCAGGCGGGCAGGAGCTCACCACCTCCAGGCGGATGGCCTGGCCATAGTGACGGGTGGTCAGGCCGGTGCGCAAGGCCTGCCGCAGGTTGGTCATGTCGTCTTCGTCCACCTCCAGGTCCGAGTCGCGCGTGACACGGAACTGCGAGAACGCCTCCACCGTGCGGCCGGGCAGCAACT
>JBMLPD010000366.1:0-4474 GCA_049242285.1 Rubrivivax sp.
TCGGAATTGCTCTCGGTGATCATCTGCTTGTAGCCCTCCACCGCGCGCGCCTCGTCGGTGGCGATGAAGGCCGATCCGATGTAGGCAAAGTCTGCCCCCATGGCCTGCGCCGCCAGGATGGCCCCGCCGGAGGAGATGGCGCCCGACAGCGCCACCGGCCCGCCAAACCACTCGCGGATCTCGGCCACCATGGCAAACGGGCTCTTCACGCTGGCGTGGCCCCCTGCACCCGCAGCCACCGGGATCAGCCCGTCGGCGCCCTTGTCGATGGCCTTGTGCGCGAAGACGTTGTTGATCACGTCGTGCAGCACCACGCCGCCCCAGGCATGCACGCCCTGGTTGACGTCCTCGCGCGCGCCCAGGCTGGTGATGATGATGGGCACCTTGTACTTGGCACAGACCTGCATGTCGTGCTCGAGCCGGTCGTTGCTCTTGTGCACGATCTGGTTGATGGCAAAAGGCGCGGCCGGCGACTCGGGGTGCGCCTTGTCGTGCGCGGCCAGCGCCTCGGTGATCTCGGCCAGCCACTCGTCCAGCTGCGAGGCCGGGCGCGCGTTGAGCGCCGGCATGGAGCCCACCACCCCGGCCTTGCACTGGGCGATCACCAGCTTGGGGTTGCTGATGATGAACAACGGCGAGCCGATGACGGGAAAGGGCAGGTTCTGCAGAACGGGCGGGAGGGTGCGGGCAGGTGCGGTCATGAGCGGCATCGGGCGGCAGTGAGAAACAAGCCGCAATCTTGCCTCAAGACCCGGCGGCACGGGGCGGCCACGGTCGCGGCGCAACCTGATGGGCATGGTCTGCCCGCCCTCCAGCTGCGCGAGCGCGCCGGGATCTCGACAGAAGCCCCGCGCCGAGGACCTTCTTCCCCACCCGCACCAGGCGCTGGCGGCCCCGTCCTTGGCGGTGCAGGGCCGCAATCGCTGCCGCGCCCTATCATGTGCGGGCGGTGCCTGTGCGGCGGTCGACGTCCGCCCCGACGCCACAGCCCGTCGCCGCAGCTTCTGCGGCGCAACCCCCCGGCCGAGGCGCGACGCATGCATGAGCTTCACCGCTGGACCGGAGACGAACCCGCCGACCCGCCCAACCTCCCGCTGCTGTACCACATCGTGTACTGCAGCCGCGCGACGGGCGAGATGGACGCTGCCGCGCTGGAGCGCATCGTCGCCACCGCGCACCGCCACAACCCCGTCCACGGCATCACCGGCATGCTGGTGTTCGGCAGCGGCGTGTTCTTCCAATGGCTGGAGGGGCCGCGCGAGCCCGTCATGGCGCTGATGGATCGCCTGCGGGCCGACCCACGCCACGACGCGATCGTCGAGCTCAGCGAAGTGGAGGAGGTGCGCGAGCGGCTCTTCCCGCAATGGGACATGGAACTGGTGACCAGCGACCACATCCGCGAGGTGCTGGAAGACGCCCTGAGCAGCGCCAGCGACGGGCGCAACGCCCGCGCACTGCGGGGCCTGCTGGCCCGCCTGGACGCAGGCTCGCTGTCACGCCTTCACGGGGGCTGAACGGCCTTCGCGGCCCGGACTTCAAGGCCAGATCAGGGCGGCCAAGGCGGGGAAGTCCGGCGCGGCTTGCCAGCCGGGCCAGGCGATCTGGGCCTTCAAGTGGCTGTAACGGTGCAGCAACAGCAGGCGCAGCAGGGGTTCGCGCTGGCGGCGATCGAAGGGACGGCCGTGGTAGCCGTCGAACAGCGCATCGATGCACTGCGCATTGCCCGCAGCCAGAAAGCACAGGGGCCCCAGCCAGTCGTACTCGCGCGGGCCCACGAGCCCGTCGCCAAAGTCGAACATCGCCGACAACCCGCTGCCCTGGTGCAGCAGGTTGAAGGGCGTGTACTCACCCGTGAGGATCACATCAGGACCCTCAGGAAGTGGCCCTTGGAGGAAGGACGCCAACTGCGCCAGCAGGTGCGCGGGCAGGCCGGTGCGCTGCTGGCGCTCTTGGCAGCGCTCGCGCTGGCCGTGCAGAAAGTCGGCCCAGCGCGGCGCCAGCGCCTGCACCGGGCCCAACGCAAGCGCGTGCACCTCGGCGGCCAGATGACCCAGGCTGCGCAGCAGCTCGCAGCGGTCTTGCTGCGGCAGCCGGGCCCAGACACGGTCCAGCGGGGTGCCCGGCAGCTGCGTCATCACCAGAAACGGCCAGCCCGCATGCTCGGCGCTGTCCACCAGGGCAGGCGTGGGCAGCGAGAGCCGGCCATGCAGGTGCGAGAGCATCGCGCGCTCGAAAGCGAAGTGGTCGCGCAGAAACGGCGGGTAGAGCTTGATCACCTGCTCGCGGCCCAGCAACGCCACCAGCACCGTGCCCTCTCCGGCCGCCACCGCCGGGGCGCTGCTGTAGCGGGCCCCCAGGGCCGAGACCACCTCGATCCAGCGCGCGGGGTCTTGCTGCAGGGCGTCGAACGCGGCGACGCTGGGATCGGCAGGCCACTCGGGCGGGAAGGACATGATGAGAGCCCTGTGGTCAGTCCCGACGCATTGTGCGCGCGGCGCACCACAACACCTCCCAGGCCTGTAGGCTGACGGGCCTGCACACTCGATCCACGGCCCGGCGGCGCCTTCTGCACCACGATGCGGTCTCCGCAGGGAGAGACCCAGCCTGAAGGGGTGGGGTGCTTCCTGTTGGTGGAGGCTGCGCAAAGCGGGGCTTGAAGGATGAGCCCCCGCGGCTGTGAACCGGGCGGCTGAGCCCGGCCATGGCCACGAGCCCGCTGCGCGTGCCGGCCGCATACGCCGGTCACGCGTACCTCAACTCGGAAGCACTTGTGCGCCGACGACCCTGGCCGGCGCTTCGGCCGAAGGTGAACAGCGGATGCCCGCCGAGATCGGTCGCCCACGCGATGTTCTAAGTGCCTCCAGGCGCGTGCCCCATGCGCCGCACGCTGAAGCCATGCATCAAAATCAGAACGCGAAGCCCCGTCCACAGTGCGACCTCGAATACCGTGCAGGCCTTGATCAAGCGCGGGAATCAATGACCGCGCGCGGCGTCTGTTCCACCCCGCTCACACCTCCACATCGCCATGCGTGAAGACTCCCCCTTCTTCCCCACCCAGCCCGCCTGGGAAGGTGATGGCACCCATCGCATCCCCTTTGTCGCCTACACCAGCGACGAGATCTACCGCAAGGAGCTGGAGCGCTTCTTCTACCAGGGCCACTGGTGCTACGTGGGCCTGGAGGCCGAGGTGCCGAACCCGGGGGACTTCAAGCGCACGGTGGTGGGTGAGCGCTCGGTGATCCTGAGCCGCGACACGGACGGCACGCTCCACGTCTTCGAGAACGTGTGCGCCCACCGCGGCATGCGCTTTTGCCGCGAGCGGCAGGGCCAGCGCAGAGAGTTCGTCTGCCCCTACCACCAGTGGAGCTACACGCTCAAGGGCGATCTGCAGGGCGTACCCTTTCGGCGCGGGGTCAAGCAGGACGGCCAGGTGCACGGCGGCATGCCGCCAGACTTCAGGACCGCCGACCACGGCCTGACCAAGCTGAAGGTGGCCGCGCGCGGCGGCGTGGTCTTCGCCTCCTTCGACCACGACGTGGAACCCTTCGAGGACTACCTCGGGCCCGAGATCCTGGGCTGGTTCGACCGCCTGTTCAACGGCCGCCAGCTCCAGATCCTGGGCTACAACCGCCAGCGCATTCCGGGCAACTGGAAGCTGATGCAGGAGAACATCAAGGACCCCTACCACCCCGGCCTGCTGCACACCTGGTTCGTCACCTTCGGCCTCTGGCGCGCCGACAACAAGAGCCGCCTGCGCATGGACAGCCGCCACCGCCACGCGGCCATGATCAGCACCCGCGGCAATGCCGGCCAGGCCGGGCAGGTGACGCAGGTGTCGAGCTTCAAGGACACCATGACGCTGCACGACCCGAGCTTCATCGACATCGTGCCCGAGGCCTGGTGGGGCGGGCCGACGCCGCCGGGCCACCCCAAGGCGTCGGCAGTCCCCTCGGGGGGCAGCCCGGCGCATGAATTGCATGAAGTGCCGAGCGTGGGGGCACCCGTACCCACGGCGGTGATGACCACCATCTTCCCCAGCGTCATCCTGCAGCAGCAGGTCAACAGCGTGTCCACGCGCCACATCCAGCCCAATGGCCACGGCAGCTTCGACTTCGTGTGGACGCACTTCGGCTTCGAGGACGACACCCCGCAGATGACGCAGCGCCGCCTGACCCAGGCCAACCTGTTCGGCCCGGCGGGCTTTGTCTCGGCCGACGATGGCGAGGTGATCGAGTTCAGCCAGCAGGCCTTCGAGACCAAGCCCTTCCACCGCACGCTGGCCGAGCTGGGCGGGCACGCGGTCGAGGACACCGAGCACATGGTCACCGAGACGCTGATCCGCGGCATGTACCGCTACTGGCGCGACGTCATGGAGGCCTGAGCGATGAGCCCGCACATGAACACGCCGCAACTGACCTTCGAGGACTGGCTGGCCATCACGCAGCTCTATGCCGACTACGCCAGCGCCGTGGAT
>JBMLPD010000367.1:0-1422 GCA_049242285.1 Rubrivivax sp.
CGAGGCTTCAAGCCTGCAGCGCCGCCACCAGGCTGCGTGCGTTGTGCTCCATCATCTTGAGGTAGGTCTGCGCGGGTCCACCCGGCCGCGACAAGGCGTCGGAGTACAGCTTGCCGCCGATGCGCACACCGGTTTCCCCTGAGATGCGCTCGATCAGCCGGGGGTCGCTGATGTTCTCCACGAACAAGGCGCGTACGCCCTCCTGCTTGATCTGCCGGATCAGCCGTGCCACCGCTGCCGCAGAGGGCTCACTGTGCGTGCTCCAGCCCTGCGGGGCCAGGAAATCCACCCCATAGGCGGCGCCGAAGTAACCGAAGGCGTCATGGGAGGTGATGACCCTTCGCTGGGCACGGGGCAAGGCGTCCAGCCACTGGCGAACCTGGGCGTCCAGCGCGTCGATGCGGGCGATGTAATCGCGCTGCCGGGCCTCGATCTCGTCTCGCCGTTGCGGCCAGCGTTTTGCCAGGCCCGCTGCGAGGTTGGTGGCGTAAGTGCGGGCGTTGCGCAGGTCCTGCCAGGCATGAGGGTCCTGGCCATGGTGGTGGCCGCCACGCCGGGTCTGGATGCCTGCGGTGGCTTCCACCACCGGGCCCTTGTAGCCCGAGGCCTTGACCATCCTGAGCATCCAGCCCTCGAACCCGAGGCCGTTGACCAGCACCACGTCGGCCTGCGCCAGACGCCTGCCATCGGCCGGACTGGGGGCGTAGACGTGCGCGTCGGCATCGGGCCCCACCAGGGCCGTGATCTCCATGTCCGCCGGTGCCACTTCGCGGGCCATGTCCCCGAGGATGGAGAAGCTGGCCACCACACGCGCCGTGGGCGATGGGGCCTGGCCGAAGGCCGGGCCGATCAGGCCGGCGGCGGCGCCGCCCACCAGAACGGCGCGTCGGGAGCAGCGTGGGTTCAGCAAGGGACAGGGCGTGTTGTGCATGGGAGTCAGCGGGTGAGGTGAGTTCTGGCCAGCACGCGACGCGTGACGATGCCTTCCCTGGTGCCCAGGAGCACCGAGGCCACATAGAAGGCGCCACAGACGAGCACGATGCAGGGGCCTGAGGGCCATTCGGCGTGGTAGCTCAGCAGCAGCCCGGCCACGCCGCTGGCGGTTGCAATGCCCACCGCGCAGGCCGCCATCGCCGGCAGGCTGGCCACCCAGAAGCGGGCGGCAGCGGCGGGCAGCATCATGAGCCCCACGGCCATCAGCGTGCCCAGCGCCTGGAAGGCGCTGACCAGGTTGGCCACCAGCAGCACCAGCAGCAGCACATGCGCGGTCGCGCCAGGGCCGCCCACGCTGCGCAGGAAGCCGGGGTCGGCGCTTTCCAGCACCAGGGGCCGGTACATGCCCGCCAGAGCCCACAGCGTGAGGCTGGCCACGGCGGCGATCTGCAGCAGGGCCGCGTCATCGACGGCCAGCACGCTGCCAAA
>JBMLPD010000368.1:0-2737 GCA_049242285.1 Rubrivivax sp.
CTTGCCCGCTTGCCCTCTTGCGCCCTTGTCCCCCTGTTCCCTTGTCCTACAGTGCACTCATGACTGCCCTTGCACCCTCACTGCCGCCTCTGTACCACCCCACACGGCATGCGCACCAGCACTTCGTCGGGCTGCGCGGTTTGCGTCATCACGTGCAGACCTGGGGCGATGCCCGGCTGGTGCGACTTGGCCGGCCGCCCCTGGTGCTGCTGCACGGCTGGATGGACGTGGGGGCGTCGTTTCAGTTCCTGGTTGACGCGCTGCATGTCCACGAGGGTTTCGACCGTTTCATCATCGCGCCGGACTGGCGGGGTTTTGGCCTCACCGAGTCCGACAGCAACGTCGACACCTACTGGTTTCCCGACTACCTGGGTGACCTGGACGCGCTGCTGGACGCCCTGTACCCCCAGGGGCCAGTCGACCTGCTGGGCCACAGCATGGGCGGCAACGTGGTCATGGCCTACGCCGGCGTGCGCCCTGGCAGGGTCCGCCGCCTGATCAACCTGGAGGGGTTCGGCATGCCCCGTACCCGCCCCGAGCAAGCACCGGCACGGCTGGCCCGCTGGCTGGACGAGCTGAAGACGCCGCAATCCCTTCGCGACTACGACACGGTGCAGGACGTCGCTGATCGGCTGCTGGGTAACGACCCGCTGCTGACGGCCGACAAGGCCGCCTGGCTGGCCCGGCACTGGGCGCGGCACGGTGCCGACGGCCGGTGGCACATCCTGGGTGATGCCGCGCACAAGCGGGTCAACCCCGTGCTGTACCGAGTGGACGAGACGCTGGAGTGCTGGAAGCAGATCACTGCACCCATGCTGTGGGTGGAAGGCGACCGCACGGACGTCAAGACCTGGTGGGGCAGCCACTATTCAAAGCAAGAGTTCCACGAGCGGCTGTCCGTGGTCAAACAGGTGCGCAAGGCCACGCTCTCGCCCAGCGGCCACATGCTGCACCACGACCAACCCCAAGCCCTGGCCGCGCTGCTGTCGGACTTTCTCGCCCGTTGAGCGGCAGGGCGGTCTGTATCGAAGAGCGCGTGAGAAAATCCTGACCATGACGCACATGGACATCGAAGACATCAACGCCATCGGCTCGCTGCTTGCCGATCTCAAGGCGCGGACCGAGCAGCTCCGGGGGTATCTTTGACTACGACCGCAAATCCCTGCGGTTGAACGAAGTCAACGCCGCGCTGGAGAACCCCGCGGTCTGGAACGAGCCCAAGCGGGCCCAGGAACTGGGCCGCGAGAAGAAGACGCTGGAGACGGTGGTGCAGACCATCGACCATCTGACGTCCAACCTCGACGACAACGCGCAGCTCTATGAGATGTCCAAGGCCGATGCGGACATCGACGGTCTGATGGCCATCCGCGACGACGCCAACACCTTGCGCGAGACGGTGGAGCAACTCGAGTTTCGCCGCATGTTCAGCAACCCCGCCGACCCGGGCAGTTGCTTCATCGACATCCAGGCCGGCGCTGGCGGCACCGAGGCCTGCGACTGGGCACAGATGCTCCTGCGCCAGTACCTCAAGTACTGCGAGCGCAAGGGCTTCAAGGCCGAGGTGCTGGAAGAAACCGAGGGCGACGTGGCCGGCATCCGCAGCGCCACGCTGAAGGTCGAGGGAGATTACGCCTTCGGCCACCTGCGCACCGAAACGGGCGTGCACCGCCTGGTGCGCAAGAGCCCCTTCGACAGCTCGGGCGGGCGCCACACCAGCTTTGCGAGCCTCTTTGTCTACCCCGAGGTGGACGATTCCATCGAGATCGAGATCAACCCGGCGGACGTGCGCATCGACACCTTCCGTGCCAGCGGCGCGGGCGGCCAGCACATCAACAAGACCGATTCGGCCGTGCGCATCACGCACCTGCCCACCAACATCGTGGTGCAGTGCCAGAACGACCGCTCCCAGCACCGCAACCGCGACGAGGCCTGGGCCATGCTGCGCAGCCGCCTGTACGAGCATGAGATGCGCAAGCAGATGGAGGCGCAGCAGAAACTGGAAGACTCCAAGACCGACGTGGGTTGGGGTCACCAGATACGCTCTTACGTGCTGGACCAGAGCCGCATCAAGGACCTGCGCACGCACGTGGAAATCAGCAATACCCAGAGGGTGCTCGATGGTGATCTGGACACCTTCATCCAGGCCAGCCTGAAGCAGGGCCTGTGAGGCGCAGACCCCGGCATCCGCGAAGCGAACAGGCCCACGGCCACCCCCGCCCCTGTGCCTCAAACGCCAAAGCCAGACACCGGCCCACCCCGGGCCCCAGGAGACATGAACATGCGTGATGGAGCCGCCCCCTTGGTTGTGCAGCGAGCCGACTATGCGCCGCCCCCCTTCCGGATCCGCTCGGTGGAGTTGACCTTCGACCTGGACCCGGCCAAGACCATCGTGGCCAGCCAGCTGCAGATCGAGCGCGACCCCGCCGCCGCGCCGGGCCAGGCCCTGCGCCTGAACGGCGAAGACCTCACCCTGCTGCGCGTGCTGGCCGATGGTCAGAGCGTCTCGTTCCGGCACGAGGACGGGTTTCTCGTCATCGACAACCCGCCAGCGACTGACACCTTCACGCTGGAAATCCGCAACACCTGCTCGCCGGAGAAGAACACGCAGCTCTCGGGCCTGTACACCAGCGGTGGCGGCTTCTTCACGCAGTGCGAGGCCGAGGGCTTCCGCCGCATCACCTGCTTCATCGACCGCCCGGACGTGATGGCGGTCTACACCGTCACCCTGCGCGCCGAC
>JBMLPD010000369.1:0-1428 GCA_049242285.1 Rubrivivax sp.
CAGATAGGGCGCGCTGCCCATCTGCCAGAACAGCCAGGACAGGCACTCGGCCCGCGCGACGCCCGTTGGCAGAAACTCGCCGAACTTCTCGGCCAGGTACAGCAGGATGGCCCCGCTCTCGAACACGCGCACCGGCTCTGGCCCGCTGCGGTCCATCAGCGCCGGAATCTTCGAGTTCGGGTTCACCTCGACGAAGCCGGAGCTGAACTGCGCGCCTTCACGGATGTTGATCAGCCACGCGTCGTACTCGGCACCCGCGTGGCCGCGCGCCAGCAGCTCTTCGAGCATCACCGTCACCTTCACGCCGTTGGGCGTGGCCAGCGAGTACAGCTGAAGCGGGTGTCGGCCCACGGGCAGCGCCTGCTCGTGGGTGGGCCCGGCGATGGGCCTGTTGATGCTGGCGAATGCGCCGCCGCTGGGCTTGTTCCAGCGCCAGACGGGCGGCGGCGTGTAGGGGACAGGGTCGGTCATGGGTGTTCACTGAGGTTGCGCCTGTCTGAGCCAGCAGCGCGGGGGTTGTGGGGCTGCAAGCGACAGGGGCCCACCCGCACTGGCCATACGGGCAGTGATGAGCGTCATTGTGCGGCCTGACGCGGATGGGCCCTCCGCCGCGGGGGAGTCCCTGCAGGAGGGCCAGGCATCGCCGACGGGCGGACGACCAGCGTCGTAGCTCTCCGTGCTGAGGATCCCGAAGCTGACCACGGACAACAAATACCCGGAGGTGATCGTTATGGATCCGGCATCAACAAACTTGAATCAAGCCGCATAGCGAACGGGGCTGTCAGGCGCCGAGGCTGATGGCATAGAACCACTCCGTGGAGCCGTCTTTGTTGACGTCAGAGATCTGGCCGAGTCTGCGCCAGCCAAGGTTTTCGAAGATGCGCTGGGTGCCCACACACCAGTCTTCCGTGGACGAGATGAGCTTGCGGCCCTTGGCAACTGACTGTACTGCCTTGACCAAGGCTGTTGCTACCCCTTGACGCCTGAACTCGGTGCGCACACAGAGATAGCCAAGCAATGGTTGCCCAAGGAGACCTCGTGGATCGTAGCTGGCATACCCAATGATGACCTCCCTATCGCTTGCAACCAGGCAAGTGGCCGCGGCGATTTCCCGTTGGCGGCTTCCGCCGAACTCGTCAAAGCGCTCAATCGCTTCAAGATCGGCTGGAGTTGCGAGGCGAATTTGAAACGGCATTGAACCTGGTTGTTTTGGCGCTTAACCGTTCGAGCCAAGCTGTCCGCGCAGGCGCGCAGCGTAAGCCTGGTCCGCGATGATGCCCCAAGGGCCGCGGACCAGGCTTACGCTGCCTGCGGTAGCGGGTCAGCTTGAGCGAGGGGCTAATGTGGAAGTCTTCCATGATCCGGGGCGTTGCCCCACATCATGAAAGTTAGCAACTGTCTTGAAAGTCAAGCCGAAACCGCCCCCAG
>JBMLPD010000370.1:0-1048 GCA_049242285.1 Rubrivivax sp.
GACGAGGTCATCCGCATCATCCGCAACGCCGATGAGCCCAAGCTGGCGCTGATCGAGCGCTTTGCCTTGAGTGACCGCCAGGCCGAGGACATCCTGGAGATCCGGCTGCGCCAGCTGGCCCGTCTGGAGGCGATCAAGATCGAGCAGGAGCTCTCGCAGTTGCGCGATGAGCGTCAGAAGCTGGAAGACATCCTGGCCAGCCCGGCAGCGCTCAAGCGCACGGTGATCCGTGAGATCGAGGCCGATGCCAAGGCCTGTGGCGACGAGCGCCGCACCCTGGTGCAGGAGGAGCGCAAGGCCGTGGCCGAGGTGCGCATCGTGGACGAGCCCGTGACCGTGGTGGTCAGCGGCAAGGGCTGGGTGCGGGCCCTGAAGGGCCACGAGGTGGACCCGGCCGCCCTGCAGTTCAAGCCCGGTGACGCCTTGCTCAGTGCCCAGGCCTGTCGCAGCGTGGACACCCTGGCGGTGCTGGGCAGCAACGGGCGCAGCTACAGCGTGGCCGTGGCGCAATTGCCCGGCGGGCGGGGCGACGGCGCGCCCATCACCACGCTCATCGACCTGGAGCCGGGCACGCAGCCTGCGCACGTCCTGGCCGGCGGGGCCGACACCACGCTGCTGCTGGCCAACAGCGGGGGCTTCGGCTTGCTGGCGCGCACGGCCGACCTCTACGCGCGCAACAAGGGCGGCAAGGCCTTCCTCACGCTGGAGGCCGGTGAGCAGGTGCTGCCGCCGGTGGCCGTGCAACCGGCCCACCGCCAGGTGGCGGCCCTGGCGGCCGATGGGCGGCTGCTGGTCTTTCCCCTGGATGAGCTGAAGCTGCAGCCCAACGGCGGCAAGGGCCTGACGCTGATGGACGTGGACGCCAAGACGCCGCTGCTGTCGGTGTGCACGCTTGCCGAAACCCTGCGCGTCACCGGCCAGGGCCGCGGTGGCAAGCCCAAGGACGAAGACTTCCGCCCCGCGGCGCTGGCGGCCTACCAGGGCAAGCGCGCCCGCAAGGGGCGCAAGGTGGAAGGCTTTCCGAAGCCGATGCGCGTGGTGGCGCTGT
>JBMLPD010000371.1:0-1811 GCA_049242285.1 Rubrivivax sp.
CCACTGCCACAAGAGCCACCACACCATGAATGCCATGGGCCACAACGTGCCCACGATGATCGGTGTGGACCACTCGGGCGTGGCGCGCCAGATCACCAAGCTGATCCCGGACTACATGGTGATGGGCGAGCGCGGCATGAAGGACATGACCGAGATGGAGATGCCCCTGCCGGACAACACCGCAGCCATGATGACGGGCACCGGCCCCTTCGGCGCGGTGGGCATGGGCGGCATGTTCAGCGTGGTCAAGGTACGCAAGGACCAGAAGCCCGGCGACTACCGTGACCCCGGCTGGTACCCGCACCCGCCCGGCACCGTGGCCTACGAGTGGACCGGCACCCTGGCCGAGCCCGCACGGCAGGCGCAGGGCGGTGGCACCTCCATGGCGCCTGCGGCCCGGCCCGCGCGCGACGTGGAAGTGCTGGTGCGCAAGCCTTCGGGCGGGCATGGCAGCCACGGCGGACATTGACGGCGATTGACGGCGATTGACGGCGATTGACGGACATTGACGGACATTGATGGGGGCCGCCAGTCCGTCACCCTGCCCCCAGCGCATCAGCCCAACCCTTCCAGGAAACATCATGAAAGCCCACAGGCCTGACAACGCCACCCACGCCACCAACGCCGCTGTCCCCGACAAACGCCGACAGTTGCTTGGCGCGTTCAGTGCCTGCAGTGCGTTCGGCATGGTCGGCACGTTCGGCACTGTCGGTGCCCTGTGCCTGGCCGCCCCGCCCGCCCGGGCCCATGGGGACGAGGAGCATCGCAAGAAGAAGGCGGGCCCGCTGACCAAGGAGCAGAAGGATTGGGGGATTGCGGGTGAGGCCCGGGCTGTCAAGCGCACCGTGGAGGTGCGCATGCTCGACTCCATGCGCTTCTCGCCCGAGCGCATCGAGGTCCGGCTCGGACAGACCGTGCGGTTCCGCGTGCGCAATGCCGGCAAGGTGATGCACGAGTTCGTGATCGGCACACCCAAGGAGAACCAGGCGCACGCCGCGCTGATGCTGAAGTTCCCGAACATGGAGCATGACGAGCCCTACATGGCGCATGTCGCGCCGGGCAAGACCGGGCAGATCATCTGGATGTTCAACCGACCCGGCACCTTCGAGTTCGCCTGCCTGATGGCCGGACATTACCAGGCGGGCATGGCCGGCATGCTCGTGGTCAGCGCTGCCTGACCAGTGCGCCTGTCCCCCGAATCCGTCACACTCCAGCTGCCCCGGACGGTTCAGGCGCGGGGCTCGACCGTCACCCCTCAACCGCCTTCCTTCCACCCATTCTTGTCTGCCGGGAGTACAGAATGAACTCGTCTTCGATGACCCCTCGGGCCCTGATGATCCTGTGCTGCGCTGCGCTCGCCGGGGCTGCCTCAGCCCAGCACAAAGCCCACGACCACGCCGCCCAGCCGCCTGCGGCTTCCACCCAGGCAGCCGCGCCGGCCGGCGGCGCTGTGAACACCGCCGAGATGAGCGACGCGGAAGTGCGACGTGTCGACAAGGGTGCCGGCAAACTCACCCTCAAGCACGGCGAGATCAAGCACCTGGACATGCCCCCCATGACCATGGTGTTCCAGGTGCCGGACGCCACGCTGCTGGACAAGGTCAAGCCCGGCGACAAGGTCAGGTTTCGCGCCGAGAAGGCCGCCAGCGGGTATGTGGTGACCGCGGTGGAGGTGGTGAAGTAACTGCAGACCACCCGGCCTTCGGACATCGGCCTGCAACAGCCCTTTCAGCGCGCCTCAGCGCGCCTCAGCATTCCTCATCGCTTCTTGCGCTTCTTTGGCGCTTCATCTCTCTTCGGCACTCTACGGC
>JBMLPD010000372.1:0-6233 GCA_049242285.1 Rubrivivax sp.
GGCGTCTTGACCACGCGGCCGGGCCTGTTTCGCGCCCAGACTTCCAGCCGCTGCAGCAGATACATCTGCTCGAAGAGACCGACTAAATGTGGAAGTCTTCCATGATCCGGGGCGTTGCCCCACATCATGAAAGTTAGCGCCGCACGGTCTTCCCATCCAGGCCAAGCGGGCTGCCCAGCTGCGCGTGATTGCACATCTGGCCCGCCGTCTGCGCCAGCGCGCAGCAGTCGCGGCAGTTCGTCAAGCTTCAAGACCTCCGCCACATTCCGGACATCCCGCTGGACAAGGGCATCGATGTACTGGCGCGCCCAAGCCACCCGACGCCGGGGCAAGTGACGCGAAACCGCCTCGGGGTATCCGCCCCGCAGCACCCGCTCCACCAGATCCGGGCCGATGCCGGGTCGGCCCGGCTGGAGCAGTTGCCCGCCAAAGGCACTGTCAAGCCAGTCGATGTACGCGCCTCGATCTCGCTCTGCGACAAGGGCAGCAACGGGAGAGTCTCCATCCGGCCCGCCGAGGAGTCGGCCACCGCCGGCAGCAGCATCAAGTTGGCCGACCCGGTCAGAAGAAACCGGCCAGGGCGTCGGTCCTCGTCCACGCTCCTCTTGATGGCCAGCAGCAACTCGGGGGCGCGCTGGATCTCATCGATCACCGCGCGGTCCAGACTCCGGATCATCCCCGCCGGGTCTTCGCGGGCAGACAGGAGCGTGAGTTCATCGTCCAAAGTCAGGTAGCGCGCAAGCCCTCCTGGGTCGGCAGCTTGCGCACCCGTGTCGTCTTGCCGGTCTGACGGGCGCCAGCCCGCAACACCACCGGCGTATCCCGCATGGCTTCGGCCATGCGTGGCTCTGTCCACCGAGGGTAAAGAGGGGTCATTCGAAATGGTTGCTTCCGTGAATCACGGATTCTGAAACCGCAAAATCAGGATTTTCATACCGTCAATGACGGATTCACAAACCGTCGTGAAGCCCTGAAACGCCCAGGGTCCGGCGTCACACGGGTGGACCTTGCATCAACTCGATGGGGCCGTACCAGGCCTCGACCCGGCCTTGGGTGTTGTCGGCGTCGGTCATCTTGCCTATGGCCACGAGCGGCCCAGGCTTCTCGCCAAAGGCCCGCTCGAAGTCGGCTGCCAGGTCGCGTTGGTGCACTCGCCAGGTGCCCAGATGGTCAGGGCCGGAATCGATCACCAGCTTGCGGATGCGGTCGCTGCGCGGGTTCACCACCACCGTGTCCATGGGTTGGGCGGTCTCCCACACGTACATCAGCGTGGCGTAGGGCGGCGTCTCGCCCGTGAGCGCGCGCGCCAGATCGAACATCGCCCGGTTGCGGGCGGACAGGCGCTTGTGGTCGCCATCGAAGGCGAAGAGCACGCGCGCCACGGCGTCTTCCCGGTCCACATCGGCCACGCTGGCCTGGGGGTTCAGCCGGTCCACCCGCCAGGCCCAGCGGGCCTGTCCCAGTTGGTCGGGGCTCACATTCACCTTGCGCCGCCACATGCTGGCCGAGCCCTCGGCACGCGCATGCACCGCCAGCCGGCCGTCCTTGCGGGTGGCCGTGTAGCGTGTGGCACGTTTGCCGGGCAGGGTTACGTCATGCCAGAAGTCGGCCTGCGCGGCGCCGGATGCAGAGACGGACGACGGACCGCTCCCGAACCAGGAAGCGCAGCCCTGCAAGGTCAGCCCCGCCAGCGGCGCGACCAGCACGCCACGGCGTCTGAGCCGCAGAAGATCATCGCTTGGTGTCATGGCCTTCTTCGGTGAATCTGGCCCATCGTCGAACGCCCGCACGTCAGGCGCACAAAAAAAAGCCGCCCGGAGGCGGCCTTGGTTGGCATGTGACGAGAGCGGGCTCTGCCTACAGGCGCTCACACCATCAGAAGGAGTGGCGAATGCCGAAGTCCATGCCGGTGGAGGAACCACCAGCAGCCGTCGTGGCGCCGTTCAGGGCCTGAGCGGAGGTGCCGGAGTTGCTCACACGCGCATAGGTGGCGTACAGGGCCGTGCGCTTGGACAGGTTCTGCACATAACCCAGCGCGAGCTTGTTCGCCCTGCCGTCGGAAGCACCGGATGCAAGCTTGGTCTTGTAATTGGACACCGCCACACGAACTTCGTTCGTGCCCAGCGGGATGTTGGCACCGAACAGCGCGCCGGTACCGGACTTGCCGCCAGCAACCTTGTCCTTGGCCCACTCGGTGCTCAGCTTGGCCACGCCCAGGTTGTAAGAAGCGCCCAGGTTGGTGGAGGTGATCTTGCCGCTGGCGTACTTGGTGCTGCCGTTGGCGAAGGCCACGCTCAGAGGACCAGCGTCGTAGCCGAGGCGGAAGCTGAAGCCATTGCCGTCATTGCTGGTGGCGGACCCGCTGTTGTTCTCACCGCGGTACATCTGGGCGAAAGCATGGAAACCCTTGCCCGGGCCGAGGGAGTTGCCATTGAAGGCCATGCCGTAGAGGTAACCGATGCTGTTGGAGGCACGCACTTGAGTCGATCCACCGATGGCGGAGTTCTGGATCTGCGAAGTGCCCACACCGTTCGTCCCGAACGGGTCATACACCGTGTGGTTCCAGAAATGGGGGGTGTAGTCACGGCCCAGACGCACCTCGCCCCACTCCCCGCCCCAGCTCACGGTGGAGCGGCGGTTGAAGGTCATGCCACCGCCACCGGAAGAACCTGTGGACTGGTTGTTGGTGTTGGTGGTGCCCATGGAGCCGTTGTCATTGTTGACACCGGCCTCGAGCCAAAAACCTGCACGGCTGCCGCCGCCCATGTCTTCCACGCCGCGAAAACCCAGGCGGGAGGAGTTGTAGCCGGAGTTGGTGACCTGGGTCTTGTCGGACAGGCTGCCGTTGCCGATGGCGTAGGTGGCGTCAACGATGCCCCAGATGGTCACGGAAGATTGAGCGGAGGCGGCGCCTGCGAACGCGGTCAGCGCGGCCAGGGCGAGCATGGACTTCTTCATTACGGAGTTCTCCTAGGTTGAACAAAACGTCCCGAGCCTGCTGCGGCTGGAGAAACAGACGAACTGCCCCTCAAACCTGCCTCATTTCGGAAGCTGCCTGCATTCCACCAGACCGGGCCCGGCCTTGCAAAGCCCACAGCTCCCAAATGACGGGTTATTGTTGTCTGCACACAACGTGATGGGGACGGTGTGCCGTGGACAGGAGCTTCATGCCCCCACCCAAGCAAGATTCCCGCCTGACTTCTTGCGCCGGCCACGCAGCCGGCCCGCGGCGGCAGCCGGACCGGATCGCGTATCCTCGTTCCCTCATGAACCGGACCGCTGTCGATCACTTGCTGAGCAGCGTTGAAAACGCACTGCGCACCGTCGCAGGCGCCAGCGTGGCCGCGCGCCCAACGCCCCGCTCCAGCACGGCGCACGAGGCCGTGGCGGGTTCACCAGAGCCTCACGGAAGCCTGCCCGAGGCCGACCGCCGCCTCTCTGGCGCCCTGATGCGCGTGAACCACGTGGGCGAGGTGTGCGCGCAGGCGCTGTACCAGGCCCAGGCGCTGTCAGCCCGCGGCGTGGAGCTGCGCGCGCAGATGCTGGCCGCTGCACGGGAAGAGACCGACCACCTGGCCTGGACGCAGGAGCGCCTGCGCGAGCTGAACGACAGGCCGAGCTGGCTGAACCCCTTGTGGTACGCCGGCGCGTTCGCCATCGGCCTGGTGGCCGGGCGGTTGGGTGATGCCGCGAGCCTGGGCTTTGTGGTTGAGACGGAACGCCAGGTGGAGGCACACCTGGCCAGCCACCTGGAGCGCCTGCCCGCCGGCGACGCCGCCTCACGCGCCATCGTCGAGCAAATGAAGCTTGACGAAGCCCGCCACGCCGACAAAGCTTTGGCCGCCGGCGCCGCCCCCATGCCCGAGCCCGTGAAGTGGCTCATGAAAGCCAGCGCGGGGGTGATGACCACGGTGGCGCATCGGGTTTGAGGGCTGTTTGAGGGCGGCTTGACCGCTGAACGTGAGTTTTTTGACCCACACCCCGTCATCAGCCCTGCGTTTTGCTCAAGCTGTTGAGCCATTTCACTCAATGAACTGAGCAACTTGCCACACTGACGGTGCTGCCACAGTTTTTGATGCGAAACTACGTTACTTTTGATGAGGCACTGCCGTGCGAACGACCGTGACGATCGATGACACGCTTTATGAGCGTGCGCTGGAGGTGGCCGACCCCGCCATGGACAAGGCCGATCTGTTTCGAGAGGCCGTCAAGACCTTCGTGCGGGTGCAGGCGGCCAAGCGTCTGTCCTGCCTGGGTGCCGCAGCGCCGCATATGACGTCTGTTCCCCGGCGCCGTGAGGACGCAGGGTCGGGCAGCGCGGCGCCGTGACGGGTGTCCTGGTCGACACGTCGGTCTGGGTGAATCACTTCCGGCAGAGCAATGACGGGTTGAAGCACCTGCTGGAGCGCGATCTGGTCTTGACGCACCCCCTGATCGTCGGGGAGATCGCCTGCGGCACCCCGCCCCAACGCGCCCAGACACTGACAGATCTGTCCAGCCTGCAGCAGACCCCGCAAGCGGGGATTCGGGAGGTCATGGACTTCATCGAGAGCGAACGCCTGTTCGGGCTGGGATGCGGTCTGGTGGATCTGTTGCTGCTTTGCTCCACCCTGCTGACGCCTTCAGCCCAGTTGTGGACCCTGGACAAGCGCCTGAGCACCCTGGCGCAGCGGTTTGGGGTGGTGCATGCACCTGCGCCGCATTGATGCAGCTCCACCTCCCTCAACGCCGCGCAGCGCCCCGTCGCGTACGCTTCACCCCTCCACCACCTCAAAGCTCGTGCTCACCTCGGCCGTCTGGGCCAGCATGATGGTGGCGGAGCAGTATTTTTCGTGCGACAGGGCCACGGCGCGCTCCACGGCGGCGGCGGGTACGCCCTTGCCCGTGACCACGAAGTGCAGGTGGATCTTGGTGAAGACCTTGGGGTCTTCGGCCGCGCGTTCGGCCTGCAGCTTGACCTGGCAACCCGTCACGGCGTGCCGGCCGCGCTTGAGGATGAGCACCACGTCATAGGCCGTGCAGCCCCCGGCACCGGCCAGCAGCGTTTCCATGGGCCGCGGGGCCAGGTTGCGGCCGCCGCCCTCTGGGGCACCGTCCATGTTGATCAAGTGGCCGCTGCCGGTTTCCGCCGCAAAGGCCATGCCGGCCGAGGGCATCCAGTGAACGGTGCATTCCATGTGGCATCCTGGTGCGCGCTGTGCCCGCACACGGTTGGTGAGACGAACCTGGATTGTGCGGGCGGACAGACTTGCGCGCCCGCGGTGGCGCCCCCACCCGCACCCGGGCACCGTCCTCTGCAAGCCCTCTGCGCATGGATGCGGCATGTTTTGTGCTTACCTCTGTGTCGAACGGACCTTTCTCAGGAACCGAATGCGTCGTTGAAGCACTCTTGCTGCGCCGCAACATTGCAGTGCTAGACTGGAATTTCGCTGCAGTGTGGCGCCCACGCCAGTCGGGTCATGCAGGCCGGACCCGCGCGAGTGAACACGCTGCACACCGGTTGTCTCCTCCACCTCCTCCAACGGTGGATTGACCCGGAGCCTCCCGGGGCTCCGGGTCTTTTTTTGCCTGCGGGGTGCTTCGGTGGGGCTTCTATGATCCCGTGATGCCGAATTCCTCCCTCCCCCCGCCCGAAAGGACAGCGGTCGCCGCGCCGGGCAAGGCCGCACAGCGCTCCGCGGCGGACTACCTCAAGCGCATCCTGACCGCCCGCGTCTACGACGTGGCCATCGAGTCGGCGCTGGAGCCGGCGCGGAACCTGTCGCGCCGCCTGGGCAACCAGGTGCTGCTCAAGCGCGAAGACCAGCAGCCCGTGTTCAGCTTCAAGCTGCGCGGGGCGTACAACAAGATGGCGCACCTGACGCCCGAGCAGCGCGCGCGCGGCGTGATCTGCGCCTCGGCCGGCAATCACGCGCAGGGCGTGGCGCTGTCGGCGCGCAAGATGGGCTGCAAGGCCACCATCGTGATGCCGGTGACCACGCCACGCGTGAAGATCGACGCCGTGCAGGCCCTGGGCGCAGGGGTGGTGCTGCACGGCGACAGCTACTCCGACGCCTACCAGCAGGCGCTGGCGCTGCAGCAGGCCCAGGGGCTGACTTTTGTCCACCCCTTTGATGACCCGGACGTGATCGCGGGTCAGGGCACGGTGGCCATGGAAATCCTGCGCCAGCACCAGGGGCCGCTGGACGCCGTGTTCGTGGCCATCGGCGGCGGCGGGCTGATCTCGGGCGTGG
>JBMLPD010000373.1:0-1520 GCA_049242285.1 Rubrivivax sp.
TGTGTTCGCCTTCCACGCCAGCCACCGGGGCCCGCTGGAGCGCCTGCTGGCCAGCACCGGCTCGCGCCTGGACCGCCCCGGTATCGACCTCTATGCGCGCCTGGTCAGCGACCGCCGCCACGTGGCCGCCGTCCTGGCCATGATGACCGCCTGGGACCTGCGCCCCCTGCTGCAGGACCTGCACCGTCTGGCGCCCGCCTTGCACCTGGTGGTGTCCGAGAGCGACCTTACCGTACCCCCGCGCACCTCGGAAGAAGCCGCCCGCCGCCTGCCGCACGCCGTACTGCACCGCTTGCCCGGCCTTGGCCACCTGGCGCACGAAGAGGCGCCGGCGGTGGTGCTGGAGTTGCTGGATCGCCTGCTGACGTAGCGGACCCTTTGGATCAGTGCGGGCTGAACACCTCGGCCAGGCTACCCGCATCCAACACCCGGTCGCCCCAGGTCTGAAGTTGCTCTGGCGTTGCGCTGGCCAGCAGTGAGCGGGCCTCCTCTGACAGCGTTCCGAAGCGCCTGCTCAGCTGTCGCTCCAGAAGCGCAGCCTGGCCCAGGGCACGGCCTTGTTCAAGGCCCTGTTCCCGCCCCTTCTCAATCCCCCGCTGTTCCCAGGTGGTGACGTAGGCCATGCGTTTCTCCTCATCCATTGCATCCACATCTTGCCAGAGCCGCTGCTGCAGCGTGGCCGGCAGCCTCATCATCCAGTCCAGCACTGCAAACAAGTCCAGAACCTGCTGGCGCTCCCAGCCCTGGCGGTACAGCAGGCGGATCAGGCGCAGCTTGGCTTCGTAACGTCGCTCGGCATCGCCGCTGGTGCGGCGCGTCAGCAGATGTGCGGCGGTCACCAGGGCGAAGGGGTTGGCGTCTTCTTGCAACTGCTCCAACCGCAGTTCATGGTCCAGCAGCTTGGCGATGCCGAACTGCACCGAGTGCGTCAGCCCCAGCGCCTCGAAAGAGAAGCCGTCCGGCTTCCACCGCGGGTCGTCATCGGCCAGCACGGCAAAGCGGGCCACCGGTGCGTCGAAACGGTCAAACAGCCGGTAGTGGTAGACGAACATCCGACGCGCGAAACCGCTCTCGCGCCCGCCTTGCACCTCTACGTGCACGTAGACATGCTCTGTCAGCCCGTCCAGCGTGGTCACGCGTACCAGCACGTCGGCATGGCGCCGGCCGAGCTCGGCGTCCTGCACCACCTGGCGCAACTCGGTGTCCAGGAACTCGTGCGGCTGGCGCCAGTCGATCCTCGCTCCTGCGTCCGGAAAGAAGAAGGCCATGAACTCCGGGAAGGCGCTGTGGAGGATGTCCTTCCAGGGGCTGTCGTAGTCGTCGCCGATGTCGCGCCCCGATTCACCGGCCGCATTCAGGAGGTCGTCAGTGCCGCTCATGCGGTGTACTGTGGCGAGCCATCCCGCCGTGTGCATCGCCCCCATGGGGCCCCTGAATGGGGAACGAGACCCTGGCCTTACCCTGCTGCAAGCACCTGCGCGCCCGTTGCAGCGCTTGATGAAAGACTTTCAGCGCCGGAC
>JBMLPD010000374.1:0-1017 GCA_049242285.1 Rubrivivax sp.
CCTTCTCCTCGTAGTGCAGGCTCACGCGCTTGCCCATGGCCTTCATGATCTGCTGCGCGACAGCGTCGTCACGCACGGTGAAGTAGAACTTCTCCACCGCACTGCCGGGCAGGGACACCAGCGCCAGCTCGCCTTCCCAGGTCTTGCAGATCCAGCCCTTGTGCGAGAGCTTTTGAACCCAGCCGGCGCGCTCGCCCGTGGAATAGCTCCAGCTCAGCGCGGCCCAGAACCACAGCGACACCAGCAAGATCAGGGCGGCCGCCAGGACGGCCAGGACTTTGAGAACGCGCGACATGACGGAAGCCCCGACGGTGCAAGGGGGTACGAAGGAAATGACGGTGCGATCGTCGCACGGATTCGTGTCCAGGACCCCGTCCGCGCGACAGTCTGCGCACTACAGTACAGGCCCGTCATCCCTCAACCGCAAAGAGACCAGCCCATGCGCCTGCACCGCCGCCACCTCCTGGCCCTGACCGCCGCTTCGGCCGCCTCAGCGGCCCTTGTGACCACCCGGCCCGCCGCGGCCCAGGCCACCTGGCCCAGCCGCCCCGTGAAGATCGTGGTGCCCACGGGCCCCGGCAGCTCGCTCGACCTCATCGCACGCGCCATGAGCGACAAGCTGGCCGCGCGCTGGGGCCAGCCCGTGGTCGTCGAGAACAAGCCCGGCGCGGGCGGCATGCTGGGCATGGACGCGGTGGCCAAGGCCACCGACGGCCACACCCTGGGCATAGGCTTCAACGGGCCGCTGGCCTACGCGCCCTTCCTCTACGCCAAGACGCCCTACGACCCGGCCAAGGACCTCAAGCCCATCGTCATGACCACCAGCCAGCCCAACGTGCTGGCGGTCAACGCCGATGTGCCGGCGCGCAACGTGGCCGAGCTGGTGGCCTGGGCCAAGGCGCAGGGCGGCAAGGTGAACTACTCCTCGCTGGGCAACGGCAGCTCGGCCCACCTGACGATGGAGCTGCTGCTGTCCGAGGCGGGCTTTGCCGCCACGCACGTGCCCTTCAACGGCTC
>JBMLPD010000375.1:0-3084 GCA_049242285.1 Rubrivivax sp.
GACCCCTTCGACGACCCCTTCGACGACCCCGTGCTGCGCCGCGCTTTCGCCCGCGCCGCGGGCTTGCGCGAGCACCCCGTCGGCCCGCCGGAAGCGCCGCTGCATGGCGCCTTCGAGCGCCAGCGGCTCGGCCGCCAGCAGCGGGTGTGGGCACCCTACGGCCTGTATGCGCCGGTGTGTGCCGATGATGCGACCGCCGTCACGCTGGCGGGCTTTCTGGCGCAGGCGCGGCGCGGGGCCTGGAGCGTTCAGGTGCAGCTCAACCCCCTGTGCCCGAGGCAGCGGGCGGTAGCCGAAGAGGCCCGCGCCCTGGGCTACCGGGTCACACCGCGCCAGACCCATGTGCTGGACCTGCGCCCGGGGCTGGACGCCCTGCGCCGCAGCTACCACGCCACCAAGCGCAACCAACTGTCCAAGCCGCTGCGCCTGCCCAGCCGCATCGCCTGCAACAGCTTGCTCACGGGTGGAGCCGCCGACCTGGACGCCTACTTCGATGTCTACGCCGATTCCCTGCGGCGCTGGGGCCGAGCCGGGGGCTTTCCGTACCCGCGCAGCCTGTTCCAGGACCTGCTGGGCAGCGGCTGTGCCCGCCTGTGGACGCATCACGTGCAGGGCCGGCTGGCCTGCGCGGTGTGGTTGCTGGAAAGCCGCCACCAGGCGCTGTACTGGCAGGGGGTGTCACGCATCGGCGAGGACCAGAAGGCGGCCCACCCCATGGTGCGCCTGATGGACGCGGTGATCCAGGATCTGTGCGCGCGTGGCGTCCCCGTGCTCAACCTGGGGGCCAGCGACGGCCTGCCGCAGGTGCAGCGCTTCAAGCAGGAGTTCGGCGCCCAGCCGCTGGCCTACAGCACCCTGCAGTGGGAGTCCACCGTCTGGCGGTGGCTGCAGCGGGCGCGCGGCCTGCGGGCCCGGCCGGGATAATCCGCGCTTGCGCTCGGCAAGGGCCGGGCGGGCGAAGGTGCGGTGGCATGGCGTCACCAAGGGGCAGGTCCCCAAGGGGAAGAGATGGCTGAAGTGGACTGGGACGAACGGGCCCGGCAAGGGGTGGGTCTGCAGTCGGTGATCGACCCCGGAGACCGCAACGGCCTGAAGAACGGCCTGATCGACCGCATCCAGTGGGGCGTGGTGCAGCCTTGGGCGCGCAGCCGGCGCGAGGTGCTGGACTACGGTTGCGGCATCGGCCGCTTCGCACGGCGTATCGCCGCTGCCGGCACCGCCTACTGTGGCGTGGACAGCTCGGCCGCCATGATCGAGGCCGCGCGCCAGTTGCACCCCGGCGGGCCCGCCACCTTCGTCCACGCGCCCGATCTGCCGCTGCCCCTGGCCAGCGGCCGTTTCGACGGTTGCCTCACCGTGGGCGTGCTGCAGTGCCTGACCACCGCCGACGGGCAGGCCCTGCGCGCGGCCGTGGCCGAACTGGCGCGGGTGCTGCAAGCCGGTGGGGAACTGCTGATGATCGAGCAGGCCAGCGCCTCGGGCCGCCATTCCGGCTCGGTGAGCCACAGCACGTCCGAGCAGGACTACCTGGACGCGCTGGCCCCGCATTTCGATGTGCAGGCGCTGCAGCGCATTCGCCTGGCCACGCTCACGCGGCCCAGCGCCGCCTACCTGCGCTGGGGTGCGGCCTGGCCCGCGCGCGGTGCCGTGGAAGGCTGGCTGGCGCGGTGTGAGACCGCCCGGGCGCGGGCGGCCGACAGCGCGGCGCTGCAGGCCCAGGTCTATCACGACGTGGCGATCCGCGCGGCGCGGCGCGCCTGAAGCTGGCCGGACCGTCAAGGCCCGTCCGAAAACCCCTCGGCCCGCGACGCCTGCTGCGTTCCACTTGCCAGAACCGATGGCCCTTCGCCAAGACACACTCACGGGCCCTCGTCCCGTGCTCGTCGTCGGCCCGCACTCGGTGCATGTGCGGCGCTTCGTCGCGGGCCTGTGCGAGGCGGGGCGCGACGTGGTGCTGGTGACGAATGGCACGACACCGCTGCTCACCCACGAACGTCTGCGCGAACAGGTCTTCATGAGCCTGCGGCTGGCGGACGTGCGCACGCCGCAGCGCCTGCGCGCGCTGATCGAGCGTTGTCAGCCCGCGGTGGTGCACGTGCACCAGGCCGATGCCACGGCCTGGCATGCAGTGCGCGCTGCGCGGCCCACGGGCGTGCCGGTGGTGCTCACCCTCTGGGGATCGGACGTGCTGAGCCTGCCGCACCGCGGCTGGTGGCAGCGTGCCCTGGTGCGCTCCGCGCTGCGCGGTGCGGCCGCCTGGACGGCCGATGCCCGGGTGCTGTTGCAGGCCGCGCAGGTCATCGCCGGAGCCGGCGCGCCGCCCTGGCAGGAGTGGATTGCGTTGGGCATCGATGCGCCGCCCGCCGAGGCTGATCTCGGGGCCGTGGTGCGTGAGCGCCGTATCCTGTCGTGCCGGCTGCACAAGCCGCTGTACCGCATCGATGCCATCTTGCGCGCCTTCGCCCAGGCCGCGCCGCTGCTGCCGGGTTGGCTGCTGGAGGTGGCGGCTGCGGGAGAGCAGACCCCCGCGCTGCGCGGATTGGCGCAGTCCCTGGGGGTGGCCGACCGCGTGGAATTCACGGGCCTGCTGGCCGCCCCGGATCTGGCCCGGGCCTACCGCCGCAGCGCGCTGTTCGTGAGCGTGCCCGAGTCTGACGGCACCTCGGTCAGCCTGCTCGAGGCCATGGCTGCAGGCTGCCTGCCTGTGCTGGCCGACCTGCCGGCCAACCGGGAGTGGGTGCGCGAGGGCGAGAACGGTTTGCTCGTCGCCGGGGACACCCCAGCCGCCCTGGTCGACGCGCTGGCCCGGGCCCTGTTGCGCGGCGCGCACTGGTGGACCGACGGGCGCTGGGACACCACCGGACGCCCGCAGAACGAAGCCTTGATCGCTCGGCACGCCACCTTGACCGCCAACGTGCAGCAGTTCCTGGCCCTGCACGAACGTGTGGCCGCGCCGCGGCACCCGGTGGTCCACCTCACCACCGTCCACCCGCGCGACGACATCCGCATCTTCCGCAAGGAATGCGTCTCGCTGGCGCAGGCGGGCTACGAGGTGGTGCAGGTGGTGGGCGACGGCTTGGGTGA
>JBMLPD010000375.1:3184-7319 GCA_049242285.1 Rubrivivax sp.
GGTGCCTTCAGCATGGTGCGCGCGCTCACCCACCTGCCCGGCGTGCGCCTGCTGTTGTGCGGACGCTTCGAAGACGCCGCCACCGAGGCGGCCCTGCGCGCCGAGCCGGGCTGGGCCCAGGTGGACTACCTGGGCGTGCTGGGCCGCGAGGGCGTGCGCGAGGTGATGGCGCGCTCGCGCGTCGGGCTGGTCACCCTGCTGCCGCTGCCGAGTTATCTGGACTCCCTGCCCATCAAGATGTTCGAGTACATGTCGGCCAGCCTGCCGGTGATCGCCTCGGACTTTCCGCTGTGGCGCGACATCGTGCAGCGGCACGCTTGCGGCCTGTGCGTGGACCCGTCCGATCCGTCCGCCGTCGCCCAGGCCATCCGGCAGGTGCTGGACGACCCCGCGGCGGCGCAGGCGATGGGCCGGTCCGGGCGCGAGGCCGTCCACGCCCACTACCATTGGCCGCGCGCCGAGGCCGAACTGCTGGCGCTTTACCGCAGCCTGCTGCCGCAGGCGAGCGTGAGTGCCCCCTGACCCGACCCGCCCCGCACGAACCCTGTCGCTCGCTGCCCGCCTTGAACATCCTGCTCGTCAACCACTACGCCGGCACCCCGGCCCTGGGCATGGAGTACCGCCCGTACTACCTGGCCCGGGAGTGGGTGCGTCTGGGGCACCGGGTGATGATCGTGGCGTCCGCCTGCTCGCACTACCGTGCGCGCCAGCCGGTGCCGGGTGACGAGACCGTGGACGGCATCCACTACCGCTGGCTGCCCACCCCCGCCTACAGCGACAACGGCTGGGCACGCATGCGCAACGTGCTGTCGTTTCTGAGTCAGCTGTGGACGCAGGCGCCGGCGCTGGCGGCAGAGTTGCGGCCCGATGTGGTGATCTCCTCCAGCACCTACCCCATGGACACCTGGGTGGCGCGGCGCATCGCGCAACTGGCGGGCGCGCGGCTGGTGCACGAGGTGCACGACCTGTGGCCGCTGTCGCCCGTGGAGCTGTCGGGCATGTCGCCGTGGCACCCGTTCGCCCTTGTCTGCCAATCGGCCGAGGACGCCGCCTACCGCCACAGCGACGCCGTGGTGTCCATGCTGCCCAAGGTGCACGCGCACATGGCAAGCCGGGGGCTGGACCTGAAGAAGCTGTCCATCGTGCCCAACGGCATCAGCCCCGAGGAGTGGTCGGCCCCGCCCGAGCCCCTTCGGCAGGACGTGGAGCAGGCCATCGACGCCGCCCGCCGCGCCGGCGCGGTGATCGTGGGCTATGCCGGCTCCATGGGCCGGCCCAACGCGCTGGACGTGCTGCTGGACGCCGCCCGCCTGCTGGCCGACCGGCCGCTGCGCTTCGTGCTGGTGGGTGACGGCCACGAGCGACAGCGCCTGGCCGCGCGCATCAGCGCCGAGGGCCTGGCCCAGGTGGCGCTGCTGCCGCCCATCCCCAAGGCGCAGGTGCCGGCGTTCCTGGCCGCCATCGACATCGCCTACCTGGGCTGGCAGCGCCAGCCGCTGTACCGCTTCGGCATCGCGCCCAACAAGCTGATGGACTACATGATGGCGGCGCGGCCCGTGCTGCACTCGGTGGAGGCCGGCAACGACCCCGTGGCCGAGTCCGGCTGCGGCCTGACGGTGGCGCCCGAATCGCCGGAGGAGGTGGCGCGCGGCCTGCGCCAGCTGGCCGCCCTCAGCCCGCGCGAGCGGCGGCAGCTCGGCGATCGGGGCCGGGCCCATGTGCTGCAGCACCACGCCTACCCGGTGCTGGCGCGGCAGTTCCTGGCGGCGGTGGGGGTGCCTGCATGACTCCGACCCGTCGCGCAGGGGTGTCCCTTGCTTCATCCTGGAGGGTGGTGCCATGACGGCCCCGGACGGCGACACGACCGCCGACGAGGCCGCCGCCGTGGCCGGGCGGTACGCGCGCCGCGCGGCGACCGACCGCTACAGCCTGCTGCAGCCCGATGTCTGGCTGACCGTGCAGGAGCGCCAGCGCGCCATGCTGCGCCTGTTCGCCCGGCTGGGCTGGCGCACGCTGGCCGACCGCCGCCTGCTGGAGGTGGGTTGCGGCAGCGGCGGCAACCTGCTGGAGATGCTGCGCCTGGGCTTTGCCCCCGAACACCTGAGTGGCGTGGAACTGCTGCCCGAGCGCCTGGATGCCGCCAGGCGCAGCCTGCCGCCCGCCGTGACGCTGTGGGGCGGTGATGCGGCACGCCTGCCGCTGCCCGAAGAGCAGGCCGACGTGGTGCTGGTCTCCACCGTCTTTTCCTCCTTGCTGGACGACGGGTTCCAGCATCAACTGGCGCAGGCCGTGTGGCGCGCCGTCAAGCCTGGCGGCGGCGTGCTGTGGTACGACTTCACCGTGGACAACCCGCGCAACCCCGACGTGCGTGGCGTGTCTGTGGCGCGCATCCGCCAACTGTTTCCCCAAGGGCAGGTTCGGGCGCAACGTCTGACGCTGGCCCCGCCGCTGGGACGTGCGGCCGCGCGCCTTCACCCCGCGCTGTGGACGCTGCTCAACACAATGCCTGTGCTGCGCACCCATGTGCTGGCCTGGGTGCAGAAATGACGATGCAGCCCCCGCGCCCCGACACCCGGGAACAAGCCCGGCAGGACGTCCGCCAGGCCCTTCCGCAGGACACGGCCTGGCACCGGCTGGACCGCTTCCTCGCCCGGTTGCGGCCCCACCGCGAGCCGCTGTCGCTGCTGGTGGACGGGGTGGTCATCGCCCTGGCCTGGAACATCACGTATCTGTTCCGCCTGGGTTTTGACCGCTGGCTCAGCGCCCGCCCGGCCTACGACGCCTGGGTGCTGCTGGGCATCGTCGTCACTTACCTCGCCGCCTTCGCCCTGGCCCGCGTGCCGCAGGGCATGTGGCGCTTTGCCGGCTTTGGCGACATCCGCCGCCTCACCCTGGCCTGCGCCGCGGCGGGGGCGCTGGCCGCCACGGCAGTGCTGGCCCTGGGCCTGAGCAAGGTGCCGCGCGCCGTGCTGGCGCTGCACCCGGTGGTGGCGCTGATGGGCGTGTGCCTGGTGCGCATCGCCTACCGCATGGTGTACGAGCACGCCCGCTCGCGCATCACGGGCGGGGCCGAAGGGGCCGGGCGGCGTGCCGTGGTGCTGGGTGCGGGCGAGGCGGCGCGGCGCCTGCTGGCCGGCATCCACCAGCAGGGCTGGACGGTGGTGGCCCTGCTGGACGACGACCCCAGCAAGCACGGCGCGCGCATCGCCGGCGTGCCGGTGCTGGGCCCGCTGGCACGCATGGACGACCCCGCATGGCGCGCGGCCGCCACCCACCTGGTGGTGGCCCTGCCTTCGCTGCGTGGCCCGGCCAAGCGCGCGCTGCTGGAGCGCGCGGCCCGCACCGGCCTGCACGTGCTGACGGTGCCCAGCGCAGACGAACTGCGCACAGGCCTGGAGGTCTCGCGCGTGCGCGAGATCGAACCCGAAGACCTGCTGGGCCGCGAGCCCGTGGCGCTGGACGAGGCGGGCCTGCACAGTGTGCTGGGCGGCCGCACGGTGCTCATCACCGGGGCCGGCGGCAGCATCGGCGCAGAGCTGTGCCGCCAGGTGGCGCGGCAGGGGCCGGCGCGGCTGGTGCTGGTGGAGCTGAGCGAGTTCAACCTCTACACCATCGAGCAGGAGCTGAGCGAGCAGTTTCCCGCCCTGGAACTGGTGCGCCTGGTGGCTGATGTGAAGGACGCGCTGCAGATCGGCAGCGTGCTGCAACGCTGGCGGCCGCAGGTGGTCTTTCATGCCGCGGCGTACAAGCACGTGCCCTTGATGGAGCAGGGCAATGCCTGGGCGGCGCTGCGCAACAACACGCTGGGCACCTGGCACGCGGCCCAGGCCGCGGCGCAGGCGGGTGCCGAGCGCTTCGTGCTCATCAGCACCGACAAGGCGGTGAACCCCACCAACGTGATGGGCGCCACCAAGCGTGCCGCCGAGATGGCCTTGCGCGCGCTGGCCGCGCAGCACCCGGTCACGCGCTTCATGGCGGTGCGCTTCGGCAACGTGCTGGGCAGCAGCGGCAGCGTGATCCCCAAGTTCCAGGAGCAGATCGCCCGTGGCGGCCCGGTCACGGTGACGCACCCCGAGATCATTCGCTACTTCATGACCATCCCCGAGGCGGCGCGCCTGGTGCTGCAGGCCGCGGC
>JBMLPD010000376.1:0-14862 GCA_049242285.1 Rubrivivax sp.
CGTCCTCGAACAGGGGGTCGAACTCGTTGACGGCGTCGATGGAGTAGGCCTGGCGAGAGGTCTCGCTGCGCCCGCTGCGGCCCACCGGGGGCTTGAGCGGCACGTCGGGGTCGGTGTTGCGCGCCACGAGGTAGAACTCGAGCTCGGGCGCGACGATGGGCTGCCAGCCGCGCCCGGCGTACAGGTCACACACCCGGCGCAGCACCGAACGCGGGGCGAAGGGCACGAGCTGGCCGTCCCGGTCGTAGCAGTCGTGAATGACCTGGGCGGTGGGGTCCACGGCCCAGGGCACCAGGCGCACGCTGCGCGGGTCGGGCTGCAGGTGCATGTCGCGGTCGGTGGGGTGGATGACGTCGTAGTAGGGCCCCTCTTCGGGAAACTCGCCCGTCACGCCCATGGCCACGATGGCCTCGGGCAGGCGCATGCCGCGGTCTTCCGTGAACTTCTCGCGCGGCAGGATCTTGCCGCGCGCCACCCCCGTGAGGTCGGGCACTAGGCACTCGATCTCGGTCACGCGGTGGCGGTCCAGCCACTGCTCCATCTCGCCAAACGTTGCACAGCGTTCTCTGGACACCATGTGGTCACCCCAACAGATCTTTCAAGCGATACCAGGCCATGCCCAGCACCAGGGCCGGCATGCGCAACAGCGCGCCACCCGGGAAGTCACGGTGGCGCAGCCGGGCAAAGACGTCGAAGCGCGAGGCATCCCCTGTCATCGCCTGCGCCACCATCTGCCCGGCCAGCCCCGTGAGCGCCAGCCCGTGGCCGGAAAACCCCTGGAGGTAGTAGACGTTGGCCGCATGACCGGCGGATGTCGGCGGCAGCCGGCCGAAGTCCGGTGCGCGGTTCATCGTGATATCCACGAAGCCCCCCCAGGCATGGGCAATGCGCGCACCGGCCAGTTGCGGGAAGGTGGCCACCATGCGTCGGCGCAGCGAGTCCGCCATGTCGCGCGGCGTGGCCGTGCTGTAGCTCACGCGCCCGCCGTAGAGCATGCGGTGGTCGGCCGTGGGGCGGAAGTAGTCCAGCACCACGTTGGTGTCACACACCGCCGAGCGCGAAGGAATGAGCCGCTGCAGCAGTGCTGGCTCCTGCGGCTCGGTGCAGACGATGTAAGTCCCCACCGGCATGATGCGCGGCGCCAGCGTGGGTGCCAGACCCTGCAGGTAGACGTTGCCAGCGAGCAGCACCTGGCGAGCCCAGACCCGGCCGTGCGGCGTCATCAGGCTGACGATGCCGCCCTGTCGCAGCGACGTCACAGGCGTGGCTTCGTACAGGCGCACGCCGGCAGCCAGGGCCGCGCGCGCCAGGGCCTGGGTGTACTTCAGTGGATGCAGGTGGCCGCTGCGAGGGTCGTGCACCGCGCCGTGGTAGCGCGGGCTGTCGATCCAGTTGCGCACCGTGTCGCGTGCCGCCACGGTCATGGCATAGCCATAGGCCTGCGCCATGTGCTGCGCCCAGCCGGCCAACGCCCGGGCCTTGCGCGGCGAGGTGGCCACGCTCAGGAAACCGTCCTGCCACTCGCAATCGATGGCGTGGATGGCGATGCGCTGGCGCATCAGGTCCAGCGCCTCGATGGACAGGTCAAAGACCCGGCGGGCGTCGTCGAGGCCCAGCTGGGCCTCGATGACCGCCATGTCGCAGGACAGCCCGTGGATGGCCTGGCCGCCGTTGCGCCCGCTCGCGCCAAAGCCCACATGCCGGGCCTCCAGCACCGTGACGCTCAGGCCGCGGGCGGCCAGCTCCAGCGCAGCCGACAGGCCGGCCAGGCCGGCGCCGACCACGGCCACGTCGCAGTCTGCTTCGCCTTCCAGGGCTCTTGACGGCTTCCACTCCGGCGCGCTGCGCAGGTAGTAGGAGTCACGCGCGAGTTCGCGGTCGGTGTCCAGGAGGGCCATCGTTCAGGCGTTCCGCGGGCTGTGCGGCCCCTGCGACAGGGGCTCGCAGCCTGGCAACGCTGACAGCCGGGGTGCAGCCTGCAGCAGTTGCCGGGTGTAGGGATGGCTGGGCGCATCGAAGACCTGATCGCGCGTGCCGTCCTCGACCACGCGGCCGTGCTGCATGACGATCACGCGGTCGGCCACCTGCTCGACGGCGGCCAGGTCGTGCGAGATGAACAGGCAGGCGAAGCCATGCTGCAGCTGCAAGGTACGGAACAGGGCCAGCACCTGAGCCTGGATGGTCATGTCCAGGGCGGACACCGGCTCGTCGGCCACCACGAAGGCGGGGCGGCGCACGATGGCCCGGGCGATGGCCACGCGCTGGCGCTGCCCGCCAGAGAGTTCGTGCGGGAAGCGCCGGCCCAGGCCCTGCAGCCCCACCTCCTGCAGCACCTGGTCCACGCGGGCAGCGGCGGCACCCTGTCCCAGCCCGGCCACCAGGCCCAGCGGCTCGGCCACGATGTCGTGCACCCGGTGCCGGGGGTCCAGCGAGGAGTAGGGGTCCTGAAAGACGAGCTGGCAGGCGTGCCTGAAGCGCTGCAGCCCGGCGCGGTCGGCGGGGTTCACCGGCTCGCCCCTGAAGCGTACCTGGCCCCGGGCGCTGGGGGTGAGCTGCAGGATCGCCCGGCCCAGGGACGTCTTGCCGGACCCGCTGCCGCCCACCACGGCCACTGTCTGGCCCTCGTCGATGCGAAAGCTCACGCCCTGCACGGCAGGCTGCGCGGGGCGACGGCCGAACAACCCGGCGCGGGCGCCGGGGTAGCTCACGTGCAGGTCCTGCACCTGGATCAGGGGGGTGTCCGCAGCACCGCGGTGGACGGCGGTCGCGGCACGGCGCGGCAGGGCCTCGATCAGCGTGCGGGTGTAGTCATGCGACGGGGCGCGCAGCAGGTGCGTCACCTCGCCGGTCTCCACGGCGCGGCCCTGTCGCATGACCACGGCACGCTGCGCGTAGCGGCTGACCAGACCCAGGTTGTGGGTGATCAGCAGGATGGAGGTGCCGTGCTCGCGGGCCAGTTCCTGCATCAGGTCCAGCACCTCCTGCTGCGTCAGGGTGTCCAGCGCGGTGGTGGGTTCGTCCGCAATCAGCATCCGCGGATTGAGCAGCATCACGCTGGCCAGCATGATGCGCTGTCTCATCCCTCCGCTGAACTCGTGCGGGTACGCGCTCAGGCAGCGCCTGGGGTCGTCGATGCCGATGCGCTCCAGCATGGCCAGGCAGCGGGTCTGGATCTCCTGCCGCGTCAGCCGCGTGTGCAGCCGCAGCCCTTCGGCCATCTGCGCACCGATGCGGTGGGCCGGGTTCAGCGACACCAGCGGCTCCTGGAAGACCATGCCGATGGTCGCGCCGCGCAGGGCGCGCAGGCGCGGCGCCGGGGCGCTGAGAAGATCCTCGCCGTCCAGCAGGATGCGGCCGTGGTGGGCATGCACGCCGTAGGGCAGCAGGCCGAGGATGGCGCGCGCGGCCAGGGTCTTGCCGCTGCCGGACTCGCCGATCACGCCCAGGCACTCGCCCGGGGCGATGTCGAAGCTCAGATCCTGGACCAGGGGCTGCGAGCCCGCGGACACGCTCAGGCCCTGAACACTCAGGAACGCAGGGCGGCCTTCGGCACGCTGCGGTGACGATGATGGCGACAGCGTCGGCATCATCAGGCGCGCGCCATCCGGGGATCCAGGCGGTCGCGCAGCGCATCGCCCAGCAGGTTGATTCCCAGCAGCGTCAAGGCGATGCACAGACCAGGCGCCAACCCCAGCCACACGGCCGTCTGCATGTGCGGCCGGCTGCCCGCGAGCATGTTGCCCCAGGTGGGCGCGGGCGGCGGGACGCCCAGGCCCAGGAAGCTCAGTGCACTCTCCGACAGCAGCACCCAGCCGAACATGCTGGTGGCCAGCACCGCCACCGGGGCCACGCAGTTGGGCAGCACATGGCGCCGCATGGTGACCGTGTCGCTGTTGCCGATCATCCGCGACGCCTCCACGTACTCGGTCTCGCGCAGGCTGAGCACCACCCCGCGGACGACGCGGGCCATGCTCGGGGCGTAGGCCAGGCCCAGGGCCAGCACGATGCCCCAGCGGTTGGCGCCCACGACCACCATCAGCGCCAGGGCCAGCAGGATGCCGGGAAAGGCCAGCAAGGCATCGTTCAGCGCCATCAGGACGCGGTCGGTCCAGCCGCGCAGGAACCCCGACAGCACCCCCACCGCCACGCCCAGCGCCGTGGCCAGGGCCACGGTGGCCACGGCCACGAGGGAGCTGCTGCTGGCGCCGGCCATCAGGCGGCTGGCCACATCGCGGCCGAACTCGTCGGTGCCCAGCCAGTGCGCCGCCGAGGGGGCCTGCAGCTTGGCGCGCAGGTTCAGGGCCAGGGGGTCATAGGGCGTCCACGCCAGCGCCACCAGCGCCACCACCAGCACCGTGCCCACCAGCAGCACGCCGGCCACGCCGTTGGCGCGCCACTTCATGTCACGCGCACCCGCGGGTCGAACAGCGGATACAGCAGGTCCACGGCCAGGTTGACCAGCACGTAGATCAGCGCCGTGAACAGCAGCACGCCCTGCACCACGGGGTAGTCGCGGGCGAAGATGGCGTCCACCAGCAGCCGACCCAGTCCGGGCAGCGTGAACACCGTCTCCAGCACCGCGATGCCGCCCAGCAGGTTGCCCAGCACCAGGCCGACCAGCGTGAGGGTGGGCGCGAAGGCGTTGGGCAGCACATGCCGCGCCACCACCTGCCAATCCGGCACGCCCTTGGCGCGGGCATGGGTGACGTACTCCAGGCGCTGGACCTCGATGGCGCTGGCTCGCATCATCCGGGTGAGCACGCCGGTCTCGATCATCACGAGCGTGACCACCGGCAGCACCAGGTACCAGGCCCCGCCGATGAGGTCCTGGCTCATGGGCACGTAGCCGATCACGGGGAACCAGCCCAGGTGCATGCCGAAGAACAGCAGCAGCAGCAGGCCGAGCCAGAAACTCGGCACCGACAGCAGCAAGGTGGCTCCCAGCACGATCAGCAGGTCCAGGGGCTGGTTCTGGCGCCACGCGGCCACCAGGCCCGCGGGCACGGCCAGCGCCACGGCCAGCGCCACGGCCGCGATCACGATCGTGGCGCTGACGCTGAAGCGCTCCAGGATCAGGGGCAGCACCGGCTGCTGGTCACTGATGGATCGGCCGAAGTCCCCTTGCGCCAGTGCCTGGGCCCAGCGGGCGAACTGCACCGGCAGCGCATCGTCCAGCCCCATGCGCGCGCGCTGCTCGGCCACCTGCGCCGCGTCCGCGGTGTCGCCCAGCATCAACTGCACCGGGTCCCCCGGGATCAGGCGCATCAGCACGAACACCGCCACCGCCACCAGCAGCAGCGTGGGCAGGGTCAGGAGCAGGCGGCGCAGGATGTAGCCGAGCATCGCGGGCTACTGCAGCCGCACGTTCCACAACCGGGGCAGGCTGGCGGGCCAGACCTTGTAGCCGTTGACGCTGCGCCGCATCGCGGCCACGTCGGCGCCGTTGTAGAACACCACGAGGGGCACCTCTTCCAGCATCCGGCGATGCAGGTCGTCGAAGATGGCCTGACGCTCGGCGCGGTCAGCCGAATCGGTGGCCACGGCCAGCCGGGCCTGCGCTTCCGGGTTGTCCCAGACCTTGCGCGGCTGCTTGTCCTTGGGGCCCATGAGCATCTCGTAGCTCAGCGCCGGGTCCAGGCGCGGGGAGTAGCTGAAGGACATGAGCTGGTACTCACCCTTGCTGTAGCGGTCCAGCTGCGTGGCCCAGTCCAGCACCTCGATGTCGATCTTGATCCCGACGGCCTGCGCCATGGCCTGCACCAGCACCGCAGCGTCGAAGATCGAGTTATAGCGTTTGGTGGCGGTGAGCTTGATGGGCTGGCCGTTGTAGCCCGCGGCGGCCAACAGGCGGCGCGCCTCGGCGAGGTCTTGCCGGTAGCCCGTGGACTGCGCGGTCCCGTAGAACGGGCTGGTCAGCGGAATGGCCGAATTGTTGCGCTTGGACAGCCCTTCGGAGACGGTGCGCGCGATCTCCTCGGTGTCCAGGCTCAAAGCGATGGCGCGGCGGATGCGCGCGTCCTTGAGCAACGGGTCGCGGGTCTGGAACAGCAGGCCGTTCAAGCCCATGGTGCTGCTGATGTCCACCCTCAGGTCCTGGCGCGCCCTGAGTTCCTGCAGGTCCGAAGAAGCCGCTTCCGGAATGAGGTCCAGGCCGTTGCTCATCAGCGCGGCCTTGGCCGCCGCCGCATCGGGCACGACGACAAAGCGCACCTTCTCAACCTCGGCCTTCTTCGCCCCGGTGTAGCCCGAGCTCGGGTCGGTCCGGGAAACGTAGCCGTCAAACCGCTGCAGCTCGACGTACTGCCCGCGCTTCCACTCGCCGAGCTTGAAGGGCCCGGTGCCCACAGGCGACGCCCACTTGCCGTCGGCGCCAAGCGATGAGCGGTGCACGATGCCCGCGCCGCCGCAGTCCATGCGGGCCATGGACACCAGGAACAGCGCCGAGGCGCTGTCCAGGCGGAACACCACGGTGCTGGGGTTGGGCGCGTCGATGGACACCACCTTGACCGCGCCGCGGCCATCGAACTCGGGCAGGCAACGCCAGTTGGTGGCGGGGTCCAGGTAACGCTTCCAGGCCCAGACCACGTCGTCGGCGGTCAGGGTGGCGCCGTTGTGGAACTTCACCCCCGGGCGCAGCGTGAAGGTGTAGGTCTTGCCGTCGGGCGATGCCTCCACGCGGCTGGCCAGCAGGGGCCCCACACTGGTGTCCTCACGCAGGGCCACCAGGCCTTCGACCATGTGCAGCACCACACCGTCGGTGTTGAAGTCACGGTTGACGCCGGGATCGGTGGAGCGGATGTCGGCGTTCAACCGCACCCTGAGCGTCTGGCTCTGCGCCTGGGCCTGGGCCTGGGCCTGGGCCTGGGCCTGGGCCTGGGCCTGGACCAGGAGCGGCCAGGCCACGGCAGCGGCCAGCACGCAGCGGGCCAGTACATGGGGCTTGTTCATCGTGTTCACTCCTCAAGCAAGGGATCGGCTTTCTGCCGGACAAAGGACATCTCCAGCGCGAAGCGCTGAAACTCGCGGTTCAGGGCGGGCAGCATCGCCACCTCCAGCACGCCCGCCTCGGGCTCCATGACCACCATGGCCACGGAAGCGCTGAGGTTGTGGGTCGACGGGCTGGAGCGCGGCGGGCGGCACACCGCCCAGTCGCCACCGAAGCGGTCGAACAGCGCGCCCTTGACATGGCGCGACTCGATACGGCCGAGCAGGGGCTCCAGCAGACCGCGCACGCGCAGGTCGCGGTACAGGCTGTCGGGGGTGGACTTCACCCCGGTCTCGCGCAGCTTGGCCAGCGCCACGGGACTGACCCAGTGGTTGGCGTGCACCAGCAGGCTGTCCTGCGCATGCACCTGGAAGGTCTCGTCAGGGGCGCACTCGAAATCGATCGTCAGGCCCTGGGCGTGCGAGACCATGATGTTGTTCGAGGCCGACTTGGGCGTGCAGTACACCGCCTGCAGCGCCTTGGCCCAGTCCTGCTGCTGCAGCACCTTGCGCCGGATCAGCGCCAGCGGAACGCCCGTGTGCCGGTAGTCGCGGTCGCACTCCAGGTAGTTGGCGGTGATGGAGATGCCCGCCGCGTTGAAGCCGCTGCGCGCCAGCGCGCCCGCCTCGGTGAAGGTCAGGAAGTCCGGCGCGCCCGCCTGCCCGTGAACCTTCAGGACCACGGCGGTCTGCGCGCACTCGGCCTTCCAGTCCCAGTTCTGGGCCTGGATCAGCCGGCCGTGGCGCGTGGCCTGGGGCAGGACCACCACGCCCGTGCAGCCGTCGGGGTCGTCATCGGCGGCATCTGCGCCGCGGCGCAGATGCGCGATCTGCAGCATCTCGGTGCGGGCGTTGAGCAGCACGATGGCCGACAGCGGCTGCTCGGCCCCGCGCGCAATGGCCCGCATCTCGGGGACGAATCCCGGATCGAAACCCTCGATGACGGGCAGCAGCTGCTGCGCCGCCGCCTCGATCTCCTGCTCCCCGAAGTCCGAGCGCGAAAGCTGCTCGCGGTAGTGGTGCACGCCCAAGGCGATGCGCTCGCCCGCCGCCCTGCCGTACTGCACGCCCCGCTCCTGCGGGGGGCCGGCCACCTCGATGAACTGACAGGGATCGACCATGGGGGGCACCAACCTCTAGTGTTCTGAGTTGTTCTTCGCCGAACTACACCGCAACTCGATGGTCTTCGCTGCCCGGGGCTTTGCCCGGCCCTGCCCTGCCGCTTGGAGAAAATTCACTATATTGCATTATTGACTTCCAAGGTACAAGAACGCTACAAACCCATCCTGGCGTTGTGTCAGGGTCCGGCGGCGGTCGCCGGTCGGCAGGCCGAACGAGGAGTTCCCCATGAGATCGACCAGGCGTGTCTGGGCCGGGCTGGCCGTGGTGGCCAGCACACCGCTGGCAGCCCAAGGGCAAGCGCCTGCCGCTGGCGCAACCGCGCCGGCTGGGGCTGCACCCGTCGCCATGGCGGCCCCGAGACCGGCCGATGTCACCTACCACGGCAACCAGCACCAGCGAGACTACCCCTTTGCCAAGGCGCTGCAGAAGCAACTGGCTGGAGAAGGCGGCGAAGGTGGCATCGGCTTCTCCGCATCGGGTCCGGACTTCAGGGCCCCGGCACTGGATGCCGACCAGTTGCGCATGGCCCTGGTGGGCAACACCGTGCGCAAGGACCAGGCCGTGGCCCTGCACTTCCATCCCAATGGCACGGTTCAAGGCTGGAAGCGCGACTGGAGCAAGGCCGAGATGTCCCAGTGCCCCACCCCCCTGGGCGAGGACCACGAGATCGAGAACGGCGTGTGCTACACCGCCGTGGTCAACCCCATCGCCGGGCGCTACGCCATCAGGGGCAATCAGGTCTGCATGCCGGCCTACTCCGGCAAGCCGCAGGACGGCGAAGCCTGCTATTACTTCGCCTTCGTGACCAAGTTCGTGATGATCGGCGACGGCAAGCGCACCTACGGCAGCGGCAAGGACCTGGTGGTCGGCCGCGTGCTGGACACCTTCCGCAAGCGCAGCGCCAGGGACTGACGCCGTCCCGCTGCGACACGGGGAAGTGGTTCGACGAGGCGGAGGACCGGCGCATGATCCTGTGCATCGACGCCGTGCTGCCGCAGGAGCGGGTGGACGAGATCACGAGCGCCTTGCTGGTGCAGACCTTCGACAGCGGAGCCGCCACGGCCGGATGGGCGGCCAGGGACGTGAAGAACAACCTGCAACTGCCCCCGCACTCACCGCTGCGGCTGCAGATCCAGAAAGTCGTCGAGGACGCCTTGCAGGGCAACGAGACCTTCATCAGTGCCGCCCTGCCCCGGGCGCAGTCCGAGGTGCTGGTCAGCCGCACCGCCGCTGGCGGCGGTTACGGCAACCATGTGGACAACGCGGTCATGGGCCAGCCGCCGGTGCGAACCGACCTGGCCTTCACGCTGTTCCTGTCCCGGCCCGGGGACTATGACGGCGGCGAGCTGGTGATCGACGAGCCGCAGGGCGAGCAGAGCTTCAAGCTGCCCGCCGGGCAGATGGTGCTGTACCCCGCCACCACGCTGCATCGCGTGAACCCGGTAACGCGCGGGGTACGGCATGTGGTCGCCGGCTGGGTGCAGAGCCTGGTGCGCGACCCCCACCTGCGGGAAATGCTCTTCGAGCTGGACCTGGTGCGGCGCGAACTCTTCTCGATGGCGCCGCGCTCGCGCGCTTTCCAGTTGCTGCACAAGAGCTACACCAACCTGCTGCGGCTGCACGCCGAGGTGTGAGCGCCGCAGCGCCGCACCCCCGCCATCGCCCCTGTGAACTTCAGTGCCTCCTTTATTGTGCTTTACAACCTTAAAAAACATTGATAGCCTGATCTCGAAGACCCTCCCCCACAGGCCCGCCCGGCCCTTGCTGAAGGAACACGCCGTGAAAGCTCCCGCCTCCAAGACCTTCCTGGCGCACAACGCCCCGCCTGCCAACGCCCTGGGCCTGGCCGTCACCCTGGCGCTGGCGTCCATGGCCGCCCCGGCCGCCCTGGCGCAGTCGGGCGCCGCACCCCCCGCGGCGCCGAATGCCGCGGCCGCAGACGACGACAAGCTGCAGGTCGTCAGCGTGGTGGCCGAGCGCCCGACCGGCTTCAAGGCCCGCACCGTGCAGGTGGGTGCTTTTCGCGACCAGCAGATCCTGGACGTGCCGCTGACGGTCAACGTGGTGACGTCCGCCGTCCTGGAAGCGCAGGACTCCCGGGGCGTGTACGACGCACTGCGCAACACCGCGGGGGTGTCGCGCTCGCAACTTGGCGGCGCGGTCTACGACAACCTGGCCATCCGCGGGGTGAGCCTGCAAAACCGCACCAACTATCGCCTCAACGGCTCGCTGCCCATTATCAATCTGGTGGACATGCCGCTGGAGAACAAGGAGCGCGTGGAAGCGCTCAAGGGCGCCTCGTCGCTGTACTACGGCTTCACCACGCCGGTGGGCGTGGTCAATCTCGTCACCAAGCGCGCGCGGCCTGAACCCGTGGCCAGCGTCAGCCTCAGCGGCAACGAATTCGGGCAGTTCGTCCAGCACGTCGACCTGGGACGGCAGTTCGGCGCCGATGGCGCCTTTGGCGCGCGCATCAACGCGGTCAACGGCACCTTGCGCAACGCCATGGACGGCGCCACGGGCCGGCGCTCCCTGGCCACCGCGGCCCTGGACTGGCGCGCAAGCTCCTCGCTGTCCCTGGCCTTCGACTTCGAGGACATCCGCAAGCGCATCACCGAGCCGGCCACCATCGCCATCCCGGCCGCCGTCAACGGCGTGATCACGCTGCCGCGCCTGCCCGACCCGACACGACTGATTGCAGGCACCTGGCCGCAGAACGACGCCTCGGCCAGGAATGCGCTGCTGCGGGCCGACTACACCATCAACGAGAACTGGTATGCCCTGGCGGAGGTGGGCCGCGCGCAGACCCGCCGTGACAAGCGCGACTACAGCGAGATCGTCAACTACAACATCGTCACGGGCGAAGGGCGCCTGGACTACCTGCTGACCCGCGATCTGAACTTCGTCAACCGCAACGCCCGCCTGGAGATCGGCGGCCGCCTCAAGCTGGGCGGGGTGACGCACGACCTCACCCTGGGCGTGATGCAGAACCGGCTGTACCAGGCCGGCGCCAACAGCCAGCCTTTCTCGGTGCCGCAGAACCTGTACGACCCCAGGCCCGTGGCCTTCATCGACAAGACCAGCACCACCATCCTCAACCCGGTGAACACCACCGACCGGGGCATCTACCTGATGGACCGCATCACCCTGGGCGCGCTGCAGGTCACTGCAGCGGTGCGCAGCGCAGACTACGCATCCACGACCGTGCGCAACACCGTCAACCCGCCCGTGACCACGCGCTACAGCGCCAGCCCGACCACCTACTCGGGCGCGGTGCTGTACAAGCTGCGCAAGGACACCAGCGTGTACGCCAGCTACATCGAGGGCCTGGAGGAAGGCCCCATCGCCCCCATCACCGCGGCCAACGCCGGCGCCATCCTGCCCCCGGCCATCAGCAAACAGTCCGAGGTGGGCCTGCGCACCGAGGCCCTGGCGGGCATGCTGGCGAGCGTGGCGTACTTCACCCTGGAGCGCGCCACCAGCTACACCGACGCCAACCGGTTCGTCGTGCTGGACGGCCGCACCGAGATCAAGGGCGTCGAGGCCTCGATCAGCGGCGAGGTCGCCAAGGGCCTGTCGGTCTACGCCTCGGGGATGGTGCTGGACCCGGTGCTCAAGCGGGCCGCCACCGCCGCCCTGACAGGCAAGACGCCAGACAACACACCCAAGGTCACCGCCAGCGTGCTGCTGGAGTACAAGCCGGCCGCAGTGGCCGGGCTGAGCATGAACCTCGGGGCCTACCACACCGGCAAGCGCTTCATCAATCCGCTGAACCAGGCCGAGATTCCCGACTACACGATCTTCACTGCCGGCCTGGGCTACAAGCTCAAGGTGAGCGGGCGCACAGTGTCCCTGCAGGCCAACGTCGGCAACCTCACCAACGAGCGCTACTGGGAAGCCGGCGGCGCCGGCTACATCGCCGTAGGCGCACCGCGCACGGTCTCGTTCACCGCCAGGATCGACCTGCTCTGAACCGGCCACGGGCGTCGCAGCGGCGCGCGTGCGGCAGGGGTGGCGCTGCGCCCTGCCTACAATGAAATTCTCTTTCGTTCACTCTCCTGCGGCCCGATGGAACTACGCACCTCCAGGAAACCATCGGCCCCGGCGGGCCGGGGTTTGCCAGCCAGTTCACTGCAGATCGATATCGCCCGCCGCGTGCTGGATATGATCCGCAGCGGTGCCGTCAAGGCGGGCGATCACCTGACCGAACAGAGTCTGGCACGGACCTACGGGGTGTCGCGTACGCCCGTGCGCCACGCGCTGCGCCTGCTGCAGGAGCGCGGCGTGGTCGAGTTGCGGGCGCACGCGGGCACCTTTGTGGCCGAGTCCGCCAATGCGGCCGTGGCACTGGATGCCAACGCCACACTGGCTCCGCCTGACGAGGGCGAAGACCATCTGTACAAGCGCATCCTGGCCGACCGCGCCTCCCATCAGTTGCCGCAGTCGCTGTCGGAGTCAGCCCTGGCAGGGCGTTACGAGGCGCCCCGGGGCTGCCTGCGTCGGGTGCTGCTGCGCCTGACGCGCGAGGGCCTGATCGAAAGGAGACGCGGACACGGCTGGACCTTCACGCCGGCCCTGGACACGCCGGCGGCCATGGCCGAGAGTTACCGCTTCCGCATGATCCTGGAGTGCGCGGGGCTGCGTGAACCGCACTTCGCAGCCGACCCCGAGGAGCTGCGCCGGGCCCGCCAGGAGCAGCGGGCCTTCGTGGAGCGCAACCGACCGCAGGACCGGGCCAGCATGCCCGGCGAGTTCTACCGCATGAACGCCAGCTTCCACGAGATGCTGGCCCGCTTTTCCCACAACCGCTTCATCGAGCAAGCTGTACGCCAGCAGAACCAGCTGCGCAGGCTGGAGGAGTTCGCAAGCTTCGTCAGTCGGCCCGTGGACCCCATCGACTCCTGCCGTGAACACGTCGATATCATCGATGCGCTGCTGGCCGGCGATGTCGAGTGGGCCGCGTCGCTGCTGCAGCGGCACCTGTCGATGGCCAGCCGACGCTGATGGGTGCCGCCAGCGCCTCTGCCGCACAGGCTTCGTCCCGTCCGCGGGCGCTGCGTCGGCGCACGCGGGGCGCAGCCCGCGCCGCTTTGTCACCCACCGGATGATCCCCATGAACCACCCCGCCACACTGCTCAAGCTGCAAGCCCTCATGCCCGGCACGCCCAGCAGCGACCACCCCAGCCCGCAGCGCGCCATCGCCGGACATCCCCGGCGCGACACCTGGAACCTGGTGGATGCCCCCAGTGCGGGCGCCTTGATGTCCTGCGGCGTCTGGCACTGCGAGCCCGGGCACTGGCGCATCGCCTTCCCGGCCGAGGAACATGAACTGTTCACGGTGCTGGAGGGCCGCTGCCGCGTGCACGCGGCCGATGGTTCGTTCCAGGAGGCCGGCCCGGGCCAGGCGCTGTTCATCCCCGGCGGATTCGTCGGCTCCTTCGAGGTGCTGGAGCCGCTGAAGAAGACCTATGCGATCGTGAGCCGCGCCGCCTGAGTGCCCGCGGCTCACCCCTTGCCCCCATCAGGAGAGCGCGATGGCTGCCCAGACCCCGGCCCGGCCGGCCCATGACGAACCCGCCCTGCTGGCTGCCGTGGCGGCGCAGCGTGACGAAGCGGTGGCGCTGCTGCAGGAGTTGGTGGCCCAGCCTTCACTGCTGGGCGCGGAGCAGGGCGCGCAGGCCCTGATGCGCCGGGAGTTCGAGCGCAACGGCCTGGAGATCCACGAGTTCGAGGTGGACGAGGACCGCCTGCGTGACCACCCGGGATACTCCCCTTCGTTGATCTCCTACAGCGGCCGGCGCAACGTGGTGGGCATCCACCGCCCGGCCGGGCCGGTCACGGGCCGCTCGCTGATCCTGAACGGGCACATCGACGTGGTGCCGGTGGGCGCGCCGGCGCTGTGGTCCAGCCCGCCCTTTGAGCCGCGCCTGGAGGCAGATCGCCTCTACGGACGCGGCGCCGCCGACATGAAGGCCGGGCTGGTCGCCTTCACCCTGGCCTTCCGGGCGCTGCGCCGCCTGGGCCTGGAGCCCGCAGCCCCGGTGTACCTGCAGTCGGTGGTGGAGGAAGAGTGCACAGGCAACGGCGCCCTGGCCTGCCTGGTGGAGGGCTACACGGCCGATGCGGCGCTCATCCCCGAGCCCGGCGAGGGCGTGATGACCGGGCAGATGGGCGTGATGTGGATCACCATCGACGTGCTGGGCAGGCCCGTGCATGCGTCCACCGCCTACACCGGGGTGGCGGCCATCGCCTACGCCGAATACCTGGTGGGCAAGCTCAAGGAACTGGAAGCGGCCTGGAACGCGCCCGCGGCGCGCCACCCGCACTACTGCAACCATGAGCACCCGATCAACTTCAACCTCGGGCGCATCGAAGGCGGGGAGTGGACGTCCTCGGTGCCCACGCACTGCCGCGTCGACATGCGCCTGGGCTTCTACCCGGGCGTGAAGCCGGCGCAGGTGCGCGCCCAGGTGGAGGCGTTGCTGCAGGCCGCGCATCTGGCCCATCCGCAGCACGACAGCGTCAGCTGGCGCATCACCTTCCAGGGCTTCCAGGCCGAGGGCCTGATCGTGGACATGCAGCAGCCCGTGATCGAGGAACTGCTGCGCTGCCACCGCGACGTCACGGGGCAGGCCGCGCCGCTGCGCGCCTCCACCGCCACCACCGACGTGCGCTTCTTCCACCTGTACGGGCACATCCCGTCCACCTGCTACGGCCCCAAGGGCTCGGACATCCACGGCATCGACGAGTGGGTGT
>JBMLPD010000377.1:0-2055 GCA_049242285.1 Rubrivivax sp.
GGGTCGCCCGCGTGCTCGCCGTTGCGCAGCCATTCCACCAGCGAGCGCCCCATCTGCTCGGTCTGCAGACGGAACTCGGCGCTTTCTCGCGTGGCCAGCACCCAGTCGTTCAGGTCTTGCAGGCGGGGTGCGTCCCACGGCGACAGCCAGGCGCGGAAGGCCTGCGCGCAAGCGGGCAGGTCGGCACGCGCCAGCGACAGGTGCAGTTGATCCAGCAGCCAGTCGCCCACCGCGGCCTCGCCTTGCACGCGCCCGGCGTCTACGGCGGCTTCCAGCCCTTCAGAGTAACTGAAGCCGCCCACAGGCAAGGCCGGCGAGGCCAGCCACATCAGGCGCAGCAGGGTGGCGGGCGGGGTCATCCGGGAGGGTGGTCGTGGGCGTGCGTGTGGCCGTGGGCGTGGTTGTGCCCATGGTCATGTCCGCAGCCCGGCCCGTGGACATGCCCGGTCGCCTGCGCTGTGACCGGGATGGCCACGGCGCGGCGTGAGGGGGCTGCGGCCGGCTCGGGCGCGTGGGCAGCGCTGTGACCGTGTTCATGATCGTGGCCGTGACCATGGCCGTGACCATGGCCGTGTTCATGCCCATGCCCATGCCCATGCCCGCCCGCGTATGCCCCGGCTTCCGGTTCGAAAGACGTCTCTTCCTGGGTCACGGTCAGGTGCATGCGTTGCAGCATCTCGGCCAGCACATGATCGGGTTCGATCTTCAGGTGGTCGGGCTGCAGTTCGATCTGCACATGCCGGTTGCCCAGGTGGTAGGCCGCGCGTGCAAGGTCGAAGGGGGAGCCGTGTTGCGGGCAGGTCCGCACCACCATCACCGGCTGGGCGGCCGCATCCACCCGCACCAACGAGCCGTCTTCGGCCACCAGCACGTCACCACCGCGCACCACGCTGCCTCGCGGCAGGAAGACGCCCAGGGTGCGGCCCAGGGAGTCCGTGGCGTCGAAACGGCTTTTCTGACGCGTGTCCCAGTCCAGGAGGACGCTGGCGGCGCGCTTGAGGAGCACGGGGGCCAGGCCGCGCCCGGCGGGCATGAGTTTGTTGACGGTGAGCATGAGACAGCAGTGCAGGGGATTTGGAGGGAAAGTGTAGGGGCGGGCGGGTCGCGCGCCAGTGCGCGCGGTGGACCGAGCGCGCATCGACATCCCCAGGTGCGCCGTGCCCGGCTCAGGCCTGCGCGGCCGCATCCACCCGCAGCCCCAGCCGTGCGGGCTCTCCACGCCCCACCCGCAGGATCACGGGCTCGGGCCCGGTGAGGTCGATCACGGTGGTGGGTTGCATGGGGCAGGCGCCGGCATCCACCACGGCCTGCAACTGCTTCGGGAAGTGGGCGCGGATCTCCTGCGCATCGTTCATCGGCTCGGTCTGGCCGGGCGCGATGAGGGTGGTGGCCAGCAGCGGCTGACCCAGGTGTTCCAGCAGGGCCTGGGTGACGCGGTGGTCGGGCACGCGCAGGCCGATGGTGCGGCGCGAAGGGTGGCTCACCCGGCGCGGCACCTCCTTGGTGGCTTCCAGGACGAAGGTGAAGGGCCCGGGCGTGCCCAGCTTGAGCAGGCGGAACTGGCGGTTGTCCACCCGGGCGTAGCTGGCCAGTTCGCTCAAGTCACGGCACAACAGCGTGAGGTGGTGTCGATCGTCCACGCCACGCAGGCGGCGCAGGGCCTCGGCGGCGGCCTTGTCGTCCAGATGGCACACCAGGGCGTAGCTGGAGTCCGTGGGAACCGCCACGACGCCGCCGCCGTGCAGGATCTGCGCAGCCTGCTTCAACAACCGGGGCTGGGGGTTGTCGGGGTGGACCTCGAAGCATTGCGGCATGGGTTCATTGTCCTGCGGACCGGGCGCGCACGCTTGCGGACGCTTGCGCAAGCGTGCGCTGCAGCATTCCCGCAGGCCTGCGCTGCGCTATGCTGGAATCCATGAAACTGTTGTTGCGATGGGGCTTGCTGGCTTGCGCGCTGATGCTGGTGGCCCACCTGTACCACGGCGTGGAGGTCAAGAGCTATGGCGCCGCCCTGATCGCCGCGCTGGTGCTGGGCTTGCTCAACACCCTGGTGCG
>JBMLPD010000378.1:0-1718 GCA_049242285.1 Rubrivivax sp.
AGCCGTGCACCGGCTGCGGGTGGCGGTGGCGCGACAGCACGCCGGCACGCCGCACACGCAGCAGGTTCATCCAGTAGCCGCGCGAGGCCGACAGGCACAGCGGGCGAAACCAGACGTTGTCGTCCACCGGCACCCAGATGCGCTCGTCGGTGGGGATGGCGTCGGGCACCACCAGCTCGGGCGGGGACTCCTGGGGCATGGGGTGACGGTAAGGCTGCCACTTGTCAGAGTCGGCGGGTACGGCTGGGGTCATGGGAGTTTTCGGTTGAGGTGAGGATCGGGGCCTGGAGGCCAGGCGAAGGCATCGAACGCAGTTTCAGGCGATCAGGTAGCCGCCGTCCACCGGCAGCACCACGCCGGTGACGAAGGCTGCCGCAGGGCTGCACAGGAAGAGCACCGGCCCGGCCACGTCCGCCGGCGTGCCCCAGCGGCCCAGCGGCGTGCGGCCCAGGATCTGCGCCGAGCGAGCGGCATCGTCCTGCAGCGCCTGCGTCAGCGGCGTGGCGATCCACCCTGGCGCCACGGCGTTGACGCGGATGCCATCGGCGGCATAGGCGATGGCCAGACTCTTGGTGAGCTGTGCCACACCGCCCTTGCTGGCGCTGTAGCCCGGCACCAGCCCACCGCCGAAGAAGCTCAGCATGGACGCGGTGTTGACGATGCAGCCCTTGCTGGCGCGCAGCGCCGGGCGGGCCGCCGCGGCCACGCGCATGGCGCCGTTGAGGTTGATGTCCACCACCTCGGCAAACACGGCCGGGTCCAGCTCGGCGCCGCGGCGGATCACCCCGGCGCAGCACACCACGGCATTCAGCGCGCCCAGCCCTTCCACCAGCGCCTGCACCGCCGCCCCGTCGCGCACGTCCAGCAGACGGTGCTCGACGCTGCCGCGGGGTGAGCGGGCCTGCGCCGCCTCTGCCGCGCAAGCCGCCTGGGCACTTTCACACTCGGCCGTCGTGGCGCCCGTGGCCACCACCTGGGCCCCTTGCCCGGCAAAGGCCGCCGCGATGCCTGCGCCGATGCCGCTGGTGCCACCCACCACCAGCACCCGTTGACCCGAGAAATTCATGTGTCGGCTCCTGTGGATGAGAGCGCCTGCTCAACGTCTGAGCGTCGCGGAATGGGCTCCACCGCGCCATAGCCTTGCGTGGACAGGGCTGCCGCTGCAGCCGCATACCGCCCCGCCTGCGCCAGCGGATCGCCGGCCACCCAGCGTGCCACAAACGCGCCCCCGAAGGTATCACCGGCACCCGTGGCGTCCACCGGCTGGCACGGGTGCGGGGCGATGCGGTGGCGCTCCTGCGCGCTGGCCACCAGCGCGCCCGCCTCGCCCAACTTCAAGGCCACGACGCGGGCGCCCAGCGCCAGACAGTGGTCCACCAGGGCATCGGGGTCGTCCAGGCCGGTGAGCGCCCGCACATCGTCCAGGCTGGGCAGGGCGATGTCGCAGCGGCGCAAGGCCTGCGTCATCACCTCGCGGGCACGCGCCAGCGGCCACAGCTTCAGGCGCAAGTTGGTGTCGAAGCTGATGGCCACGCCCGCAGCCCGGGCCATCTCCATCGCCGCAAAGCCCGTCTCGCAGGCCGACTCCGAGATCGCCAGCGAGATGCCGGACAGGTGCAGCACCCGGGCCTGTGCGATGCGCTCACGTGGGAGCTGCGCGGGCGTCATGCGGCTGGCGGCGCTGCCCTTGCGGAAGAAGTGGAAGTGGTGGCCCTGCG
>JBMLPD010000379.1:0-6266 GCA_049242285.1 Rubrivivax sp.
TACGGCCTGTCCGAGGGCGTGTGCAACCATTTCAGCGCCGAGCTGCCCGACGGCTCGGGCCGCTTTCTGTTGAACCCGCGCGGCCTGCTGTGGAGCGAGGTCGGCACCGACGACATCGTCCTGGTGGACGTCAACGGCCAGCGCCTGGCCGGCACGCACGAGATCGAACCCACGGCCATGTTCATCCACGCCGCCGTGCACCGCATTGCGCGCAAGGCCGTGGTGATGCACACGCACATGCCCTACGCCACGGCTCTCACCCTCACGCAGGACCGGGCGCTGGACACCACGCTGTCGCAGACGGCCATGCGCTTTCACGGACTGGTGGCGGTGGACCGCGTCTACAACGGCGTGGCCCTTGGCGCGCAGGAGGGCGAGCGCATCGCCCGCGCGATGAACGGCGCCGACATCGTCTTCATGGCCAACCACGGCGTCATCGTCTGCGGCGAGCGCATCGACCACGCCTTTGACGACCTCTATTACCTGGAACGTGCCTGCCAGGTGCAGGTGATTGCCGACTCCACCGGCCGCCCGGGCGCGCCCGTGTCGGCCGAGATGGCCCGGCTGGTGGCGTCGCAGGTGCAAGGCGAGCGGCTGCAGTCGGAGTTGTTCTTCAAGGCCCTGCGGCGCAGGCTCTGATCCGTACCTGATCCGTACCTGATCCGTTCTGTTGCAGCGTCCTGCCGGCAGGACGGGCGCCTGCACAATCCAGCGCATGGATCTGTCTGCTTGCACGTTCGCGCCCGCGCCGGCGGGACCGGGCCCCTGGCGCTTGAGCGTGGCGCCCATGATGGACTGGACCGACCGCCATTGCCGGTTCTTCCACCGCCTGATCACCCGGCGCACCCGGCTCTACACCGAGATGGTGACCACGGGCGCCTTGCTGCACGGCGATGTGCCGCGCCACCTGGACTTTGACGAGGCCGAGCACCCGGTGGCCCTGCAACTGGGCGGCAGCGAGCCTGAAGACCTGGCACGCTGCGCCCGGCTGGCCGGACAGTGGGGCTACGACGAAGTCAACCTCAACTGCGGCTGCCCCAGTGAACGCGTGCAGCGAGGTGCCTTCGGGGCCTGCCTGATGAAGGAAGCCGAGCTGGTGGCGCAATGCGTGGCGGCGATGCGCCAGGCCACGGATCTGCCCGTCACCGTCAAGCACCGCATCGGCGTGGACCGCATCGAGAGCTACGATTTCGTGCGCGATTTCGTGGGCACGGTGGCTGAGCGTGGCGGCTGCGAGGTGTTCATCGTGCACGCCCGCAATGCCTGGCTGCAAGGCCTGAGCCCGAAGGAGAACCGCGAGATCCCGCCCTTGCGGCACGACCTCGTGCACCGGCTCAAGCAGGACTTTGCGGGGCTGACCATCTGCATCAACGGCGGTCTGAAGACCCCGGCGCAGATCGCCGAACAATTGCGGGCAGTGGACGGCGTGATGGTCGGGCGCGAGGCCTATCACAACCCCTGGTTCCTGTCGGGCTGGGATCAGGGGTTTCTGGGCGCGTCCGAGCCTGCGGCCGTGCAGCGCGAGGCGGTGGAAGACGCGATGGTGACCTACATGGACCAGCAGCAGGCGAAGGCCGGCACGCCCTGGGCGCACATCGCGCGCCACATGCTGGGTTTGTGGAACGGCACCCCGGGCGCACGCCGTTGGCGCCAGGTGTGGAGCGACCACCGGCTCAAGGCGCTGCCTGTGCGCGAAGTCTGGGCGATCGCCAACCGCAAAGGCTTGCGGACGCCCTGACCGCCGGACCCGCCGTCGCCAGTGCGCCTGGTCCGTTGGGCCCCTGGGCGGTGGGTCCGGATGTCATCAGGCGCTGGCGTGCGCTGGTTTCGCCGGCGTCTTGGCCAGCTCGTTGTACGCCAGGGCGCCCAGCACCGCCAGGCCGCCTGCGATCGTGGCCCATCCTGGGGTCTCGCTGCCGAACAGCCAGGTCAGCACAATGCCGAACACCACCTCCAGCAAGGCCAGCAGCGAGGTCTGCGCCGCCGCCAGGTGCGCTGCAGCGCGCATCACCAGGATGCACGGGATTCCCAGCTGAAACACCCCCAGGACCGCGAGCAGGCCCAGGTCGTGAGCGTCCACACCCAGCGGCCAGGCCATGGGCAGTGTGAGGCCGGCGGAGATCACCGCGCCCAGCAGGACGGAGCTGCTCAGGTCCATCGACGTGCCCGCCCGCTGCAGCAGGATCCAGTTGACGGCCCCGGCCACCGGGATGCCCAGGGCCACCATCACCCCCAGCGCATGCCGGCCCTCCAGGGCCGACACATCGAAGACGTACATGAGGCAGATGCCCGCTGCCGCCACGAAGATGGCCAGCCAGGTGCGCGCGGCCACGGGGCGTCGCAACACCACGCCGGCCAGCAGTGCAGTGAACACCGGCGCCAGGCTCTGCGTGATCAGCACGTTGGCCACCGTGGTCAGCGACAGCGAGAACATGAAGCAGGTGAACATCACCGCCCACATCAGGCCGCTGGCCCAGACGGCCGCGCCGCCTGCCCTCAACGGGCGAACAGGCGAGCGCGCCCCGCTGAAGGCAAACCACACCAGCACGGTGAGGCCCGCAAACACGCTGCGCCAGAAGGTGACCTCAAACCCTTCGGTCGTGTGGAAAAAGCGACTGAGGACGCCGCCCATGCTCCACATCAGCGCACAGGCAACCACCCAGAGCATGGCTTGGCGTTCGGTCATGAATTCAGCGGGAAGGGCTTGGAGGAGATGAGGCAGTGGGTGGCGACGCGGCCTCGGCCGGCTTTGCGGCGCAACCCTGGGTCCCGGCAGGTTCAGGGTGAGGTATGCAGTCCGCAGGCGGACAGTATCGCCGGCCTGCTGCTGCAGCCGGCCGGGCCAGGAGTGCAGCGCCGGCCCCTGGGGCGCTCAACAGCGTAGAGTGCGGGGCCTGCAGCGCCCTCCCAGGCCGCCTCAGGTGCCCGCACCACACCCTCACCCCTGCCACCCAGACATGCAAGAGCCCGCGCAAACCGACCTCCTGGACCCCTGGCTCGGGCCTTGGCTGAAGGGCTTCCCCCATGGCGCGCAGCCGCTGCGCCGCTCGCAGGTGGCGGCGCAGCGGTGGAACGTCTGGCGCGGTGACCTGCCGCTGCCGCTGGCGGTCGTCAAGGTGCCGCAGCTTCGCCACAACCTGCGCTGGATGCAGGCGTTTGTGAACGGCCAGGGCATCGCCTTTGCGCCGCACGGCAAGACCACCTTGTCGCCGCAGCTCTTCCGCGCGCAAATGGAAGAGGGCGCCTGGGGCATCACGGTGGCCACCCTCGCGCAGTTGCGGGTGGCCGTGGGCTCGGGGGTGCGCCGCGTGTTGATCGCCAACCAGGTGCTGCAGGCCGTGGATCTGGCGGAGCTGTCCCGCCTGCTGGCGCTGACCCCGGGCCTGAGGGTGGTGTTCTTGCTGGATTCGCTGGCGCAGTTGCGCATGATCGAGGGGCTGCACCTGCCCTGTGCCTTCGAGGTGCTGGTGGAGGTGGGCGTGCCCGCGGGCCGCACCGGCGTGCGGGGCCATGACGAGGCCGTGGAACTCGCCCGAGCGGCCCACGCCAGCCCGGCGGTGCAACTGGTTGGCGTGGAATGCTACGAAGGCCTGGGCGTCAAGGGGCAGGATGCTGCTGACCGCGCCTCGGCTCAGGCCCTGATGACGCGTGTGCATGCCCTGGCCGCGCAACTCGATGCCGAAGGCTTGTTCGACGTGCCCGAGATCATCGTGTCCGCCGGCGGCTCCGGCATCTTCGACCTGGTGGCCCCGGCGCTACAGCCTGCGCTGTCGCGTCCGGTGGTCGGCGTGCTGCGCTCGGGCTGCTACGTCACCCACGACGACGGCAACTACCGCCGCCTGGTGGGCGCGGTCAACCGGCGGCTGGGCTGCGACCGCGGGCTGGAGGCGGCCCTGGAGGTGTGGACGATGGTGCAGTCCATGCCCGAGCCCGGCCTGGCTTTGCTGACCGGCGGGCGGCGCGATCTGTCCCACGACATCGAGCTGCCCATTCCCGTGCGCTGGTGCCCGGCCGGCTCGACCGCCCCGGTGGCGGCGCCGCCGGCTTGGTCGGTGTCCGGCATGAACGACCAGCACGCCTATCTGCGCCTGGGCACCGAGCCCGGCGCGCTGAAGGTGGGCGACCGTGTCGCGCTGGGCATTTCCCACCCCTGCACCACGTTTGACAAGTGGCGCTGGATGGCGATGATCGACGATGAGGGCGATGTGGTCGACGCGCTCATCACCTGCTTCTGACCGGCTGCTGCGGCCACACCGTGACGCCCAACACTTGATGTCGCCCGATGAACCCCACTGCCCGCATCCCCGGCCGCCGCTTCCTGCACTCGCCCGGGCCCACCCCCGTGCCCGACGCGGTGCTGTGGGCCATGTGCCGCCAACCCATGGACCTGGCGGACCCGCGGGTAGACGAGACCATTGCCGCGTGCGAGGCGGGCCTGAAGCGTGTGCTGGGCACCGAGCAGGGCGAGGTCTTTCTCTACGCATCCAACGGCCATGGTGTGTGGGAGGCCGTGGTGGAGAACCTGCTGCCGCTGGGCGGCACGGCGCTGGTGCCGGGCACGGGGCACTTCTCCGAATCCTGGGCGGTGCAGACCGAGGCCCTGGGCCGCCGTGTGGTGCGCACACCCTGGATCGAGGGTCTGCCCATCGATGAAGCGGCTGTGGTGCAGGCCCTGCAGGCCGATGCGGCGCATGAGATCGCCGCCCTCTTCGTGGTGCACACCGACACCTCCAGCGGCGTGACCACCGATCTGGGCTCGCTCAAGCGGGCGGTGGAGGCCACGGGCCATCCGGCGCTCTTCGTCGTGGACGTCGTGGCCTCGCTGGGCGCCGCCCCGTTTGCCATGGACGCCTTGGGCGCCGACGTGGTGGTGGGCGCGTCCCAGAAGGGCCTGATGTGCCCGCCGGGCGTGGGCATCGTGGCCGTCAATGAGCGGGCCATGGAGGCCTCACGGGCCAACGCGGCGCCGCGCTTCTATTGGGATTGGGTGCGCCGGCAGAGTGAGTTGTCTTATCGCAAGTTCTGCGGCACCGCGCCGCAGACCCTGGTGGCGGGCATGCAGGCGGCGCTTGGGCTGTTGTTTGCCGAAGGGCTGGACGCCGTGTTCGAACGCCACCGCCGTCTGGCCGGTGCGGTGCATGCAGCCGTGCAGGCCTGGAGTGCTGCAGGCGCGCTGGGCTTTTTCTGCCAGGTGCCTTCGGCCCGTTCGGTGTCGGTCACCACCGTGACCGTGCCGCCCGGCACCGATGTGGACGCCCTGCGCGCCGTGGCGCGCGAGCGCTTTCAGGTGGCCTTCGCCGGCTCGCTGGGCCCGCTGCAAGGCCGGGGGTTTCGCATCGGCCACCTGGGTGACCAGAACCCGGCCAGCATCCTGGGCTGTCTGGCCGGCATCGAGGCGGCGATGACGGTGCAGGGCATCCCGTTTGGCAAGGGCGGGGTGGAAGCCGCCGTGCAGTCGCTCACGGATTGGCCGGCAGCAGGATGAGCCGCGCCGCAGGCTGATCAGCTTTGTCGCTGCTGCTCGGTCAGTGCGGCAAACCTCCCCAGCGTACGGGCCAGCACCTGGACAGCTTCCGCCGCCTCGTTCAGATAGGCGGCCTTGAGTGCATCGTCTTCAGGGTAGTCGTGGGCAAAGCGGTTGCGGATCACACGCAGGCGCTGCCACTCCTCCGCCGAGGCAAGGTAACCCAACTTCTCCAACCGGTTGAGGCGATCGATCATGGGCCGCTCGTCACAGGGCTCCTGCAGCACTTCGAGCGTGGCTGCAAAGAGCCTGGAACCCATGGTGTCCTGCAGTTTCGTCAAGCGCAGGATCAATGGGTCCCAGTCCTGCACAGCCTCGTCGTCCATCTCCCGCAGGCGTTGCGCCGTCAGGGGCAGAGTGGCCTGCACCGCGGCCAGGGCGTGGTGCAGGTGGTGGAGGGGGCGTTGGCACTGATCCCAGGCTTCGGTCCATTTCATTCCGGCGGCACGCGAGACATCCGAGTTCACAGCATCACCCCCTCTCGCCGCGCTACCGAGTAGACCGGCGGGTGAAACTGTCGGCCCGGGTAGTCCACCAACACGTCGATCTTCTGCTCCCCCAGCCGGCCATACAGCAGCGCCAGGAAGCGGGTGTGGGCATGGGAAACCAGGTCGGGGTCGGACTGATGGGTCTCGATCAGCAGGTCAATGTCACCTCCGCGCCCGTCGGGTCTGGCGCGAGAGCCGAACAGCCGCACCGTGGCATCAGGACCAAAGCATTCGGCTGCCGCAGTCCGGATGGC
>JBMLPD010000380.1:0-4275 GCA_049242285.1 Rubrivivax sp.
AAGCTCGACAGCAGGTAGCCGTGCGCGCAGTGCAGCTCCAGGATGTCGAAGCCGGCCTCGGCCGCGCGCCGGGTTGCGGCCACATGGTCGCCGCGCACGCGGTTCATGTCGTCGCGCGTCATGGCGCGCGGCACCTGGCTGTGCGGCAGGTAGGGGATGGCCGAAGCCGACAGCAGCGGCCAGTTGCCCTGCTCCAGCGGTTCGTCCATCTGCTGCCAGCCCAGTTGCGTGCTGCCCTTGCGCCCGGCATGGCCGAGCTGCAGGCCCATCTGGGCGCCGGAGTTCGCGTGCACGAAATCCACGATGCGCTTCCAAGCCTCTTGCTGCGCGTCGTTCCACAGGCCCGCGCAGCCCGGGGTGATGCGAGCCTCAGGGCTGGTGCAGGTCATCTCGGTGTAGAGCAGCCCGGCGCCGCCGAGCGCGCGCGAGCCGAAGTGCACGAGGTGGAAATCGTTGGGCAGCCCGTCCTGCGCCGAGTACATCGCCATGGGCGACACCACCACGCGGTTGGGCACCGTCATCCCGCGCAGCTTGAACGGGGTGAACATGGGGCTGGGGGGCTTGAGGGCCGGCGCCGATATGCCGGCCCTTGATTCCCGTTCGGTTTGAGCTTGTCGAAGCCCTTCGACAGGCTCAGGGCGAACGGGGGTGGGCTCGTGGCGAACGGGGGTGGGCTCAGGGCGAACGGAGGTGGGCTCAGGGCGAACGGGGGTGGGCTCAGGGCGAACGGGGGTGGGCTCAGGGCGAACGGAGGTGGGCTCAGGGCGAACGGGGGTGGGCTCGGGGCGAACGGGGGTGGGCTCGGGGCGAACGGGGGTGGGCTCGGGGCCGACAGAGGCGACGGGCTCCTGCGCCGACGCCGGTGCCGCCACCCCGGCCTGCACTGCCGCACGCCGAGCAAACCAGCGTTCGTAGCCCTCCAGCCAGCGGGCGTCGCGCAGGCGCAGGTTCTCGTGGCTGATGCGCTGGCTGCGCGTGAGCATGGAATACATGAACTGCTCGGGCTCGAGCTGGTCGCAGTAGCGCGTGCCCACCACCTCGAACCACTCCATCGCGTTCCAGGCGGCGTTCTGCAGGCGCAGCACGTCCACCTCGCGCTCGGTCTGGTAGCGCTGCAGCACGGCGGGGATGTCAGCGGCCCCGCCGCCGCCCGCGGCCTTCGCTTCCTTGAACAGGCGGGTCAGGCCGATGGCATCCTCCAGCGCGAGCTTGGTGCCCGAGCCGATGGCGAAGTGCGCCGTGTGCACGGCGTCGCCCATCAGCACCACGTGGCTGCGGCCGTTGAAGTGGTGCCAGTTGCGGCAACGCACGCGCTGGAAGTTCAGCCAGGCCGAGCCTCGCAGGTGGCGGGCGTTGCTCAGCAGCGGATGGCCGCCCAGGTACCTGGCAAAGAGCTTCTCGCAAAAGGCGATGGACTGCTCGGTGTTGGCCTGGTCCAGCCCATGCGCCTTCCACACGTGCTCCGGCGTCTCGACGATGTAGGTCGTGGTCTGGTCGTCGAACTTGTAGACATGGCTCTGGAACCAGCCGTGCTCGGTCTTCTCGAAGTGGAAGTTGAAGGCGTCGTAGAGCTGGGTGGTGCCCAGCCAGATGAAACGGTTGGGCCGCGTGACGATGTCGGGCTGGAAGACCTCGGCGTACTTCTGGCGGATCCGGGAGTTGACGCCGTCGCTGGCGATGATGAGGTCCGCGTCGGGAAAGTCGGCGTCTGAATCCACCTCGGTCTCGAAACGCAGTTCCACGTCCAGCGCCTCGCAGCGCGCCTGCAGGATGTTGAGCAACTTCTTGCGCCCGATGCCCACGAAGCCGTGGCCGCCCGAGCGGATGACATGGCCCTTGAAGTGCAGTTCGATGTCGTCCCAGTGGTTGAAGGCCACCTCGATGGCGTCAGCGGTCTGTGCGTCCCAGGCGCGCATGCCTTCCAGGGTGGCATCGGAGAACACCACGCCCCAGCCGAAGGTGTCGTAGGGCCGGTTGCGCTCCACCACGGTGATGTGGTGCGAGGGATCGAGCTTCTTCATCAGAAGCGCGAAGTACAGGCCGGCGGGGCCGCCGCCGATGCAGACGATGCGCATGGTCGATCCAGTGGACGTTGGCGCCGGATTGTCCAATGAATTTGCTTGAGGACTAAAGCATGTGAGGCCTGCGGATCGCCGGCCTGCCGGTGGCCGCAGGCACAATCCAGCCATGAGCCTGCCCGCCTTCGTCGAGCCCCTGGACCACGGCCTGTACGTCATCGACACCGGCTTTCACCGGGACCGCTTCGACGCCGCCTACCTGATGGTGCAGGACGGCCGCGCCGCCTTCATCGACACCGGCACCAACTTCAGCGTGCCGCGCCTGCTGGCCGCACTGGACGCCCTGGGTCTGCAGCGCACCGATGTGGACTGGGTCATCCCCACCCACGTGCACCTGGACCATGCCGGCGGTGTGGGGCTGTTGATGAGCGAACTGCCCCGGGCCCGGGCCCTGGTGCACCCACGCGGGGCACGCCACATGGTCGATCCGACGGCCCTGTACCAGGGGGCCCTGGCGGTGTACGGTCAGCAGGAAATGGACCGGGCCTACGGCCAGCTGGTGCCCGTGCCGGCCGGACGCGTGGTCTCCAGCAGCGACGGCATGACGGTGGAGCTGGCCGGTCGCGCGCTGACGCTCATCGACACCCCGGGACATGCCCGCCACCATCACTGCATCTGGGACGAAGCCACCCGCGGCTGGTTCACGGGCGACACCTTCGGTCTGAGCTACCGCGAATTCGATACGCCGCAAGGCGCCTGGATCCTGCCCACCTCCACGCCCGTGCAGTTCGAGCCCGAAGCCCTGGCCCGCTCGATCGACCGCTTGCTGGCGCGAGCGCCGCACTGGGTGTACCTCACCCACTACGGCCGCGTCGGTGAGGTCGGCGCCCTGGGCCAGAAGCTGCACACCCTGCTGGACCAGACCGTGGCCCTGGCGCGCCGCCTGCGCAACCATCCGCAGCGGCACGAGGCACTGAAGGCCGCGCTGCAGGGCCTGTACGTCGAGGACCTGCAGCGCCACGGCGCCGCGCACAGCGCCGACGACATCGCCCGGCTGCTGAGCATCGACATCGAACTCAACGCCCAGGGCATCGCCGTGTGGCTGGAGAAATCGCCATGAACCCCGCCATCCAATTCGGTCTGCAGGAACGCGTGGTCGTGATCACGGGTGCCGCCCAGGGCATCGGCGAAGCCTGTGCGCGGCGGCTGGCCCGCGAGGGTGCGGCCGTGGCCCTGTGGGACGTGGCCGATGCCGCCGGGCAAGCCCTGGCCGCCGAACTGCAAACCCAAGGGGCGCGGGTGATCTACCGGCACTGCGACGTCTCCCGCAAGGAACAGGTGGACGCGGCGCTTGCGGCCACGCTGGAGGCCTTCGGCGGCGTGGACGGTCTGGTCAGCAACGCCGGCATCTTCAAGGCGGCAGACTTCCTGGAGGTCTCTGAGGCCGACTGGGACGCGGTGATCGCCGTCAACCTCAAGGGCGCCTTCCTGGTGGGCCAGGCCGTGGCGCGGGCCATGGCCACCAACCGTGACGGCGCGGGCTTCGGTGCCATCGTCCACATGAGCTCGGTCAACGGCGCCATGGCCATCCCGTCGATTGCGAGCTACAACGCCAGCAAGGGCGGCATCGACCAGCTCACGCGCGCCATGGCGCTGGCCCTGGCCGACCGCCACATCCGCGTCAATGCGGTGGGCCCGGGCACCATCGCCACGGAACTCGCCCGATCGGCCGTGCTCACCAGCGACGACGCGCGCCTGCGCATCCTCGGTCGCACCCCGATGAAGCGCCTGGGCGAGCCCGCCGAGGTGGCCGAGGTGGTGGCCTTCCTGCTGAGTGACGCCGCCAGCTACATGACGGGCGAGATCGTCTACGTCGACGGCGGACGCCGGGCACTGAACTACACGGTGCCCGTTTGATCGGCGAGGCCTTTGTCGTCTCCACCGGGGTGGTGGCGCTGGGCGAGATCGGCGACAAGACCCAGTTGCTGGCGTTGCTGCTGGCCGCGCGCTACCGCAAGCCGCTGCCCATCATCGCCGGCATCCTGGTGGCCACGCTGCTGAACCATGCCGCTGCGGGCGCGCTGGGCACCTGGATCACCCGGCTGGTGGACCCGACGTGGATGCGCTGGATCCTGGGCCTGTCGTTCCTGGCGGTGGCCGCCTGGATGCTGGTGCCTGATCAGGCCGACGACGTCGAAGGGGCGCAGCAGCCGCGCTTTGGCGTGTTCGGTGTGACGGTGATCGCCTTCTTCCTGGC
>JBMLPD010000381.1:0-2028 GCA_049242285.1 Rubrivivax sp.
CAGGCACAGGCACAGGCACAGGCACAGGCACAGGCACAGGCACAGGCGCAGGCACCGGTGTCGGGCGCTCGTTCGCTGGCCATCAAGGCCGACCCCTTCGAAGGCTTGAACCGCGGCGTCTTTGCCTTCAATGAAGCGCTCGACAAGGCACTGCTCAAGCCCCTGGCCACGGCGTACAAGGCGGTGGTGCCCAGCCCCTTGCGCACGGGGGTGGACAACGTCTTTGGCAATGTCGGGGATGCCTGGTCTGCCGTCAACCACCTGCTGCAGGGCAAGGTGAAGCCTGCGCTGGAGATGACGGTGCGGGTGACGACGAACACCGTGTTCGGCGTCGGCGGCCTGTTCGATCTGGCGTCCGATGCGGGCCTGGAGCGCCAGCCCGAGGATTTCGGCCAGACCCTGGGCAAGTGGGGCTTCAGCCCCGGGCCCTATCTGGTGCTGCCTTTCTTCGGCGCGAGTTCGCTGCGCGACGCCGTGGGCCTGCCGCTGGACCGGCAGGCCAGCTTGCCGGGGGTGGTGCAAGACGGCACCTACCGCTGGGGACTGACCGCGCTGGAGCTGGTGCATGGCAGGGCCGACCTGTTGTCCGCCACCAGGCTTCTGGAACAGGTGGCGCTGGACAAGTACACCTTCGTGCGCGACAGCTACCTGGCCCGCCGGCGCAACCAGGTGTTCGATGGCAACCCGCCGCAAGAGCCCGAGGAGGACGAGCCCCTGCCGGCGCCGTCTCCGTCGGCGCCTGCCTCATCTCCCCCCGCCCCCGCCCCCGCCCCGTGAACCAAAATCGCCGTTCGCGCGTTGAAGGCTCACCCGGCCTGCGCCGCAGGCCTTGTCAAAAGGATCCATGATGTTCAAGAAGCTCCGCCCGCCTGTGCGCCGTCGCGCGGCCCTGGCTGTATTGGCCTTGTGGATGGGCCTGGGTGGCGGGCTGGCCGTCCACGCCCAGACCCCGCCGGCCCCTGACGCCCTGGTGCGCCAGATCTCCACCGAGGTGATCGAAACCGTCAAGGCCGACAAGGAGATACAGGCCGGCAACCTGGGCCGGATCATCGCCCTGGTGGATGCCAAGGTCATGCCGCATGTGAACTTCCAGCGCATGACGGCCATTGCCGTGGGCCGCGCCTGGCGCAGTGCCACGCCCGAGCAGCAAAGGCGCCTGCTCGACGAGTTCAAGACCCTGCTGGTGCGCACCTACTCTGGCGCGCTCACCCAGGTGAAGGACCAGACCGTGCAGCTGCGGCCCCTGCGCGCCGGCGCGGACGACCCCGAGGTGGTGGTGCGCACCGAGGTCAAGGGCAAGGGGGACCCGATACAGCTCGACTACCGCCTGGAGAAGACGCCCGCAGGCTGGAAGATCTACGACGTCAACGTGCTGGGCGTGTGGCTGGCCGACACCAGCTTCAAGTCGCAGTTCGCGCCCATCGTGGCCAACACGGGCCTCGACGGCCTGATCGCCAATCTGGCCGAACTCAACCGCAAGGCCGCTGCGGCCCGGAACTGAGGCCATGCAGCTGCCTGCCACGCTCACCCTGCCCACGGCGCGTCAGACCTCGCAGGCGCTGGCGCAAGCCGTGGCCGCCCTGCCCTCGGGCGGCACCCTGCGGGTGGATGCGTCCGCGCTGGCGGATCTGGACACCTCGGCGCTGGCGGTCCTGCTGGAGGGGCGCCGCCAGGCCCAGGCCCGCGGGCTGGGCTGGCAGCTTGACGCCGCACCGCCCAAGCTGCGGCAACTGGCCGGGCTCTACGGCGTGCAGGACCTGCTGCTGTCCCCGCCCTGAACCCCGCCCCGCGGCCGGCGTCGCGTCAAGCCACCTCAGGCCCCTTCAGGCCACCTCAGCCCGGCCCGGCGTAGCGCCGGGTGCGCAGGTTCTTCTTGATCTCCTGCAGCATGGGCCGCAGCTTGTCGCTGCCCAGCCGCAGCGCCACGCCGGTGGTGAGGATGTCCACGATCATCAGGTGCAGCAGGCGGCTGACCATCGGGCTGTAGCGGTCGAAGTCCTCGGGGTGGTCGGCGGCCAGCAGGATGTG
>JBMLPD010000382.1:0-1518 GCA_049242285.1 Rubrivivax sp.
TTGGCCACCAGGCCCAGCGAGGCCAGCAGCACCAGCCCCAGGAAGGCCAGCACGATGAGGGCCGAGGCCAGGCCCACGCGGTCGGCCTTGAAGCGGCGCCAGGCGGCATGCCACACGCCTTCGGACTTCTCGGCGGGGGCGGCGGGGGCCGCGGGGGCGGCGGGGTTGAAGCCGGCCGCGCTCATTTCAGCACCACCCGGGGGTCGACCAGCTTGAACATCACGTCCACGATGAGGTTGATGACCATGGTCAGCACCGCCAGGTACACGGCAATGGCCTGGATCACGGGGTAGTCGCTGCGGTTGACGGCCAGCAAGATCTCCCGGCCCAGGCCGGGAATGGAGAAGAACACCTCGATCAGGAACGAGCCGACGAACACGCCCGGCAGCGACAGGCCGATGTTGGTGAGGATGGGGATCATGGCGTTGCGCAGCACGTGCCGGAACATCACCGTGTTCTCGGTCAGGCCCTTGGCGCGGGCGGTGCGCACGTAGTCGTGGCCCAGTTCATCCAGGAAGAAGCTGCGGTACAGGCGTGTCTGCGGCGCCAGACCCACCATCACCGCCAGCAGCACCGGCAGCGGCACGTAGGTGACGAGGTTGGTCCAGACGTTGTCGCTCCAGCCCTGCACCGGGAACCAGCCGAGCTGGAAGCCGAACAGGTATTGCCCCACGATGATGTAGACCAGGAAGCTGATGGACAGCGCCACCGTGGTGATGACCATCAGCGTGCGGTCGGCCAGCGAGCCGCGGCGGTAGGCCACCCACATGGCGATGGGCAGGGCCAGCAGCACGTCCAGAATGAGGATGGGCAGCATCACCGTCAACGTGGCCGGCAGGCGCGAGGCGAAGAGGTTGCTCACGGCCTCGTTCGTGGCCCAGCTCTTGCCCCAGTCGAAGGTGACGATGCTCTTGAGGTAGATGCCCAGCTGCACCCACACCGGCTGGTCCAGGCCCAGTTGCTGGCGGATGGCGGCGATCTGCTCGGGCGTGGCGTTCATGCCGCCCAGGATCTCGGCCGGGTCGCCACCGAAGTACTTGAAGAGGAAGAACACCAGCAGCACGACGCCGAGGATCGTCGGCACCATCTGCCACAGGCGCCGCAGGATGTAGGCGGCCATCGTTGAATCACTCCCGCTGTTCGGTTGGGCGCGAGTGTAGAGGCGTCGGCAGCCGGTCGGTCTCCGCGTTTGCCCGTGTACCGGTGCAGCACCGCGGTGCCCAGCGCGCCGGAGGCGCCCTGGGCAAGACCGGGGTGTACAAGACCAAGCCGGCACCGCTAGACTGCCGGCTTTTCCGTCAAGCCGTCCACCTGCACGGGCGGCGGTGCAGATCAAGATGAAACGTCTACTGCTGTTGGCCCTGTCGACCGGGATGTGCCTGGGGGGTGCCATGGCATCGTCGGCCCAGACGGGCGCGCCGGGTGCCGCCCCCCCCAAGACCCTGCGCTATGCCTTCCAGATTGCCGAGACGGGTTTTGATCCGGCGCAGATCTCGGACTTGTATTCACGTACCGTGG
>JBMLPD010000383.1:0-1604 GCA_049242285.1 Rubrivivax sp.
TCAGCGCGCAGCTCAGGGCGACGATGGGCAGCGAGCGCGGGCCGGTCTGGTCCAGTTGCACCAGCAGGTCCGCCGCGCGCGGCCCCGGGCGGCCGCGCAGCCAGCGTCCCAGTGCCAGGAGCACCTCGCCGAAGAAGGCGATGGTGAGCCGGGCGTGGGCGAGCGGGCCCGGGAGCTGAGCCGCATGCGCGCTGGGCACCTGGTTCGACATGGGCGCATCATGCCGCGTGTGGCGCCCCGAGCCCGGCCAAGCCCACCCAAGCCCTTCGACAGGCTCGGGGCGACCCTTCGACAGGCTCGGTGCGAGCGGGTGTGGGTCTTGCGTGGCGGCGCACGGGGCCGTGGCGGGTTCACATCCCCTTGAACAGCCCGGCGTAGCTGCGGCTGACCTCCAGCTTCTGCCCGTGGCCACGCACGCTGACGATCTGGCGGCCGCGGTCGTCGCGCGTGACGCTGTCGATCTCCCGAACATTGACCAATGTGCTGCGGTGGATCTGCCAGAACTGGTGCGGGTCCAGCTCTTCCACCAGCTCCTTGATGGGCTTGCGGATCAAGGCCTCCGTGCGCGCCGTCTGCACCCGCGTGTACTTTTCGTCACTGACGAAGAACAAGACCTCGTCCACCGGGATCATCTGGATCGTCGAGCCCACGCTGGCCTGGATGCGCGTCAGGCGCGCCGGTGCGGCGCCGGGGTTCATCCTGGCGGCCAGCTGGTGCAGCAGATGCTGCAGCGGGGGGGCAGCGGTCTCCTCGGGGGTGCCGCGTGAATCCAGGCGCTTGCGAATGCGCTCGACGGTCAGCTTCAAGCGCTGGGGCTCTGCGGGCTTGAGCACGTAGTCGGCCGCGCCCTGCTCGAAGGCCTCCACCGCGTATTGGTCGTAGGCGGTGATGAAGACCACCTCGGGCAGCAGCTCGTCGTCGGCCAGCGCCATCTGCGCGATCTGCCGCGCGGCCTCCACGCCCGTCAGGCCGGGCATGCGGATGTCCAGAAACACCACTTCGGGACGGTGCTGCGCCACCAGCGCCACCGCCTCCAGCCCGTTGCGCGCTTCGGCCACGATCTGCAGCCCCGGCCAGACCTCGGTCAGGCGGGCGCGCAACTGGTCGCGCATCAAGCGCTCGTCATCGGCGATGAGGGCACGCGCGGCAGCTTCTGGGCGACGGGGCTCGGTCATGTCGTGGGCCTTTCAGGGGTGACGGAGGGTGTCGCGCCGGCCGGCGGACGCGGTTGCTTGAAGATCCACAAGGCCAGAGCCCCCACCAGGAGCAGCGGCGACAGCGCCGCCGCCAGGCCCAGCACCCCAGCGGCAGCGCTGAACACCAGGGCCAGCACCACAACCAAGGGCACGATCAGGAAGACGAGCAACATCGCCAGAGCAATGCCTGCTGCCAAGGGCAGCCAACCGATGTCCTGCCCGATGTGCAGCTGCACGGGCTGCCCGTTGACGATCAGCCGCACGGCGTCCTGGTGGGACAGCCCCTGCAGGGCACCCGCCAGCGCCATCGTGGCCAGGGCCGCCAGCAGCAGCGCCATCAGCAGGAAGCGTCGCACGGCCGTCCTCATGCGGATGCGGCCGCCCGTTCACTGGCGGTGCCGTGGGGGC
>JBMLPD010000384.1:0-4759 GCA_049242285.1 Rubrivivax sp.
TCGAAGCCCCCCACCCCCTCCGGGCGCGGGGCTCAAGATCCACAGAGCCGACCCCGTCAAGGCACCCGAAACGCAAATGCCGGCGAATGTCGTTATGGTTGAGCCTGCCCGAGCAGGAACCGCCAAAGGAATGACAGATGAACGCCCAACAGAACGAACGCCTGACCCGAACCGGTACCGGCACCGACGGCGGTGAGCTGCTGCGTCGCTACTGGCAGCCGGTGGCGCTGGTGGACGAGTTCAACCCCGCCACCGACCCCCGCATGGACCGCCGGCCGCTCAAGGCCGTGCGCGTGATGGGCCAGGACCTGGTGCTGTTCCGCGACGAAGCCGGGACCTGGGGCCTGCTGGACCGTGACTGCCCGCACCGCGGCGCCGACCTGGCCTACGCCCGCCACGAGGGCGACGGCCTGCGCTGCCCCTTCCACGGCTGGAAGTTCGACGCCACCGGCCGCTGCCTGGACACCCCCGCCGAACCCCTGGGCAGCCGCCTGCACGAGCGTGTGCGCCAGCGCAGCTACCCCGTGGTGGAGCGCAGCGGCGTGCTGTTCGCCTGGCTGGGCGAGCCGGGCACCGAGCCGCCCTTCCCCCGCTACGACTGCTTCGAAGCCCCGGGCACCCACACCTTCGCCTACAAGGGCCTGTGGCACTGCAACTGGCTGCAAGCCTTCGAGGTGGGCATCGACCCCTGCCACACCTCGTTCCTGCACCGCTTCCTGAACGACGCCTCGCTGGAATCAGTGGGCGACAACGCAGGGGCCCGACAGTTCCGCAGCGCCAGCCTGGGCGCCGTGAACGGCGAGGCCTGGCCCATGTCACGCATCATGCGCGAGTTCCACCGCCCGGAACTCTCCAGCGAGACCACGCCCTGGGGCCTGCGCATCACCACGCTGCGCCGCATGACCGAGGAACTCACCCACGTGCGCGTGACGCACGAGATCTTCCCGCAGGCCTTCTGCATCCCGCTGTCGCCCACCATGACCATCACCCAGTGGCACGTGCCGGTGGACGACACGCACACCTACTGGTTCGCCTTCTTCACCAGCTACGACAAGCCAGTGGACAAACAGGCCATGCGCGAACAGCGCGCGCCCTTCATCCCGCCACCGCTGTATGCCCCCAAGACCGGGCGCCACAACGACTGGGGCTTCAACGCCGAAGAGCAGCGCACGCGCACCTTCCTGGGCATGGGCGAGGAAGACATCAACGTGCACGACCAGTGGGCCGTGGAGAGCATGGGCGCCATCCAGGACCGCACGCGCGAGCACCTGGGCACCAGCGACAAGATCATCATGACCCACCGCCGCCTGCTGCTCAAGGCCATGGACGAGGTGAAGGCCGGCGGCACCGCACCGTTCAACGCCGACCCGGCCACCGCCGCCGAACAAGTGGGCGGCCCCGACGCCGTGGACGGTATCGCCCCGGCCGGCACCTGGAGCACCTGGTGGGCCGAACAGGCCAGTGCCCGCCGCCAGGGCGCGCCCTGGATCACCGCCGCGCACCCCCACGCCCTCACCCCATGATCACCCTGCACCTCCACCAGAGCGGCCCCGGCGGGCGCGAAACGGCCCACGAGATCACCGGCAAGCCGGGCGAATCGCTGATGCAGGCGGCCGTGGCCGCTGGCGTGGACGGCGTGGCGGCCGACTGCGGCGGCCTGCTCACCTGCGCCACCTGCCACGTCATGGTGCGCGAACCCTGGCGCTCCACCCTGCCCCCCATGGCCGAGGACGAAAGCACCATGCTGGACTTCACCGCCGCCCCCCGCACCGAAGGCAGCCGCCTGAGCTGCCAGATCGTGCTGGACGAGTCCATGGACGGGCTGACGGTGGATTTGCCGAAGAGTCAGTATTGAAAGATTTGAAGCGCGACAGATGACGGCTGCAACCCACAAAGCAGCCTGATCGAGCGTGCGCAGGAAGTACGCCGCGCCTCGCAGGTCATTGAGCCCACAGCTGCCTGGGCTGCATCAGCACCCGGCCGGGGTAAGGGTTGTTCAGCAGCAGCTGGTCGCCCGTGACGAGCGCGGCATGGGGTTCGCATGCCAACAGGTCCCGCAAGTGCGCATCGCCGGCGTCCGGCGCTGTCGTTGCCGACGATGGGCTTGGCGGATCCCGCCAGACGGCATTGGCCGTGATCGTCGCCAGCAACTCGTCCACCTGCGCCTCGGCCAGGCCGTGGCGCTGCACCAGCCGGGGCCGCAGCAGCACCGCACGGTATTCGGCCAGCAGCGCAGGCGACAACAAGAACATCAGGCTGCCGTCCAGCATGGCACCCAGCGTGCGGGCGGTAGGGCGGTCGACCTGCGCCGTCAACAGGGCTGCCACCAGCACACTGGTCTCCACTACCCACAGCCGACTCATGCCGCGGTGCCGTCGGGCGCACGCTCCTCGCGTGCACGGTGGCGGCGTGTTTCCTCCACCGCCAGCGCAATGGCATCGGCCTCATCCATGCCAGCCTGCTGCCGCGCCCTGGCCACCAAATCGCGGGCCGATGTCATGGGCTTGATGCCACGCAGCAGCAAGCCCTCTTCAATGATCTTGCCAATCGAACGCCCCTGCCGCGCCGCGGCCTCCTTCAGGGCCTGGTGCAGGGCGTCGTCCAACGTGATGGTCAGTCGGGTCATCTGTGGAGCTCCGGCGGGTGTCCGATCGTCCGCATCTCATCAACATAGCACCAACTCACCAAATCACCAATTCACCACTTAAGGCGTCTACCACTTCTGGCTCCCCCCATTCGAAACACGCGTGGTGTGCCAACGCTTTCCAGCAGGGTGCGGCCGGCGGTGTGCGGAGCGCGGTCCGGGAATACCCAGTCGGCGGCACGGGCGCGTTCGATGAAGCCGCAGTTCCGCCATATCGTGCTGGCCGAATCGATGGACGGGCTGCCGGTGGCTTTGCCGAAGAGTCCGTACTGCGCACGTGAGGCCGACCAACTGGGGCAAAGGCACCCAGGGAATTCGACACGGTGCTGCACAATGCCCCGATGGCACCATTCACGCTGAGGGCACGTTTGGCAGCACCCATCATCCGGCGTGGGTCCGTCACACTGGATGCGCTGCTGATGGCGTTGCTGGGCCGCGGGGACGTCTCTGATCTGCTGTTGTGTGAGCAGGAGTTGTACTTCGCAAGCGCGGGCATCATGGCAGCAGGCGGTGCGGTGCAACCGGCTGCCTTCGTGGCCAGCATGCGGCCCGAACAAACGCCCGAATGGCTGGAGGTGTTGGCACACAACACCTTCAATACCGGCCTCCCCACCCCAGATGGCGCAAAGGGGCGCGCCCGTTACAACGACCTGAAGGTCGGCCTGACCAGGCAGCGGGAGTGCGGCAACGTCATCAGCAGCTACACCGCCCTGTCGGGTGAATCCATCGAGTGGTACGCCACCGGTCAGGCGCAAGACGTGTTGAACATCGTCAAGGACGTTCCTTTCATCGGCAAGCGTCGCAGCGCGGGTTATGGGGAAGTGGCGGGCTGGGAGGTTGAGGCCGGCGCGCTGGACGGGGTGCGTGGGTTCCTGGGCGAGCCCTTGCGCCCCATACCCGTAGACCGTTGGACGCATGGCGGTGACTGGATCCCCGTGGAGGCCGCGTGGAAGGCCCCGTACTGGGACGTGCGCAACCGCACCAAGTGCCTCGTGCCCGAGATCGCATGAACGGCGCCGAGTTCTTCATGCAGCACGCGGGCTACCGGCTGCTGCCAGCCCCCATGCACAGCGGGGATGCCGTGGACGATGCCCGGGCCTTGTTCTCGATGTCCCTGCCCCTGCACACAGGGTCGACGCTCAGGCTGTCGTCGTGCTGGATGGTCGTCACGCCACACTGGGTGGCCACCAGTTTCAAGGCCCTGCCGGAGGCTGGCTTTCGCCTCGGGGGTGAGCGTGCAGCTGCGATCCTTGAAGCCTTGCGCTCCGGCGAGCCCTGCCTGATCCTTGCATTGGGCAAGCGGACGCTGGAGCCGCGCGATCTCTTCGTGACGTACGACCCGCGCGCCACGCGGCTGTGCTCCGAGGGCGCCACCAGCAACTTTGACGCCACCCAGGAAAAGTGGTGGACCTCCTGATCGACAAGCCCGCGAAGCTGCGCGGCTACGCCTTGCACCGCCTGGTGGCGCAGTACCTCCAGGGGCGCCCTGCCCTGTGGGCCGATGAGGGCAGCCAGTTGCGCATTCGTCCGCGCGACGCCACGCCGCCCACCTACGAACCCGGCACCTTGCTGGGCTTCACGGTGCGCGCCTGCGTCTCGCACAGCACCAAGAACCGCCACCACTACCTGCCCGTGGGCGACTGGCGTGGGCGCCGCGCCTGGCTGGAAGCCAAGGCAGCGACCAACGGTTTCGAAGTGGGGCCGTGCATGTCCACGCCGACATGACGCTGATCGAGGCGCACGACGGGCGCCGCTTCACCGTGGACGCCACCGAATTCACCGGCCTGCTGCGGGTGAGCGACCCGCCGGCCTTTTCTCGCTGCCTGGTCACGGGGCTGGGCAAGGTGGGCAAGGCCTTCGGCCTGGGCCTGCTCATCGTGCAGTGACGCATTCACCTGGAAGGACCTCCTCATGAATCCGGCATTCATCATGGTTGACGTGCTCGTCCACACCGTGCAGCCGCTGACCTACACCCACCACGGCGTCAAAGACCTGCCGCTGATGACGCGGGGTGTGGATGCCGAGGGCCGGCCCCAGCGCACGGTCTATCTGCCGGCGGGCCAGTTCAGGGGCCGCCTGCGGCATGAGGCCGCCATGGCGGCCTTGCGCGCCAGG
>JBMLPD010000385.1:0-1034 GCA_049242285.1 Rubrivivax sp.
CCTTGCGAGAAGGTGCCGAAAGCGGCCGAGGTGTCCAGGTTCTGCAGCATGGAGCCGGCAGCTTGCCAGCCCCTTGAGGTGTAGACAATCTAAATCTTCCAAAGCCGATGAAGATGGACTTACCCATGTTGGATTACGCCTCTTTGTCTGCGCTTGCCGCGGTGATCCGCGAGGGCAGCTTTGAACGGGCGGCCGCCACGCTGCATGTCACTCCATCGGCGGTGTCGCAACGTATCCGCTCGCTGGAAGAGCGGATGGGTTGCGCCCTGGTGGTGCGCGATCAGCCCTGCCGTGCCACGCAGACAGGACACCAGCTTTGTCAGCACGTGGACCGGGTGCGTCTGCTTGAACTGGAGTTGCAAGGCATGCTGCCGACCCTTGCGACCGCCGGGCAAGCCAGGGTGTCGCTGCCCATCGCCGTGAATGCCGACAGCCTGGCCACGTGGTTCGCGCCCGCCATGGCGGCGTTTGCGGCTGAAGCGCCCGTGCTGGTGCAGTTGGCGGTGGATGACCAGGACCACACCAGCCAATGGCTGCGCAGTGGAGCGGTGATGGCCGCCGTCACGGGCACGGCCCGCCCGGCGGCCGGTTGCAACAGCCACCCCTTGGGCGCCATGCGTTATGTGGCCGCGGCCTCTGCAGCCTTCATCGCGCGCCACTTTCCAAGTGGCGTCACGGTTCATGACCTGGCCCGGGCCCCCAGCCTGATCTTCAACGCCAAGGACGAGTTGCAGTCTCGGTGGGTGCAGCGCCTGCACGGTCAGGAGGTGGAACTGCCGCGCCATACGCTGCCGTCATCGCAAGCCTTCGTCACGGCGGCGGTCGCCGGGATGGGGTGGGGCTTGCAGCCGCTCGCGTTGATTGAGCAGCACCTGCGTGACGGGTCGCTCGTCGAACTGGTGCCCGACACTGCGCTGGAGGTGCCGCTGTACTGGCAGCACGCCCGGGTGGCCTCTTCGTTGCTCGAGGGCTTGGGTCGCGCTGTGCTGGCGGCGGCTCGGCAAGCCCTGCAGCCGCTGTGAGGCTGGCGGGAT
>JBMLPD010000386.1:0-1652 GCA_049242285.1 Rubrivivax sp.
GCGGCGCGGGCCCGGCGCTGCAGGACCTGATCGCCGGGCAGGTGGACATCATGTTCGACGGCCTGGGCTCCTCGGCCCATCACATCAAGGGCGGCCGCATCCGAGGCATTGCCGTGGCCTCCGACAAGCGGGCGCCGGGCTTCCCGGACCTGCCCACGGCGGCAGAGTCCGGCGTGCCCACCTACAAGGTGGCCACCTGGTACGGCATCTGGACCCCGAAGGGCACGCCGCGCGAACTCGTCACCGCCATGCAGGGCGAGATGCGCAAGGCGCTGAATTCCGACGAGTTGAAAGCCACCTGGACAGGCCTGGGCACCGAGACGCCCAACCTGTGGGGCGACGACTTCGGCAGGTTCGTCAGTGCGGAGATCAAGCGCTGGGCCGAGGTGGTCAAGGGCTCCGGGGCCAAGCTGGATTGAGCGGCCGCATTCTTCTCAGCGCGGCCGATGCGCAAGGCGTCGCCCGCGTGTGCATCAGCCACCCGGGCAAGCTCAATGCCTTGAGCGTGGCCATGTGGCACGAACTGCGCCAGGCCTTCGATGCACTGTCTGCGGCGCACCACGGCGCCCGGGTGGTCATCGTGCACGGCGAGGGCGGCAACTTTGCGGCAGGCGGGGACATCGAGGAGTTTCCGCAGTTCCGTTTTGACGAACACACACTGCGCAGCTTTCACGAAGACACGGTGGCCCCGGCGCTGCAGGCGGTGCTGGACTGCCCGCTGCCGGTGATCGCGCAGATCGAGGGCGCCTGTGTGGGCGGCGGGCTGGAGATCGCGGCCTGTTGCGACATCCGCATTGCGGGCAGCAGCAGCCGCTTCGGCATCCCGATCGCCAAGCTGGGCTTTCCCCTGGCACCGCTGGAGGCGCAGATGGTCAGCCGGGTGCTGCCGCTGCCGCTGCTGCGCGAACTGCTGCTGGAGGCCCGGCTGATGGAAGCCGCCGAGGCGCTGGCGCGCGGGGTGGTGAACCGCGTCATGCCAGACGACGAGGTGCCGCAGGAGGCCACGCTGAGCGCGCAGCGCATGGCCCGGCTCTCGCCCCAGGCCGCGCGCCTGAACAAGATCACCTTGCGCCAACTCGCGCAGGGCGGGCCCACGCCCGAGCAACGCCGCGCCCACTACGCCTATGCCGATTCGGCCGAGCACCGCGAGGGGCTGGCCGCCTTTCTTGAAAAGCGCCCCGCGCGCTTCGCCCCATGAGCACGAACAAGACCCGCAAGACCGTCCCCGCCGGCGCCGCGCCCGCCCCGGCCAGTGCCAACCTCTTTTCCGCCCTGCGCGCCGCCTTCCCGGCAGACCTGGACGCCACGGCCATCGAAACGGCCGACGGCCCTGGCGCGCCAGCCTCCTACACCTGGCGCGACCTGGACCGCGCCACCGCGCGCATCGCCAACCTGCTGGACAGCCTGGACCTGCCCGCCGGCAGTCGCGTGGCCGTGCAGACCGACAAGAGCGTGGAAGCGCTGATGCTGTACCTGGCGGTGCTGCGCGCGGGCCACGTCTACCTGCCGCTGAACAATGCCTACCAGGCCAGCGAGATCGAATACTTCGTGGGCAATGCCGAGCCGGCCGTGGTGGTGTGCACGCCCAGGAACTTCCCCTGGATCAGCAAGATCGCCTTCAAGGCCGGCACGCAAAACGTCTTCACGCTGGG
>JBMLPD010000387.1:0-1009 GCA_049242285.1 Rubrivivax sp.
TGGGCTTCAAGGGCGTGATGCGTCCGGTGTCCACCAGCTGCGCCGACCACATGGGTTCCGCCTGGGCCCGCGTGCACACCTGGGACGGCGCCAAGTTCACCTGGTCTTCGGACTGGCTGCAGGCTGATGACCAGATCATCAAGCCGATGGTCCGCGCCTCTGCCGACCGTTACGCCGCCGAGAAGAAGATCCAGCGCCGCAGCCCGCAGGACTGCCAGAGCTGATCTTTCAGCACCTCTTCAAGGGCCCCGCAAGGGGTCCTTGTTCGAGCGTCGCGTGCGGCGCTCGAACAAGCCACAAGAAGGCCGCCCCATGAGCAACATCCTCCTGAACGTCAACGGCATCGAGGTCATCTACAGCCACGTGATCCTCGTGCTCAAGGGCGTGTCGCTGAACGTGCCCGAAGGCAAGGTGGTCGCCCTGCTGGGCGGCAACGGCGCGGGCAAGACCACCACGCTGCGCGCCGTGAGCAACCTGCTGGCAGGTGAGCGCGGCGAAGTCACCAAAGGCTCCATCGAACTGCGCGGTGAGCGCATCGAGAAGCTCTCCACGGCCGACATGGTCAACCGCGGCGTCATCCAGGTGATGGAGGGGCGCCACTGCTTCGCCCACCTCACCATCGAGGACAACCTGCTGACCGGCGCCTACACCCGCACGGACGGCAAGGCCGCGATCGCGCAGACGCTGGAGAAGGTCTACAACTACTTTCCGCGCCTGAAGACGCGCCGCACTTCGCAGGCGGCCTACACCTCGGGCGGTGAACAGCAGATGTGCGCGATTGGTCGGGCGCTGATGGCGAACCCGAAGATGGTGCTGCTGGATGAGCCGTCCATGGGCCTGGCGCCGCAGATCGTGGAAGAAGTCTTCGAGATCGTGAAGGATCTCAATACGAAGGAGAAGGTGACCTTCCTGCTGGCCGAGCAGAACACCAACATGGCGCTGCGCTATGCCGATTACGGCTACATCCTGGAAAACGGGCGCATCGTGATGGACGGGCAGGCCCAGGCCC
>JBMLPD010000388.1:0-2210 GCA_049242285.1 Rubrivivax sp.
TCATCGACGAGGCGCAGAACCTCACGCCCAAGCAGATGAAGACGCTGATCACGCGTGCCGGCCCGGGCACCAAGATCGTGTGCCTGGGCAACCTGGCGCAGATCGACACGCCCTACCTCACCGAAGGCTCCTCGGGCCTGACCTACGCGGTGGACCGCTTCAAGGGCTGGCCGCACTCGGGGCATGTCACCCTGGCAAGGGGCGAGCGTTCGCGCCTGGCGGACTTCGCCTCCGAGGTGCTCTGACAGATCCCCCCGCGCAGCCTGCCGGGCCGCGCGTGGGTAACAGGGCCGTCAGACCGAGCGCACCCGCAGGAAGCTGGCAAAGCGCGGCACGCCCTGGGCCGTGGTGCCCTGGTAGGTGAAGGTCACCACCGTCCCCACCGCGGGAGGCCGTTCGCGCTGCTCGTCGCTGAAACCGGTGCCGAGCAGGAACTCCCGGCCGTCCTGGGTGCGGACCCTCAAGGCGCCCAGGCGGCCGGCGTGCCGGCCCTGCCCGGCCTGGTGCCCCACCACCACGGCGTCGGCATCCTGCAGCGGCTTCAGTTTGAGCAGGGCCGGGCTGCGGCCGGTTTCGTACAAGGCGTCTGCGCGGTGCAGCATCAGGCCTTCACCCCCGGCGTTCACCACCTCTTGCAAACGCAGCTTCAGCACGGCAGCGCTGGGCAACTCGAACTGTTCCACGGCCCTCCAGGGTGAGGACGCGGGCCGCTGGGCCGACAACTGCTGGATCCGGGCGGCGCGCTGCGCAAAGGTGCCGGCCGCACCGGGCAGTTCGAACACCATCAAGCGCACACGGCGCCAATCGGCATCCACCGGCTGTTGTCGCCTGACGATGCCCGAGAGTTCCTCGAACCGGCCGCGTGCAAGCCAGAGTTCGCCGTCCAGCGCCTGTGCTGGCAGCGCGTCGGTGAACCAGGCCGGCGCCATGATGGGCAGGCCGCTCCTGAACCGCAGGCGGCTGCCGTCCCACCAGGCACGGGCGCCGTCGAGTTTCTCGCTGATCAGCCAGCCCTGGGGATCCAGGTCTGGCGGCGCTTCGGTGGCCAGGATCAAGGGCGCGCTGTCGCGCCGGGGCAGTGCCAGGCTGGGGCCGGCGGCCAGCGCCAGCGCAGAGCCCAGAAAGGCGCGGCGGGGCAGCATCGCGCGGGGTATGTGAGACAGGCGGCAGGTCATTGCGGGCTCCAGGAACATCATGAGCCCGCAGTGTGGCCGCCACACAACCGCCCGACCACCCCCTTTGGCGGGGTGGGACAGGCCCTCTCAACGGGGGGTGAGCAGGTCGGTGATCTGCTGCAGCGCGGTGGGGTCTTCGATGGTGGTGAGGTCGCCCGGGTCGCGTTGCTCGCACACAGCCTGGATGGCGCGGCGCAGGAGCTTGCCCGAGCGCGTCTTGGGCAGCGCCGTGACAAAGCGCACCCGTGCGGGGCGGGCCACTGCGCCCAGTTGCGCGTCCACCACCTTCATGATCTCGCCCTCCAGCTGGAGGGCCGAGGCCTCGTCCGCGGCGCGGCTGGCGTCCTTGAGGATGGCAAAGGCCATGGCCACCTGCCCCTTGAGCTGGTCGGCCACGCCCACCACGGCCACTTCGGCCACGTTCGGGTGGCTGGAAATGCTCTCCTCGATCTCGCGCGTGCCCAGGCGGTGACCGGCCACGTTGATCACGTCATCCGTCCGGCCCAGGATGAAGAAGTAGCCGTCTTTGTCGCGAATGCCCCAGTCGAAAGTGCTGTAGACCTGCCTGCCGGGAATGCTGGACCAGTAGGTCTTGACGAAACGCTCGTCGTCGCGCCACACCGTCTGCATGCAGCCCGGGGGCAAGGGCCCCTCGATGACCACCACGCCCTTCTGGTCCGGCCCTTCCAGGTCCTGCCCGGTGTTCTCGTCCACCAGCTTGACGTCGTAGCCGTACACCGCCTTGCCCGGCGAGCCGAACTTGCTGGGCGCAGGCTCCACGCCATTGCAGATGGTGAGGATGGGCCAGCCCGTCTCGGTCTGCCAGTAGTTGTCGATGATGGGTTTGCCCAGCGCCTCGGCGATCCACTTGGCCGTGGGCTCGTCCAGCGGTTCACCCGCCAGGAACAGGGCGCGCAGCGAGCTCAGGTCATGACGGCTGAGGGCTTGCGGGTCCTGCTTCTTCAGCACCCGCACGGCGGTGGGCGCGCTGAACATCGAGGTCACGCGGTACTTCTCGACCAGGCTCCACCACAC
>JBMLPD010000389.1:0-1273 GCA_049242285.1 Rubrivivax sp.
CACCACAAGCCGATGCAGGCCGGACAAGTACCGTGGAGACACGGTCGCCTGCAAAGGTGTCCAACAACAGGAGCCCTCATGCCCAAGATGAAGACCAAGAGCAGCGCCAAGAAGCGCTTCCGTGTCCGCCCCGGCGGTACCGTCAAGCGTGGACAGGCGTTCAAGCGCCACATCCTCACCAAGAAGAGCACCACCCGCAAGCGTCATCTGCGCGGCGCGGCCAACGTGCACGAGACCAACATGGGCCACATGGCAGCGATGCTGCCGTTTGCCGGTCTCTGATCCACCACCACTGAACAAGGAGCACACACATGCCTCGCGTCAAACGTGGTGTCACCGCACACGCCCGCCACAAGAAGATCCTGAAGCTCGCCAAGGGCTTCCGCGGCCGCCGCAAGAACGTCTTCCGCATCGCCAAGCAGGCGGTGATGAAGGCCGGTCAATACGCCTACCGTGACCGTCGCACCCGCAAGCGGGTGTTCCGTCAGCTCTGGATCGCCCGCATCAACGCGGCGTCCCGGTCGATGGGGGTCACCTACAGCAAGTTCATGGCCGGCTTGAAGAAGGCGCAGATCGACATCGACCGCAAGGTCCTGGCCGATCTGGCTGTCAACGATCCGGCTGGCTTTGCCAGCATCCTCGACAAGGTGAAGGCTCAACTGGCTTGATGATCGGGCCTCGGGGCTTGGCTCCGGGCCTGCAAGCATTCCAGAGGCCGTCACCTCGTGGCGGCCTCTTTTCGTTTCCGACGTCGTATTCCTCCGCCTGAAACTGCATCCGATGAACGATCTCGATTCCCTGCTGGCGCAGGCCGCATCCGAGTTTGACGCTGCTCCCACCGCGGCCGAACTGGAGAACGCCAAGGCCCGTTTCCTGGGCAAGTCCGGCCGCGTGACCGAATTGCTCAAGGGCCTGGGCGCTTTGAGCCCCGAGGAAAAGAAATCCCGCGGCGCAGACATCAACCGATTGAAAGCGGGCATCGAGCAGGCCCTGCAGGCTCGCCGCGAGGCGCTGGCGGAGGCGGACCTGCAAGCCCAGCTCAAGGCCCAGGCCCTGGACGTCACGCTGCCTGGCCGTCAGCGAGGGCAGGGCAGCCTGCACCCGGTCAGCCGCACCATCGAGCGCATCGAGGCCCTCTTCGGCTCCATGGGTTTTGACGTCGCCGAAGGCCCCGAGATCGAAACCGACTGGATGAGTTTCACGGCCTTGAACAACCCCGAGAACCACCCGGCGCGTTCGATGCAGGACACCTTCTACGTCGACGTGAAGGACG
>JBMLPD010000390.1:0-1159 GCA_049242285.1 Rubrivivax sp.
GCCACCGCAGTGGGCCAGCCAGCCCGTGGCGCTTTCGAAATCGGGCATCAGGGTGCGGAAGGTCGCGTCCCCGGGCGACAGCACCACCAGGGTGGCGGACAGCCGCCCGACCTGGCCCAGCGCCCTGAGCGCATGGGCAACCAGCGGTTGACCTGCCAGTTCCACATACTGCTTCGGACGATCAGCCCCAGACCGCGTGCCCACCCCGGCACAAGGCACCAGGGCAAACAGTCGCCCGCGGGTTGAGCCCGAAGCACCCGCGGCGCCTGCGCGGCCGGGGCTGGAGGGGGGCCCCGATGCCGGATCGGCGGGGACGTGAGCGGCCGTCATCGTGGCGATTCTAGAGAGCACGTCCCGGGAGGGTCCGCTCCCTACAATGCGCAGCGTCGCCCGCCCCCGCAGATGCCTGCCGGGGCGGGTGTTGTCTTTACCGCACGATGCAACTCCCCTCCATCGCCCCCGGCAAGCGCTTCACGCTGCCCCGCCCCACCGGTTCCGCCGATGCCTTGTTGCTGGCGCGCCTGGCCCAGGCCCGCGCCGCAGAGCAGCGGCTGCTGGCGGTGGTGACGGCTGACCCGGCAGACGCACAGCGCCTGGCCGATGAACTGCCCTTCTTCGCGCCCGGTCTGCGGGTGTCCGTGTTCCCCGACTGGGAAACCCTGCCCTGGGACACCTTCAGCCCCCACCAGGACCTGATCTCCGAGCGTCTGGCCACGTTGTGGAAAGTGCTGCAGCGCGAACTGGACGTGGTGCTGCTGCCGGCCACCACCGCGCTCACCCGCCTGGCGCCGCCCTCCTTCCTGGCCGGCACCACCTTCCACTTCAAGCAAAAGGCACGGCTGGACGAGGCCGGGCTGAAAGCCCAGCTGACGCTGGCCGGCTACCAGCACGTGACGCAGGTGGTCTCCCCAGGCGAGTACGCGGTGCGCGGCGGCCTGATCGATCTCTTTCCCATGGGCTCCCTGGTGCCCTACCGGGTGGATCTGTTCGGCGACGAGGTGGACTCCATCCGCACCTTCGACCCGGACTCCCAGCGCAGCCTGTACCCCGTGCCGGAGGTGCGCCTGCTGCCCGGGCGCGAGTTCCCCATGGACGAGGCGGCCCGCACCGCCTTCCGCGCCCGCTGGCGCGAGCGCATGGAAGGCGACCCGACCAAGGC
>JBMLPD010000391.1:0-1089 GCA_049242285.1 Rubrivivax sp.
CAACATCATCACGCGCGAAGGCTTCCGCCGCCGCCTGAACGACCTGCGCGTGGGCGTGGGCCTGGAAAACGGCACCGTCTCGCCAGGCATCAACTGGACGCACAACGACGCCAAGGGCCCGCTGACCTACAACGTCTCGGGCTCGGTCTTTCGCGGCCAGCGCAAGGACGAGAGCTCCTCGCTCACGCGCGACGAGGACGTGGCCACCGGCACCACCTTGCGCCAGCAGATCGAGTCCGCCTTCAGTGACAGCCGGCGCACGGGCGTGAACCTCTCCGGGCGCCTGGCCTGGCGCCTGAGCGAAGGCGGTGACTCCATCGCCCTCATGCCCACGCTCTTCCACTCCGTGGCCGACAACTTGCGCACCTTTTCGCTGTTGCAACCCATCGGCAGCGCGGCACCGCTGTACGACAGCGGCGATGCGCGCACCGACAGCGCCTTCACCACCGGCCGGCTGAACCTGATGTGGCGGCAGCGCCTGGGTGGCTCGCGCCTGGAGCTCAACGGCGGCCTGGGAGCCTGGCGCGCACGCAACGATACACAGCGTCAGGAGTTCACGGCCGCCGGCGGCAGCACCCCGGTGCGCAGCATCGTCGACGCCTCGCGCACGCGCCAGCAGTCGGTCAACCTCAACGGCAAGCTGTCCACGCTGCTGGGCGGCCCCAGGCCCGGGGCGGCCCCAGGGGCCGCGGGCCCCGGCGGCGCCACGCCAGGCGAGCACAGCCTGGTCACAGGCCTGGAGCTGGAAGCGCAACGCCGCACCGAGACCCGATCCACCTTGCAGAACGGCACCCCGCTGCTGACCGACTTCGGCGACAACCTGCAGGCCTCGTCCACACGCCTGGCGCTGTACGCCCAGGACGAATGGTCTGTGAACCCCCAATGGGCCGCCCACGCCGGCCTGCGCTGGGAGGGCATTGCCACACGCGGTGACTCGGCCGACGGCTCGGCCCGGCCGGAAAACCGCAGCAGCGTGGCCACGCCCTTGCTGCACGCCGTGTGGAAGCCCGACCCCAAGGGCCGCGACCAGGTGCGCCTGAGCCTGACGCGCAGCTACAAGTCGCCGGACCTGGGCAACCTGATGGCGCG
>JBMLPD010000392.1:0-1945 GCA_049242285.1 Rubrivivax sp.
CCCGACAGGATGGCTGCGGGGTTGCGGGCGGGTGCTGTGGCGCCGGGGGCCTGACCCGTCAGGGGGGCCTCGGGGTTGCGGGCGGGCGGCGTGGGGGCCTGCCCTGCGCCCACCCCTGGGGTGTTCGGTGCTGAGGGGGCCCCGCCCGCCGCCGCAGGGCCGGAAGCGGGTTCTTCGGCCGCAGGTGTTGCCGGCCGGGGTACCTTGCTGGCCAGCGGCGCGTTCGGGTCCCAGTTCTTGTTGCGTTGCGCTTCGGCGGCGTCCTGCTCCGCGCTGCGCTGCGGCACCTTGTTCACGAAGGGCACGGGGGCCTTGGTGATGTAGAGCGCCACACCCAGCGCCAGGGCCAGCCCGATGATCAGGCCGACGATCAGGCCCATGCCGAAGCCGCCGCGTTGGGCACGGGCCGTGGCGCCGGGCTGGGCCCGACGGGCCGCAGCGGTTCCTGCGCCTGGGGCGCCGGGGCGGGGCACCGCGTGGGCGGGGGCTTTGTGCGTCACGAGCATTCAGGCCTCCATCTCTTCGCGCTTCATGGCATCGGGGGCGCTGACGCCCAGCACGGCCAGTGCGTTGCGCAGCACCTGCTGCGTGGCGCACAGCAGCGCCATGCGGGCGCGCGCCAGCGCCGCGTCGGCCACCAGGAAGCGCTCGGCCGCGTAGTAACTGTGCAGGGCCGCGGCCAGGTCGCGCAGGTAGAAGGCCACATCGTGCGGGGCGTGCTCGGTGGCCGCGCGCGTGAGCATCAGCGGGTATTCCGCCAGCTTGAGCATCAGGGCGTTTTCCGTGGGCGCGGTCAGCAAGGACAGGTCGGCTTTCGTCAGATCCGTCAGGTCCGTCAGGTTCGCCAGGCCCGTGGTGTCCCGCTCGTGTGTGGTGGCGTACTGGGCCAGCACCGAGCAGATCCGGGCATGGGCGTACTGCACGTAGAACACCGGGTTCTCTTCGTTCTGCTTGAGCGCCAGGTCCACGTCGAAGGTGAACTCGGTGTCCGCCTTGCGGCTGATGAGGAAGAAGCGCACCGCGTCGCGGCTGGTCCAGTCGATCAGGTCGCGCAGCGTGACGTAGCCGCCGGCGCGCTTGGAGATCTTCACCTCCTCACCCCCGCGCATGACGGTCACCATCTTGTGCAGCACGTAGTCCGGGTAGCCGGCCGGAATACCCACCCCCGCGGCCTGCAGGCCGGCGCGCACGCGGGCGATGGTGCCGTGGTGGTCGCTGCCCTGGATGTTGATGACCTTGACGAAGCCGCGCTGCCACTTGTGGATGTGGTATGCCACATCGGGCACGAAATAGGTGTAGGGCGAGGCGGCACCCGCACCCGCACCTGCACCTGCACCGGCTTCGGCGCCCTCGGGCGCGGACTTGCGCATCACCCGGTCCTTGTCATCGCCGTAGTCGGTGCTGCGCAGCCACAGCGCGCCGTCCTTTTCGTAGGTCTTGCCGGCGTCCACCAGGCGCTGCACCGTCTGCGCCACCCGGCCCGTGGCGTACAGGCTGGACTCCAGGTAGTAGTGGTCGAAGCGCACGCCGAAGGCGCGCAGGTCCAGGTCCTGCTCGTGGCGCAGGTAGGCCACGGCGAACTCGCGGATGCCGTCCAGGTCCTGCGGGTTGCCCGATGCGGTGGTGGCGCGGTCGTCGGCCTTCACCGTCTTGCTCGCGGCGAAGTCGGCCGCGATGTCGGCGATGTACTCGCCGTTGTAGGCATCTTCGGGCCAGGCCGCGTCACCCGGTTGGTGGCCCAGCAGGCGGGCCTGGGTGGAACGCGCCAGCGTGGCGATCTGCACCCCGGCGTCGTTGTAGTAGAACTCCCGGTGCACCCGCCAGCCCTGCGTCTGCATCAGGTTGCACATCGAGTCGCCCAGCGCGGCCTGCCGGCCGTGGCCCACGTGCAGCGGGCCCGTGGGGTTGGCCGAGACGAACTCCACCATCACCTGCTGGCCGTTGG
>JBMLPD010000393.1:0-1867 GCA_049242285.1 Rubrivivax sp.
CACGCCCTCGATCTCGCCGATTTCGTCCAGCAGGGCGTCAAGCCGTGCGGTGGTGTCCGCTCTCAAGAGCGCCATGTAGTCGAACTCTCCGCTGACCGAGGCGAGTTGGCGCAGCTCGGGCAACTCGGATAGTCGCTTGACCACTTCGCGCCCGGATTTGGGGCTGACGGTGATGCCCACAAAGGCCTGCACGCTGCGCCCCGCCGCGTCCCCACCCAGACGGGCGGTGTAGCCCACGATCTGGCCACTGGACTCCAGCCGTGCCAGGCGCGCGACCACGGTCGTGCGGGCCACGCCGAGTTTGCGCGCCAGCATTGCAGTGCTTTCCCGGGCATTGGCCTGCAACAGCTGGATCAGGCGACGGTCCAGGTGGTCAATGGCCGGGGCAAAAGGTGACCGAAGATCCCCTAGTTCATGCATATTGACGTTCAGAGATGACTAATCGTCAGAAGCTTATCTAATATCGACGAACTCGTTCTTTTTTTCGTCAATCACCCGGCCTAGAGTGCGTATCCGTTCAACCCCCTCGGTCGGAGACCCCCCATGAGAGTTGCCTTGCTCGGCGCCGGACATATCGGCCAGACCATTGCCCGCCTGCTCCACGCCACGGGTGACTACGAGGTGACGGTGCTGGACAAGAATCTGGCCAGCCTGGACGCTCTGGCCGTCGAGGGCATCGCCACCTCGCAGGTGGACACCGGCGACAGGGCCGCCTTGGCCGGACAGATCCGCGGTGCGGCCACCGTGGTCAACGCGCTGCCCTACCACCTCGCCATCACGGCCGCCGAAGTGGCGTTGGCGTGCGGATGCCACTACTTCGACCTGACGGAGGACGTGGCTGCCACCCGTGCGATCAAGAAGCTGGCGCACGGCGCGAAGACCGCCTTCATGCCCCAGTGCGGACTGGCCCCAGGCTTCATCGGCATCGTGGCGCACCATCTGGCCAGCGGCTTCCAATCGGTCCGCGACGTGAAGATGCGTGTGGGCGCGTTGCCGGCTTTTCCGACCAATGCACTGAAGTACAACCTGACCTGGTCCGTTGACGGTCTGATCAACGAGTATTGCCACCCTTGCGAGGCGGTACACGAAGGTCAGACCATCGCCGCATTGCCGCTTGAGGGTCTGGAGCACTTCAGCCTGGATGGCACCGAGTACGAGGCCTTCAACACCTCCGGTGGCCTTGGGACCATGTGCGAGACCTGGGCAGGAAAGGTGCAGAACCTGGACTACAAGACCGTGCGTTACCCAGGCCACCGCGAACTGATGCAGTTCCTGCTGGGTGAGCTCAGCATGAAGGCGGATCAGGAGACGCTCAAGAACATCATGCGCAAGAGCATGCCCGCCACCATGCAGGACGTGGTCTTGGTTTTCGTGACCGTGTCAGGCCTGAAGAACGGTGTGCTGTTGCAGGAGGTCTTCGCTCGCAAGATCTTTGCGCAGCGTGAGGGCACCCAGTCCCTGAGTGCCATCCAGATCACGACCGCGGCCGGCATCTGCGCGGCGGTTGATCTGTTCCGCGCCGGCAAGCTGCCGGACAGGGGCTTCATTCGCCAGGAGCAAGTGGCGCTGCCGGACTTCCTGGCCAACCGTTTCGGCTCGGCCTACCAGCAGAGCCGCCAGGTGGAATCCATCTCCTGAGCAGCTTGATGATCATGGAGTCTCTTGCCCGCTCCCTGATCGCTGCCCCTGGTGCGGCCTGGCTCGCCATGGCGCAGTCGTGGACGAGGCTGCGAAAGGTGTCTCCAGCCGCGTCGAGGCGCTGGGTCGAGCGGCTGGCAACGCCTTCGCCAAGGTCTCACCCCACCCGCACCGGGATCACCCGCCGTGCCTGCGGCGTCTTCGCTGGCGCAGGCTCGGGCGAGCGGCC
>JBMLPD010000394.1:0-2092 GCA_049242285.1 Rubrivivax sp.
CGCGTGCCTGCTGCGTGGGTGGCTCGTCGGCGATGGCCACCACGCTGATCAGGTCCGACAGCGTGTCGTTCAGGCCGGCACGGTGGCGCAGCACATCGCGCGAGGACTCGCGGTGGACATCCACCAGCACGCCCTCGATGGCCTGAAGCGCCTGCAATGCGGCCGGGCAGCGCTCGGCCAGGGCCCGGTCCCCCGGACCCAGTCGGCGCTGCAACTCGTGCAGTTGGCGCTTGAGCAGGCGGATGCGGTTCACGCCCGCGTTCAGCAAGGACCAGCGGCCGTACAACTGCTGCAGCAGCGCGCCTTGCTGCTCGAAGGCACGCTGCGAGGCCTTGACGCGCGGGTCCTTCACCACTGCGAAACCGGCCTCCCGGCGCTGCCCGGCGGCCTCCAGGATCACGCGGTAGCGTCCGGGCACGACGGCCGGGCCCGGAATGTCCTCGGGGTCGTCTGCCAGGGGCTGGTTGCGCCGGGTCATCAGCTCCAGGTCCAGACGGACGGGGCCGCGGTGGCGCAGGTCCCACACGCAGCGGTTCAGGCCGGGCCGGGTGCCGGGCTTCTTGCCGTTGGGCAGGCTGGGGTCGTCGCTGGCCAGCACGTTGACCGTGCGGTCGGCGCTGTCCACGAAGCTCAGCCGCACGGTGCCCTGGAAGCCCTCGGGCAAGTGGTAGTACACCAGGGCACCGTTGGGGGGGTTCTCACCGACCTCCAGATAGCGCCGGGTCGTCCGGCCGTCCGGGCCCGCCACGGCTTCACTGCCGCCGCCGATGCCGAAGGCGGGGCCGTAGCTCACGCCCTTCTTCGCAAACCCCGTCCCGGCGCTCCAAGACGGCCGGGCGCGCACGGTGTCGCGCGGCGTGACCAGCTGCAGCACCCTTCGGTCGGCGCCCAGCTCACGCAGCGGCCCGATGCCATCCAGCACCCAGAACGAGCGCCCGTGCGTGGCGGCCACCAGGTCGCTGCCTTTGATCTTCAGGTCGTACACCGGCGCCACCGGCAGGCCGCCGCGCATGCGCTGCCAGTGTGCGCCATCGTCCCGGCTGAAGAAGATGCCGGTCTCGGTGCCCACGAAGAGCAGCCCGGGGCGCACAGGATCGGCCCGGATCACGCGCGTGATCTCGCCCTCGGGCAGGTCGCCGTTGATCGAGCGCCAGGTCTTGCCGCCGTCGCCCGTGCGGAACAGGTAGGGCTGGCAGTCGGCCAGCTTGTAGCGCGTGGCGCTGACGTAGACGGTGTCGGCGTCGTGCGCCGAGATCTCCACGCAGCCCACGTAGGCCAGTTCGGGCATGCGCGCGCTGCGGCTGCGGGGGGTGACGTTGTGCCAGGTGGCGCCGTCGTCCCGCGTCACGTGCACCAGGCCGTCGTCGGTGGAAGCCCAGATCTCGCCGGCGCGGTGGGGCGACGGCGCCAGGCTGGCGCAGGTGGCATGCACCTCGGCGCCGGCCGTGTCGTGGGTGAGCGGGCCGCCGGAGTGGCCCTGGCGCGCGGGGTCGTTCAGGCTCAGGTCGGGCGAGATGCACTCCCAGCTCGCGCCCTCGTTGCGGGTGCGGAAGACGCGGTTGCCGCCGGCGTACAGGGTCTTGGGGTCGCCCGGGGCGAAGACCAGCGGGTAGGTCCAGGCGAAGCGGTACTTCAGGTCGCGCGGGGCGATGCCGCGGGTGGTCTCGGGCCAGACGTTCACCAGCCGGATCTGCCGCGTGCGGTGGTCGTAGCGCTGCAGCGCTCCGGCGCCGCCGGGGCTGGAACCCACCGCGCCGCAGTAGACGATGTCCGGGTCGGTGGGGTGCACGGCGATGAAGCCGCTCTCGCCCGTGCCGGGGTAGGTGCAGTCGCCCAGGGTGATGGCGCCCCACTCCGAGGCGCTGGGCACGCTGATGGAGGTGTTGTCCTGCTGCGTGCCGTACACCCGGTAGGGGTACTGGTTGTCCACGTCCAGGCGGTAGAACTGCGCGGTGAGCTGGTTGTAGATGGATGACCAGGTGTTCCCGCCGTTGAACGACACGCAGGCCCCGCCGTCGTTGCCTTGCACCATGCGCTGCGGGTTCTTCGGGTCGATCCACAGGTCGTGGTTGTCGCCGTGCGGCGTGGTCAC
>JBMLPD010000395.1:0-1719 GCA_049242285.1 Rubrivivax sp.
GGGTTGTGCACTCATGATGGGCAGGCTCCTCAGTACAGGCCGAACAGCTTGGCGCCCAGCGCCAGGGTCAGCAGCACGCTCAATCCGAGCGTCACCACCGCAGAACGGTGGCCCTGCTCCTTGGTCACGCTGTGCGTGGCGTCCATCCACAGGTGGCGCACGCCGGCGATGAAATGGTGCACGTAGCCCCAGACGAGCGCCAGCACCGTGAGCTTCACAAACCATCCCGGCACGAAGCCGATGCCGGCAACGAAGGCGCTGGTGAAGCGCTCATAGGAGATCTCGGACGTGACGCTGGTGTCGAACAACCAGATCACGAAGGGCAGCAGCAGGAACATCATCGCGCCGCTGATGCGGTGCAGGATCGACACGACGCCTGCCGGGGGCAGACGGTACGAGATGATCTGCGAGACGTGGATGTTGCGGTGGACCGGCCTCGGTCTGCGGGTCGTCGACATGGGTGTGCTCTTCCTTCTCCTCGGTGCGGCTGCGCCTGGTGTGCGTGCCGGCTTGGTGTGTCGCGGCCACTGGCGAAGCCGCAGCGCTTCTTGTCTTGTGGGTCTTGTCCCGGTTTGTCCCGGTCTTGTCCTGGCTTTGTCCTGGCTTTGTCCTGGATGCCATTCGAGTTTATTGCATCGCAGCAACCTGACTCGAGGGCTACAGGGCGCGGCCCGGTGTCACCTGGGCGGGTTCAGTTCAGTTCATTGCGGTAGTGATGGTGTTCGGTTCGGTACAGGCCCCGGCGCAACTCCACGGGCTTGTCGCCATAGGTGAAGGAAAGGCGCTCGACCGACAGCAGCGGCGCGCCCGGTGCCACACCCAGTTCACGGGCTTGCAACTCGTCAGCGGCCACGGCGCGGATCTTTTCCTCGGCGCGGATCATGCGCACGCCGAATTCCGCCTCGAATAGGCGGTACATCGGCCCCTTCCAGGCCGACAGCCGGTCGGCCGTCAGCCCCTTGAACAGCGCACCGGGCAGCAGAATCTCGTCCAGCACCACGGGGGCGCCACCCGCCAGCAGGACACGGCGGATCTCCACCACCGGGTCGCCACTCTTCAGGCCCAGGGCGCGGGCGGCGTCTGCGGCCACGCGCTGGCGGCGACAGCCGATCAGCCGCCGCTGCAGGCCCGGGCTGCCCCCGGCGTCAGACATCAGCCGCAGGAAACGGTATTGCGTGCGCTGCTCGGCATGGGTGGCCACGAAGGTGCCCTTGCCCTGCCGGCGCACCAGCAGGTTCTCGGTGGCCAGCTCGTCCACCGCCTTGCGCACCGTGCCCTGGCTGACCCGAAAGCGCGCCGCCAGTTCCATCTCGCTGGGAATGGACTGCCCCGGCAACCACTCGCCGCCCTGCAGACTGCGCGTGATGAGTTCCTTGATCTGCTGGTACAGCGGACTGAAGGCGGGCGCCTGGTCCGCGGCAGGCTCAGGCGCCGTGGCATTGAAAACAGGCGGAGCCGGCATGGGACGGATTGCAGCACATGAGAACTCCAGGAGCAAGTACTCTTGTACAAGATATAAGACTTCAGAGAGACGTCAGCCTGAAGCAGGGTCGGCGCCCTTAAACTCCCGGGCCATCCGATTGCAGACCCCGCTGCCGCCTCCGCGCCGCCGCGCTTTCCAACCTCCCGGAGCCCTCCCATGAGCAAGACCCCCGTACGAGTCGCCGTCACTGGCGCCGCAGGCCAGATCGGCTACGCGCTGCTGTTCCGCATCGCCTC
>JBMLPD010000396.1:0-4175 GCA_049242285.1 Rubrivivax sp.
AAGATCTTCTCGCATCTGGCCAATGTGGGCGACTGCCGCTCCCTGGTCATCCACCCGGCCTCCACCACCCACTTCCGGCTGGACGACCAGGCGCTCCAGCGCGCCGGCATCCACGCCGGCACCATCCGCCTGTCCATCGGGCTGGAAGACGCGGACGACCTGATCGATGACCTCAAGCGGGCCCTGAAGGCGGCGGAGAAGGCCGCGGGGCGCGCCGAGGCCAGCCCCACCAAGGCAGCGGAGGCGAAACCATGAAGCTGCAGGTTCAAGGCCGCACCGCCTATGCCTACACAGGCGGCAAGCCCTTCGATCCGGCACTGCCGGCCGTCGTCTTCGTCCACGGCGCGCTGCACGACCACAGTTGCTGGAACCTGCTGGCGCGCTGGTGTGCCCACCACGGCCGCAGCGTGTTGGCGCTGGACCTTCCTGGCCACGGCCGCAGCGAGGGGCCGCCGCTGACGGACATCGAGGCCCTGGGCGGATGGGTGCTGCAGGTGATGGCAGCCGCAGGGCTGCAGCAGGCGGCCCTGGTGGGCCACAGCATGGGCTCGCTGGCCGTGCTGGAGGCTGCGGCCCAGTCACCCGCAGCCGCCTCGCAGCTGGTGCTGCTGGGCACGGCCTATCCGATGCAGGTTTCCGATGCCCTGCTGACCACGGCGCGCGACGACCCCCTGCGGGCCATTGACCTCGTCAACAGCTGGTCTTACGCCAGCACCGCCTCCAAGCCCTCCTTCCCCGGCCCGGGCAACTGGCTGCACGGCACCAACCGTGCTCTCATGCGCCGCATGCAGGCGGGGTGGACGGGCGGCAACCTCTTCCACCTGGAGTTCTCCATGTGCAACGCGTACCGGGGTGCCGAAGCAGCGGCCGCGCGTCTGGCCTGCCCGACGGACTGCATCCTGGGTGCCGTGGACCAGATGACCCCCGCGCGCAGCGGCCAGGCGCTGGCCCGGTTGCTGGGTGCCGCGGTGCACACCGTGTCCGCTGGCCACAACCTCATGGTCGAAGCCCCCGACGCGGTTCTCTCAGCCCTGCGCGCGGCCTTGCACGGTCAATAAGCCTGAGCAAGCGCCCCCTGGCGGCGGCGCCGAGGGGCGTTCAGGGTGACGCGGGTGTGCCGCCCGCCCGCGAGGCGTTCAACGAAGGCATCAGCTCGGCCAGCCGCCACTGCTCCAGCCCCGCGTGGCTTCTGAAAGAGGCCATGGCCGGGTCCGGCTTGAGCAACAGGGCGTCCACCAGCGGAGCAGCCGGCGTCTCGTGCAGATCGACCAGCAGCACCCATCGCTGCGGCGCCGGCTCGTCCAGCCGGGACACCCATCCCAGCGCCGCCAGATCGTCCATCAGGGACTCCAGCGCCAGGGCATCGAGCGCAAGAGCCTCGGCCAGGCTGTCCAGATCCCTGCCCCGGGCGGAGGTGCGCCGTGCCCGGTCGAGTTCCTCCAGCAGGCCCAGGGCCTGGCGGAATTCGACGCCCGGGCCCGTCCATGGCCGCACCGCCCGGCCCAGCAGCACAGGGGCGTAGGCCGCGATCACCGCCCCCAGCAGCACCACCACCCACAACAGATACACCCACAGCAGCAGGATGGGCAGGATGGAGAACGCGCCATAGACCGAGGTCAGCGCCGGCACCGCACCCACGTACCAGACCAGGCCCTTCTTGGCCACCTCGATGCCCACGCCAACGAACAGGCCGCCCGCCAGCGCATGCCGCCAGCGCACCGCGGTGTTGGGCACGAAGTGGAACAAGCCGGCGGCGAACAGCACCAGCAACGCGAACTGCACGCCGTCCAGCAGCAGGCCGAACCCACCCGGCACCGCGCCCAGCCAGCCGCGGGTGGCGGTCAGCACCGTAGACGTCATCGTCAGGCTGGCGCCCAGCACCAGGGGGCCGACCGTCAGCACCGCCCAGTAGATGAGCAGCCTTCGGCCCAGCGACCGCGGGCGGCGCACGCGCCAGATGGCATTGAGCGTGCGATCGATGGTCATGATCAGGGCCAGGGCCGTCGCCGCCAGGGCCGCCAAGCCCAGGGCCCCCATGCGGCTGGCCTTGCCGGCGAACTGGCTCAAGGCCGACAGCACCGGCCGCGCGATCGTGTCAGGCACGAGGTTCTGCAGAAACAGACGTTCCAGCGAGCCCTGGAAGGTGCTGAACATCGGGAAGGCGGTGAACAGCGCCAGCGTCACCGTCAGCAACGGCACCAGGGCAATGAGCGTGGTGAAGGTCAGGCTGCCGGCCGTCATGCCCAGGCGGTCTTCGCGGAAGCGCTGCGTCAGCAACCTGAACAGCTGCAGGCGTTCGGCCAGCCGCTGCCCGGGCTGCGCGCTCGGCCCGCCGTCACGCGAGCCCTCGCCCACCGTCTGGGCGGTGTCCAGCGCGCGCGCAGGGGGCTTGTCCATGCTGGCTATGATGCCAGCATGACCCTGTCAGTACCCTCCGCACCCCCCGTTGAAGCCGACCGAGTGGTGCGCCTGACCCGTGCGCTGGCCCTGGGCAGCGTGACCGGCCTGATCGTGCTGGGCCTGGGCTGGGAACTGTGGTGGGCCCCCACGGGCTCCGGCACGCTGGCACTGAAGGTGCTGCCGCTGCTGCTGCCCCTGCCTGGCCTGCTGCGCCACCGCATGTACACCTACCGCTGGCTGAGCCTGCTGGTGTGGATCTACTTCATGGAAGGCGCGGTGCGCGCCACCAGCGAAAGCGGGGTGTCGCAGATGCTTGCCGTGGTGGAGATCCTGCTGTGCCTGACGCTGTTCGCCGCCACCGCCTTGCACGTGCGCTGGCGCATCCAACGCAGCAGGGCCTCCGCACCCCAGATGTGAAGTGCGCGCGGCACGCCCCTCGCTCCCCAACGCTTCACCCTCATGAGCGCTGAACTGATCGCCCAACTCGGCCGCATCGTCGGCCCCTCCCAGGTGCTGTGCCCGCCGGAAGACCTGGCCTCCTACGAAGAAGACTGGCGCAAGCGCTGGCGCGGCCGGGCACTGGCCGTGGTGCGGCCCGGCTCCACCGCCGAGGTGGCCGCGGTGGTGAAAGCCTGCGCGGCCGCGGGCGTGACCCTCGTGCCGCAAGGCGGCAACACCGGGCTGGTGGGCGGCGGCGTGCCGGATGACCAGGGCCGCCAGGTGCTGCTGTCCCTGCGCCGCATGACGGCGGTGCGGGCGCTGGACGCCGACAACCTCACCCTCACCGTGGAGGCCGGTTGCGTGCTGCAGGCCGTGCAAGCCGCCGCGCAAGCGCGGGGCCTGCTGTTTCCCTTGAGCCTGGCCGCCGAAGGCAGTTGCACCATTGGCGGCAACCTGGCCACCAACGCCGGCGGCACCCAGGTGCTGCGCTTCGGCAACGCGCGGGACCTGTGCCTGGGCCTGGAAGTGGTGACGCCCACGGGCGAGATCTGGGACGGCCTGTCCGGGCTGCGCAAGGACAACACCGGCTACGACCTGCGCGGCCTGTTCATCGGCAGCGAAGGCACCCTGGGCATCATCACCGCGGCCACGCTCAAGCTGTTTCCGCAGCCCGCCGCCGCCATCACCGCCCTGGCCGCCTGCCCCACCCTGGAAGCCGCGGTGCAGTTGCTGGGGATGGCGCGCAACCGGCTCGATGCGTCCTTGACCGGCTTCGAGGTGATGAACCGCTTCTCGCTGGACCTGGTGGCCCGGCACTTCCCCGCCCTGCCCCAGCCGCTGCCCCAGGCCGCCTGGACGGTGCTGCTGGAACAGTCGGACGCCGAGGGCGAGGCGGCGGCCCGAACCCGGTTCGAGAACCTTCTGGGCGCCGCGCTGGAAGCCGGCTGCGTGGAAGACGCCGTGGTGGCCGAAAGCCTGGCCCAGTCACGCGGGCTGTGGCACGTGCGCGAATCCATCCCCCTGGCCCAGGCCGAAGAAGGCCTGAACATCAAGCATGACATCAGCGTGCCTGTGTCCGCCATTCCGCGCTTCGTGCAGGAAACCGATGCCGCGCTGCAGGCGCACCTGCCGGGCATCCGCCTGGTGAACTTCGGCCACCTGGGCGACGGCAACCTGCACTACAACGTGCAAGCCCCGGCCGGCACCGATGCCGCAGCCTTTCTGCGCACCCACGAGCCCCGCGTGAACGACATCGTCTACGACGCCGTCCAGGCCTTCGGCGGCTCCATCTCCGCCGAACACGGCGTGGGCGAACTCAAGCGCGAGGAACTGCG
>JBMLPD010000397.1:0-1177 GCA_049242285.1 Rubrivivax sp.
AACTCGCGCTTCATGCGGTCGACGATGATCTCCAGGTGCAGCTCGCCCATGCCGGAGATGATGGTCTGGCCGGACTCTTCATCGGTGCGCAGGCGGAAGGAGGGATCTTCTGCCGCCAGCCGGCCCAGCGCCACACCCATCTTCTCCTGGTCGGCCTTGGTCTTGGGCTCCACGGCCTGGCTGATCACGGGCTCGGGGAAGACCATCTTCTCGAGCGTGACGATCGAATCCGGATCGCACAGCGTCTCGCCGGTGGTCACGTCCTTCAGGCCCACGCAGGCGGCGATGTCGCCGGCCAGGATCTCCTTGATCTCCTCGCGCTGGTTGGCGTGCATCTGCAGGATCCGGCCGATGCGCTCCTTCTTGCCGCGGATCGGGTTGTAGACCGAGTCGCCCGACTTGAGAACACCCGAATAGACGCGCACGAAGGTCAGCTGGCCCACGTACGGATCGGTCATCAGCTTGAAAGCCAGTGCCGCGAACTTTTCGTTGTCGTCAGCCCTGCGCACCACTTCCTTTTCGTCGTCGTCGGTGCCCGACACCGGGGGGATGTCCACGGGCGAAGGCAGGAACTCGATGACGGCATCCAGCATGCGCTGCACACCCTTGTTCTTGAAGGCCGTACCGCACAACATGGGCTGGATCTCGGTGGCGATGGTGCGGGTGCGCAGGCCCTGCTTGATCTCTTCTTCCGAGAGTTCGCCCGTCTCGAGGTACTTGTTCATCAGCTCTTCGCTGGCCTCGGCAGCCGCCTCGATCATGTTCTCGCGCCACTTCTGGCAGTCGGCCTCGAGCTCTGCGGGGATGGGCAGGTACTCGAACTTCATGCCCTGGCTGGCCTCGTCCCAGATGATGGCTTTCATCTTGAACAGGTCCACCACACCCTTGAAGTTTTCCTCGGCGCCGATGGGCACCACGATGGGTACCGGGTTGGCCTTCAGGCGCGCCTTCATCTGGTCATAGACCTTGAAGAAGTTGGCGCCGGTGCGGTCCATCTTGTTGACGAAGGCCAGACGCGGCACCTTGTACTTGTTGGCCTGGCGCCAGACCGTCTCGGACTGGGGCTGCACACCACCCACGGCGCAGTACACCATGCAGGCGCCATCCAGCACGCGCATGGAGCGCTCGACCTCGATGGTGAAGTCCACGTGGCCCGGGGTGTCGATGATGTTGAAGC
>JBMLPD010000398.1:0-2088 GCA_049242285.1 Rubrivivax sp.
CTCTCCGGCGCCGCCTTCACAGGCGACTGGCTCTGGGTCGCCGGTGACGAGGCCTGCGGCCTTGACAGGCTGCGCCTGCTGGAACGCACCGGGCCGGAAGCCCTGCGCTTTGGCGAGCCACAAGACTTCCCGCTGGCCCGCCTGCTCGATCTGCCCGGCACGGCCGATGAAGAGGCCGATCTGGAAGGCATGGCGGTGGCCGACGGCTACCTGTGGGTGGTGGGCTCGCACGGCCTGAAGCGCAAGAACGCCAGACCCGACCGCGACCATGCCGACAACGCCAGGCGACTGGCCAAGGTGTCGCTCGATGCCAACCGCCGGCTGCTGGCCTGCCTGCCGATCGAGCCTGACGCCAGCGGCGCACCCTGCCTGGTGCGGCAAGCGCAAGACGGCCGGCGGGCGCTGCGACTGAAGGGCGACGCCCAGCAGAACCTGCTCACGCGTGCGCTGGCCGACGACCCCCACTTCGGCCCCTACATGGCCATTCCGGGCAAGGACAACGGCTTCGACATCGAAGGCCTGGCGGTTGACGGCCGAAGGCTGCTGCTGGGGCTGCGCGGGCCGGTGCTGCGCGGCTGGTCGGCCGTGCTGGAGATGGAGGTCGAACTGCGCGGCGAACAGCTGCGCCTGGCACCGCTGGACGACCGCGGCACGCTGGTGCGAAAGCACTTCCTGCAACTCGACGGCCTGGGCGTGCGCGACCTGCACTTCTCGGGCGACGACCTCTACATCCTGGCCGGCCCGACGATGGTGCTGAACGGCGAGATTCGCGTGTTCAGGTGGCAGGCCGCCCGCCCCCTGCTGGCGGCCAACCGTGAGCCGGTGCGGTTCGAGTCGGCGCTGAAGGAGTCGGTGTCGCTGCCCCACGGACGCGGCACCAACCGCGCCGAAGCCTTGTGCGACGTGCCGCTGCATCTGTCCGGTGGCAAGCCGAACTGGCTCGTGCTGTACGACGCACCGGGCCCCGACCGCAGGGACGGCGACAACACGGTCTTCGGCGACCTCCTGCGCCACGCCTGAAGCCTGCAGTGATGAGCCCACCCCGCGGCGCCACGCCCACCTGCCCCGAGATCGACCCCGCATCGGCGCTGCTGTTCGTCATCAACGCCGCGTCGGGCAGCAACGATGACGCCACCAAGGGCCGGGTCATCGAAGCGGCGCTGCAGGCCGCCGGCCGGCGCGGTGAACTGCTGTTCAGCCGCCCGGCCGAGCTGGCCGACGTTGCCAAAGGCGCGGCGGCCCGTGCCCTGGGCACCCGAACCGCGGTGGTGGCCGTGGGTGGCGACGGCACGCTCAACACCGTGGCGCAAGCCGCGCACGGCGTGGGCTGCGCGATGGGCGTGGTGCCGCAAGGCACCTTCAACTGCTTTGCCCGCACCCATGGGATTCCTGCAGACCCGGGCGAAGCCGTGCGGCTGCTGATGAGCGCGGTGCCGGCGCCCGTGCAAGTGGCCGCCATCAACGACCGTGTGTTCCTCGTCAACGCCAGCCTCGGCCTCTACCCCGACCTGCTGCAGGACCGCGAGGCCTACAAGGCCCGGTTCGGCCGCAGCCGCTGGGTGGCCTTCGTGGCAGCGTGCGCCACGCTGCTGCGCGCACGGCGCCAGCTTCGGCTGCACATCGAGATGGGCGACAGCGCCCGCGACGTGCGAACCCTCACGCTGTTCATCGGCAACAACCGGCTGCAGTTGCAGCAGTTCGGCGCCGAGCCCGAAGACACCCTGGCCGGCACGCCAGGGCACGGCAGCATGGCCGCGCTGATGCTGCGGCCCATTGGCGCGTGGTCGATGCTGGGGCTGCTGCTGCACGGCGCCATGGGACGGCTGGGCGAAGCCGCGGGCGTGGAGAGCTTCGAGTTCCAGCACCTCGTGGTGCGGCCCACCCTGGCGCCAGGACGAAAGGACATCACGGTGGCCTTCGATGGTGAGGTCAGTCGCATGCGCTCGCCCGTCGACATCCGTGTGCTGCAGCGGCCCCTGTACCTGCTGCAAGCCCCCGAAGACGCCCATGCAGCCATCGCGGCCTGGGAAGCGCCATGAGCGCGCCGGGCCGCTCCCAAGCGCTCATCCCGGAGCGCGAAGCGCGAAG
>JBMLPD010000399.1:0-6452 GCA_049242285.1 Rubrivivax sp.
AGTTGCTGCCCGGCCGCACGGTGGAGGCGTTCTCGCAGTTCCGTGTCACGCGCGATTCCGACCTGGAGGTCGACGAAGACGACATGACCAATCTTCGTCAGGCCTTGCGCACCGGCCTGACCACCCGCCACTACGGGCAGGCCATCCGTCTGGAGGTGGTGAGCTCCTGCCCGCCGGAACTCTCCGCGCTGCTGTTGCGCCAGTTCGCCCTGCCGCCTGAGGCGCTGTACCCGGTGAACGGGCCGGTCAACCTGGTGCGGCTGAACCAGTTGATTGACCAGGCGCCGGCCAACGGGCTGCGCTTCCCGCCCTTCGAGCCCGGCTGGCCTCAGGCGCAGTGGCCCAGGGGCAGCAACGTCTTCGAGCGGCTCAGGAAGGGTGACCTGCTGCTGCATCACCCCTTCCAGAGCTTCGAGCCCGTGGTGGAGTTCCTGCGCCAGGCCGTGGCCGACCCGCAGGTGCTGGCCATCAAGCAGACCGTCTACCGCACCGGCAGCGAGAGCGTGCTGATGGACTTGCTGCTGGAGGCGGTGCGCCGCGGCAAGGAAGTGACCGTGGTGCTGGAACTCAAGGCCCGCTTCGACGAAGAGGCCAACATCAACTGGGCCGAACGCCTGGAGGGCGTGGGCGCCCAGGTGGTGTACGGCATGGTGGGGCTGAAGACCCATGCCAAGCTGCTGCTGGTGACGCGACGGGAGACCCCACGCAGGGGCACCACCGTGCTGCGCCGCTACGCCCACCTGTCCACGGGCAACTACAACCCACGCACCGCCCGGCTGTACACCGATGTGGGCTGTCTGACGGCAGACCCGGAGCTGACCGCCGACGTGGACGCCGTCTTCCTCAAGCTGTCCAGCCTGGCGCCAATTGCCGGGAGCCGGCGCCTGCTGACCGCACCCACACAGCTGCACGCCCGCATGCTGGAGCTGCTGCGCAAGGTTCGCGACAGCGCACACCGCGGCGAGACCGCGCGAGTGGTGGTGAAGGTCAATGCCCTGACCGACCCTGCCCTGACCGACGCCCTGGTGGAAGCGGGGCAGGCCGGCGCACAGGTGGACCTGGTCGTGCGCGGGGCGTGCATCCTGCGGCCTGGCGTGCCGGGAGTGACCGACAACATCCGCGTGCGCTCGATCATCGGAAGGTTCCTGGAGCACACCCGCGTCTTCTACTTCCGCTGGGGCGATGCCGCAGCACCGCAAGAAGAGCTGTACCTGAGCAGCGCAGACTGGATGTCGCGCAACATGCTGCGGCGCGTGGAGGTGGCCTGGCCCATCCTGGACCCGCTGCTGCGCCAGCGCGTCATTGACGAGTGCATCACGCCCTATCTGCTGGACCGGCAGGATGCCTGGGAACTGCAGTCCTCGGGTGAATACGTGCGGGCAGCCACGCAGGGCCCCTCGGCCCAGCAGGCGCTGATGCGTCTGTACGGAACGACGGCCTCTTGAGCGTGGACCTCATCCTGTGGCGGCACGCCGACGCCCGTGAGGCGCCGGATGAGACCTTGGACCATGACCGGCCGTTGACGACCAAAGGCGAGCGACAGGCCGCGAAGATGTCGCGCTGGCTGAACCAGCACCTGCCCGATGGCGCGCGCGTGCTGGTGAGCCCCACCCTGCGCACCGTCCAGACGGCGCAGGCCCTGGAGCGTCGCCAGCGGGTGATGGAAGCGCTGGGCCCGGACCAGACCGTGGAGGCCTTGCTGCATGCCGCCCGTTGGCCCGACGCCAAGGAGCCCGTGGTGGTGGTGGGCCATCAGCCCACGCTGGGCTTGACGGCGGCCTACCTGCTGGCCGGCGTGATGCAGCCCTGGCCCGTGCGCAAGGGGGCGCTGTGGTGGATCAAGCGGCGGGAGCGCGACGGACAGGTGGAAGTCCTGCTGCACGCCAGCCTGACCTCAGAGCACGTGTGAGCCGTTGACATCCGATCAGTCCGTGACGGGCCTGGGCCTGCGCCGAGCGGCCTTGGGCTTGCCCTCGCCGGGCAGCGCGTCGAACAGCGCCACAAACTCCCCCGTCAGCTTGTGGGAGGGGTCCAGATGGACCATGGGCCGTGCCAACTGGTGTGATTCGCGCACCTTGACGGACGCGCTCAGGTAGGGCTGCAGCACCGGCAGGCCCTCGTCGATGAGCGCCTGCACCAACTCACCGGGCAGCCGCGCGCGCGCCTGGAACTGGTTGACCACGATGCCGTGCACCTCCAGCTCGGGGTTGTGGTCGCCGCGCAGATCCTGCACCTCCTCCAGCAGGCCGTACAAGGCCTTGCGCGAGAAATCGTCACAGTCGAAGGGGATCAGGCAGCCCTGGGCCGCGATCAGCGCGCTGCGGGTGTAGAAGTTCAGGGAAGGCGGGGTGTCGATCCAGATGCGGTCGAACGAACCCTCCAGCAGCTCCAGGCCCTTGCGCAGCTTGTAGATCTTGTAGCGCGACTCCAGCTTCGCGTGCAGCTCGGCCAGCGCGGCACTGGCGGGCATGACGCTCAGGTTCTCGAACGGCGTGGGCACGATGAAGCCCTCCACCCCCTCGTCCTTCACCGTGAACTTCAGGGACTGCTCGAAAAAACCCGCGGCGCCGGGATGGTCCTGCTCGGCGGCCTCGCCCAGCAGGTAGCGCGTGCTGTTGGCCTGCGGGTCCAGGTCCACGACCAGCGTGCGCAGTCCCCGCCGGGCCCCGATGGCGGCGAGGTTGCAGGTGATGGTGGACTTGCCCACCCCACCCTTCTGGTTGAACACGACACGCCGCATGGCCTTTCTCCCGGTGACTGGACGGGCGTATTGTCTGTGCAGCCGTCCCAGGCAGCAGGGTCTTCTTGATCATCTCTCGGGGGCTTGGCGGGTCGTCATGTTCACGTCATCGAAGCTTCATGGCGTGGTCACCCTGGATCTTCATCATGCAAGCCCATGGACATGACCGACATCTCCTTCCTTGGCAAGACCTCCACCGCAGACCGTAGCAGCCCCTTGGGAAGCGGCCCGGCCCAAGGCACCGCCCCTCGCCTGCAGGCCCTGTGGGCGCGGCATGAAGACGAGGTACGTGCGGCGCAACGTCTTCGCCACCGGGTCTTCGCCGAGGAAATGGGCGCCAGACTGCCGCGTTGGCCAGGCACTCCGCAAGGCCACGACATCGACATCTACGACCGCTTCTGCGAACACCTGCTGATCCGCACCGTGGCCAGGGACGACCAGCCCAGCCAGGTGGTGGGCACCTACCGCGTGCTGACCCCGGGCGGTGCGCGCCTGGTGGGAGGCCTCTACACCGACACCGAGTTCGACCTGGTGCGGCTGCGCCATCTGCGGCCCCGCATCGCCGAACTGGGACGCTCCTGCATCGACGAGCGCTGGCGTACCGGCGGCGTGATCATGCTGCTGTGGTCGAGCCTGGCGGAGTTCATGTCGCGCAACGGGCTGGACGTGATGCTGGGCTGCGCCAGCATCCCCATGCGCGATGGCGGGCACCTGGCGGCCAGTCTGTGGGCGCAGTTGCGGCAGCGCCACCTCGCACCCATCGAACACCACGTGACTCCTCGCCTGGCGCTGCCCGTGGAGGAACTCAACGACAGCCTGAAGGTGGACCCGCCAGCGCTGATCAAGGGCTATCTGAACTGTGGCGCCAAGGTGCTGGGCCCGCCGGCCTGGGACCCGGCTTTCGGCACGGCCGACTTGCCGATGATGCTGCAGATGCGCGAGATGTCGCCCGCGTACCGCCGCCGCCTGCTGGGCGCTTGAGGCACCCAGGCAAGCAGACGCACAGGCGCTGAAGCGCTCAAACCCTACTGGGCGAACTCCAGCCTGAGCGGCCCCTGCCGTTCCCAGGCCTGCATCTCCTCCTGCAGCAGGTGCAGGGCCCGCGGATTGGGCGTGGCCTCGGGCGGCACCCAACCCAGAACGCCCACCCGGCCGTTGCGCCGGGCCAGCCGGTAGGCCGGCGAGGATTCCGCCTGTCGGGCATGGCAGCGAATGACGGCCAGCCGCAGACACAGCGTCTGCCAGGCGAACAGCGGGTCAGCCAGTTGCTCCTCCACCTTGCGCAGTCCGCCCCGCTGGGCCAGTACCAGCTGGCCGATGCGGCGCTGCTGGCTCTGCGAGAAACCCGGTGCATCCAGGTGCGCCATCAGGTAGGCGCTGTGGCGGTGGTAATCGTGATGCGAAACCGCCAGGCCCAACTCATGCAGATCGCAGGCCCAGGCCAGTTCACGACGGGCCTGCGGATCGGCCTCGGGCAACACGGCGTCGTGCAGGCTGAGCGCGGTGTCACGCACCCGCTCGGCCTGTGCCAGGTCCACGCCGAACCTCGCCTGCAGGGCCGAGACCGTCAGGTCCCGGACATCCTGCCCGCGTGCACCGGCGCGCAGCGCCAGCAAGCGCTCGTGCAGATCGATGATGACACCCTGGCGCAACGCACCCTTGGCCGGGCGCATCTGTTCGATGCCGAAGTGGGTCAGCAAGGTGTAGAGGATGGCCAGCCCCCCCGGGATGACGGCCCGCCGGTCGTCGCGCAGGCCGGGCACCTGGAGCCGCTCCAAGTGACCGGCCTCGATGCATTGCTCGATCAGCGCAGCCAGCGCGGGGGCCGTGATGCTGCCGTCCGTCAGCCCGGACGCCTTGAGCACCTGCGAGACCGCTCCAGCGGTGCCTGACGAGCCCAGCGCCTCGGTCCACAGGGTGGGCGCAAACTCAGACAAGGCCTCCTCGAACTCGGCGCCTGCGGCGATCTGGGCGGCGCGAAAGGCCTGGGAGGTCAGGCGGCCATCGCCAAAGTAGCGCATGGACAGGCTGACCGATCCGACGGGGAAAGATTCAGCCGCACCCGGCGTGCGGCCGCGGCCCAGGATCAGCTCGGTGGAGCGCCCGCCGATGTCGATCACCAGGCGCGAATCGTCCGAGGGCTGCAGGAAGGACACCCCGCTGTAGATCAGACGGGCCTCCTCGCGGCCGGAGATGACCTCGATGGGATGGCCCAGCACGCGCTGGGCAGCCCGCAGGAATTCGTCCCGGTTGCGGGCCTCGCGCAGGGTCTGCGTCGCGACGGCCCGGATGCGCGAAGGTTCGAAGCCCTGCAGGCGCTCGGCAAAGGCCTCCAAGGTGCTCAGGCCACGCTCGAAAGCCGCCTCGGTCAGCCGGGACTGATCGTCCAGGCCGGCGCCCAACCGGACGACCTCTTTGAAGTAGTCATGGCGCCGGTAACGGCCCGAGGCCACACGCCCGATCTCCAGGCGAAAGCTGTTGGAACCGATGTCGATGGCAGCCAGCGGGCCTGCGGTTCTGGTTGGCGTCACGTCAAGCACGACCGCCATTCTGCGGCACTGCGGCCCCGCTCTTGCCAAGCGGCCGTGGCCCCCGTGCCGAGGCCCCCCATGCGCCTGCCTTGCAGCCCTGCCTTTCAGTCACCGCGCTTGGGGCGTCCCGTCTTGATGGGCTGAAGCCGCTCCAGCGCCGCCAGCAGGCCCGGGGCGTCCTGCTGGCTCAGCAACTGCAAGCCGGCGCGCAGCAATTCGCTCTTCTTGGCCGCGCGGCCCAGGCCCAGGGCGCGGGCCTTGAGCACCGACACCAGGGCGAAGTCGCTTTCCGGCATGGTGAAGCTGTCACGCACCAGGCGCAACTTCGGGGTCTTGGGCGGCTTGTCTGCGGCGGCGGGCGCTGCGGCGACCGCCGTCGCCTCCGCGGCGACCGGCGCCGGCCGGGCAGCGCCGGCAACCCTGCGCGAGGCGGGGCGCGCGGCAGCCTTGGGCGCCGGTGCGGGGGCGGCCCGGGAGGCCGCCTTGCGGGAAGCTTGAGAAGCTTCGGGGGCTGCGGAAGCAGCAGCGCCAACGGGTGCGGCTGCCGAACGCGGGGTGGCGGTCTTCATGGCCATCTCCTGATACAGGGAACGCATAACAGTCTATACCGTTTATACCGTTCACACCGTTCATGCGGTTTATGGGGCCATGACGCCCTCCACACGCCGCTTGTGTCCACTGGATGACGCAAGGATGTCAAGGCCGTCACAAAGCCTTCATCGACTGTTCATCGAACCAGCCCACCATGACGTATTTCCCACCCCAACCCTGGAGCGCTGAGATGCCGCAACTGCCAACCGATTCCTTTGTTGACCCCGACGATCAAGACAACAACACCTCCGCCAACCCCAGCTTCCAGCAGGTGCTGCACGCCGGCCTGAGCCGCCGCAACGTGCTGCGCGGCGGCCTGGGCGGCGCCCTGACGGCGATGTTCGCCCCCGTGGCCCTGACGGCCTGCGGTGGCGGTGACGACCCTGTGGCGGCGGCCGCTGCGACCCCGGCCGCGCCCTTGCTCGGGTTTGCCGCTGTCGCCAAGACCCTCGCAGACACCAACACCGTCCCAGCCGGCTACACCGCCCGCGTCATCCTGGCCTGCGGCGACCCGCTGGCCGCGGGCGTGCCGGCGTACAAGAACGACGGCACCGACACCGGCTACGACAAGCGCGTGGGCGACTGTCATG
>JBMLPD010000400.1:0-1482 GCA_049242285.1 Rubrivivax sp.
GCCATGTCGTTGGCGAAGATGGGCGAGCTGTTCCACAGGCCCTTGAGGCCCTTGCGGAACACCGCCACCTGCGCGGGGTTCCAGAGCCAGGCATTGACAGCGTCCTCGGCCAGCTGGCGCTGGATCTCGCGCCACAGCCGGCCCTTCTCCTGGCCGTTGGAGGTGGCCGCCAGCGTGGCCACCAGGCCGCGGAACCTGGCGCTGTCGTAGCCGAAGTAGTAGCCCGGGTCGGCGTAGGCGGTGGCGTAGTCCAGCGGCTCCACGTGGTTGATGATGGTCATGTCGAAGTTGCCCTTGAAGGGGCCGCTGAGCCACTGCGCCCACTCCACGTTCTCGATCTTCGCGTTGATGCCCACCTTGGCCAGTTGCGCCGCGATGATCTCTCCGCCCTTGCGCGCGTAGGCCGGCGGCGGCAGCGTCAGCGTGAGGTTCAGCGGGCCGTTGATGCCGGCCTCCTTCAGCAGGGCGCGGGCCTTGTCCGGGTTGTGGGGGTACAGGCCGGTCAGGTCTTGGTAGCCGATGTCGGTGGGCGCGAAGTGGCTGCCGATGGGCTTGCCCAGGCCTTCCTGCGCGCCGTCGATGAAGGCCTTGCGGTCGATGGCGTGGGTGATGGCGCGGCGCACGCGCACATCGTTCAGCGGTGCCTTGCGGTTGTTCAGGGCCAGCAGGCCCTTGCCCGCCGTGCTGCCCACCTCCACCGCGAAGCGCTTGTCGGCCTGGAACTGCTTGAGCGAGGGCAGCGCCCCAAAGCGCGGCATGCCGTCGACGTCACCGGCCAGCAGCGCGGCCACCTGCGCGGCCGGGTCGTTGATGAAGCGGAAGGTCACCTTCCTGAGCTTGACCTTGGCCGCGTCGCGGTGGCCGTCCCACTTCACCAGCGTGACGGCGCTGCCCTTGGCCCAGTTGTCGAACTTGTAGGGCCCCGTGCCCACGGGCCGGGTGGCGGCCTGTGCGGCCGTGTTGGGGTGCAGGATGACGGCGGTGTTCTCGCCCAGGCGGAAGGGCAGGGTGGAATCGGCCTTGTCCAGCACCAGGATGACCGTGTGCGCGTCGTGCGCCACCACGCTGGAGATGTTGTCGAACACGGCCTTCTTGGCCTTGTTGGTGCTGCCCGGCGCCTTGGCTCGCTCGAAGCTGAACTTCACCGTCTCGGCCGTCAGGGCAGCGCCGTCTGAGAAGGTCACGCCCTTGCGCAGCCGGAAGGTGTAGGTCTTGCCGTCGGGCGTGTGGCCCCAGGTCTCGGACAGCAGCGGCGTCACCGCGCCGTCCATCTGGATCTTGGTGAGGCCTTCCAGCACGTTGTAGTGCACGATCTCGCCGATGGCCGCCGAGGGCGCGGTGGTGGGGTCCAGGCCGGGCGGCTCCAGCACCATGGCGATGACCGCGCTGTCCTTGCGCGCCTGCGCCAGGGCTTCGGGCAGCGCGCCGGCCAGCGGCACGCCAGCCAGCAGGGTGTTGAGGTGACGGCGGGACAGATCCATG
>JBMLPD010000401.1:0-6365 GCA_049242285.1 Rubrivivax sp.
CGGCACGCAGGCGGGCGAAATGCACCTGGGCGATGGACGCGCTGGCCACCGGCTCAGCATCGAAGCGATCGAAGATGGCGTCCAGCGGCCGCCCCAGGGCCCGCTCCACCAGCGCCGCCGACTGTGCAGCCGGAAAGGGTGGCACGCGGTCCTGGAGCCTGGCCAGTTCGTCGGCCAGGTCTTGCGGCACCAGGTCGCGCCGCGTGGACAGCACCTGACCGAACTTCACGAAGATGGGGCCCAGGCGCTCCAGCGCCTGACGCAGGCGCACGCCCCGCGGAGCGTTGAGATCCCGGCCGATGGTGACGATGCGCACCAGCAGGCGCACCCAGGGTTGGCGAAAGCTGCCCAGCGCCACCTCGTCCAGGCCGAAGCGCAGGACCGTGAACGCGATGAACCACAGCCGGGCCAGCCGTCTCATCGCATCCTCACCCGCCCTTCAGGCTGCCGGGCCCCGCAGGGCCCGGGCATGGACGGGCTCATGGGCGGCCGCCAAAGACCGCGGCGCAACGCCGGGCCAGATCTGCGGCCTGCGGCGCCAGCTTTTCCAGGGCCTGCCGGATGGCGGGGACGGCCTGCGCCAGCCATTGCGCCGGCACCGGGCCCAGAAGGCGGTGAACATCGTCTGCCACGTCCCAGCGCAAGTGCTCCAGCAACCAGTTGGCATCAGCCGCCAGCCGGGCGTCGCCTTCGACATGGACGGCGGGCGCGCGTCCCGCCAGGGCGCCCATCACCAGGCCCGCAGGGTTGGAGGCCTCGATGCGCACCTGCAGGTCGGGCGGCAAGGAGGCTTCCTGGCCGCACCATTCCAGCAGACCCGCCGGCGTGACGCGAAACACCAGGGCCGGCCAGGGCGGCAACAGTGCAGGCCAGCCCTCGACCCGAAGCGCCACCACGCGCCCGGCATGCGGCTGCAGGCGCCGGACGGCGGCGGGCTCGCTGCCAAGCACATGGTTGATGAGCAAGGTCAAACGCTCCAGCGCGGCCGGGGCGAGCATGTCGTGCAAGGCGTGCCTCATGACTGAATTGTAGAGAGGCCGGGGCTCCTGGCCGGGCCCTGCGGGCAGCGGTAGCGCGCGGGACACCCGGGCGGCTGAGCCGCGCCGGGCGGCAGATCAGACCGGATGTCAGGCAGGAGGGCGGGTGGCAGCGCAAGGCAGGGCAGACAGACAGACGCATCCGGGCATGGACGGCGCGACAGCGCCAGGTGCTGCGGCGCGCCGCGCGACCCAGGGCGCACCGGGCATCCGCCGCACCCAGCGCGGCCCCAGACAGGCCGGTGCCGCGCCGCGTGCGGCGCCGGGCCCGCACCTGTACGGCGCTTCTCACCCCCCCGAAACCCAGGGGCCGAGCCGCTTCGGGCCGCTCAGCACCAACCGCCAGATCCGCAGCTTTCTGTCCGAACCTCCCGCCGTGTCCACGGTCGTGGCCGCGGTGACAGAGCCTGCCCTGGCGCTGGGCAGCCTGCTGGCATGGACCTGGGCCCTGCACGGCCACATCGCCCAGGCCGACCTGGTGCTGGCGCTGGTGGTGATGGCGCTGAGCTTTCCGGCGCGCGAACGCACCGGCGTGCCCATGGCAGCGCTGTGGGCCGAGGTCACGGCGGCGTGGCTGGCGCGCGCGGGTGTGATCGGGCTGGGTCTCTGGGCCACGGACAGTCTGGCGCAGGTGGATCTGCGGGTGCTCACCGGGGCCTGGGCCAGCACCGTGGTGTTGACGGCCCTGTCCACCCAGGCAGCCGGCCGGCTGGGCATCTGGTGGCAAGGCAGGCCGCACTGCCGCCGGCGCGCCATCGTCGTGGGTGCCGGGGCGCTGGCGGCCCGTGTGGGTCAGGCCCTGCGGGACCAGGCCGGGCAAGGCATAGACCTCATCGGCTGTTTCGACGACCGTCTGGACAGCCGCCTGGACCCGGGCGCGCGCGGCATGCGCCGGGGCGACCTGGCCGATGTGGTGGACTTCATCCACCGCCGCGGCGTGCAGGACGTCTACATCACCCTGCCACTGGGCGGACATGAACCCGCCGGGGCACGCATCCCGCGCCTTCTGCAGGCCCTGCAGGACACCACGGTCTCGGTGCACTACGTCCCCGACCTGCTGGGCATCACCATCATCCAGGGGCGCTTGCGCGACGTGAACGGCGTGCCCGTGGTGGGCCTGTGCGAGACCCCGTTCACGGGCATCAACCAGTTCGTCAAGCGGGCCGAGGACCTGATGCTGGCCAGCCTGATCATCGTGCTGATCGCGCCGCTGCTGCTGGGCGTGGCCTTGGGCGTGAAGCTCAGCTCGCCCGGGCCTGTGCTGTTCCGCCAGCGCCGCAACGGCCTGGACGGGCGCGAGATCGTGGTGTGGAAGTTCCGCTCCATGCGGGCGATGGACGATGGGCCGGTGGTCAGGCAAGCCACACGGGACGACCCGCGCATCACCCCTTTCGGCGCCTTCATCCGGCGCACTTCGCTGGACGAACTGCCTCAGTTCTTCAACGTGCTGCAGGGGCACATGAGCATCGTCGGGCCGCGGCCCCACGCCGTGGCGCACAACGACGAGTACCGCGAACTGATCCGCGCGTACATGGTGCGCCACAAGGTCAAGCCCGGCATCACGGGCTGGGCGCAGGTCAACGGCCATCGCGGTGAGACCGACACCCTGGAAAAGATGCGCGCCCGGGTGGAGTACGACCTGGAGTACCTGCACCACTGGTCGCTGGGCCTGGACCTTCGGATCATCGCCCGCACGCTGGCCCTGGTGCTGGGAGACCGCCATGCGTACTAGCTCCCGCCGCCGCCCGGGCTGCACCCGCCCCGCCCCCGCGTTGCGCCCCGGCCACCCTGCTCCCCCCAACCCTGAAAGGCCTTCCATGCCCTTGAATCACCGACGTGCGCTCGGCTGCGCCTTGTCGATCTCCTCGCTCGTGCTTTCTGCCAATGCCTGGGCCGAGGGGCCTGGATGGGGCTGGAGCGTGGGCCAGCAGATCAGCCACGATTCGAACCTGTTCAGGCTGCCGGACAGCAACGCGCCGGGCTTGACCCCCCCCCGGTCGGAGACGCTGTCCACCACCTCGCTGGACCTCACACTGGACCAACCCTTCGGACGCCAGCGCCTGCTGGGGCGTGCGGGCGTCGAAGCCCTGCGTTACCGCCACCGCGACGAACTGAACCACGACGCACACCAAGCCGACCTGCGGCTGAACTGGGAAACCGCCGGGCGTCTGTCCGGCCAGTTGCGCGCGGCCTCGGCACGCACCCTGCGCCCGCTGGACCCTCGCGCCGCCGAAGGCAGCCAGCCCCGCAACCTGGAAAGCACCGACGAGGCCGCAGCGCTGATTCGGCTCGGCGGCGCGGGGCGCCTGACGATGGAGGGCTTGCTGGGCGGGCGCAGTGTGCGCTACAGCGACCCCGCCTTCGACACGGCCGAACTGCGCACACAGTCAGCGGGCCTGGGCCTGCGTTGGCGCCCTGCCGGTGCGACGACCTTCGGTGCCGGCCTGCGCGAGACCCGCGGTCGCTACCTCAATGCCCTGGACGATGCCGACCGCTACCGCAGCCGGACACTGGACGTGTGGATGACGTGGACGGCCGCGCCCATGCACCGCCTGTACCTGCGCGCAAGCCCCTTGCGGGCGCGCTACGACCAGCGCGGCGAGCGCGACTTCTCAGGCCTCACGGGAGCGCTGGCCTGGCAATGGCAGCCCCGCAGCCCATGGCGGGTGACGGCCCGCGCAGTCAGGGACCTGGGGCAGGACGCCTACCTGGAGCGCTACGGTGCGGACGACTCGGCCGCACAGGCGCTGCAGGGCGGCCACGTGGACGACGGCGTGGTGCTCACCCGCCTGACCCTGGCCGCGGAGCGGGCGGTCACGGCCAAGGTGCAGGCGAGCGCGTCGCTGAGCTGGACGCGCCGCACGCTGACCAGCCAGCCGCCATCGACCAGCCCTTCGATCATCCTGCCTGCGGCCACCACAGCGCACGACACCACCTCGCAAGCCGCCCTGGGGCTGCGCTGGGCGCCGCGTCGCAGCATCCAGCTTGGCTGCGACGCCAGCGCCGAGCGCCGCCGGGCCGACGGCCTGCTGAGCACGCCCTACTCGGCACGCGTGGTCGGCTGCTTCGGGCGCCTGGCATGGTGAGGCCCGCCCCCACCATCCTGCTGACGGGCGCCTGCGGCTACATCGGCAGCCACACCTGGGTGGCCCTGAACGCAGCCGGCTGTCGCGTGGTGGGCGTGGACGACTTTTCCAACAGCTCGCCCGACGTGCTGCCCCGGCTGCAGCGGCTGACCGGCGCCACACCCGTGTTCGAGCGCGCAGACGTGTGCGACGGGGCGGCCATGGCGGGCGTGTTCTCGCGCCATCGCATCGACGCGGTGGTGCACTTCGCAGCGCTGAAGGCCGTGGGCGAATCCACCACGCAGCCGCTGGCCTATTACGCCAACAACCTGGGCGGGCTGCTCACCACCTGCCGGGTGATGCAGGCGCACGCTTGCCGCCGGCTGGTCTTCAGCTCCAGCGCCACCGTCTACGGCGCACCGCAGCGCCTGCCCATCGCCGAGGACGCCCCCCTGTCCGCCACCAATCCCTACGGCCAGACCAAGCTGATGGGCGAGACCATGCTGCGCGACCTGGCCCAGGCCGACCCCGACTGGCGCACTGTCAACCTGCGCTACTTCAACCCCGTGGGGGCCCATGACAGCGGCCTCATCGGCGAGGAGCCTCGGGGCACCCCCAACAACCTCATGCCTTACGTGGCCCAGGTAGCCGCAGAACAACGGCCCTTTCTGCAGGTCTTCGGCAACGACTACCCCACCCCTGACGGCACCGGGGTGCGCGACTACCTGCACGTGATGGACCTGGCCGAAGGCCACGTGGCCGCGCTGCGGCACCTGCTGGAGGGCGGCGACACCCTCACCCTCAACCTGGGAACGGGCCAGGGCCACAGCGTGCTGGAGGTGGTGAACGCATACTCGCAGGCCAGCGGCCGAGAGATCCCGCTGCGCATGGCGCCCCGGCGGCCGGGGGATGTAGCGGCCTGCTGGGCCGATGCGTCAAAGGCGTTCAAGGCGCTGGGTTGGCAGGCCGGCAGAGGCTTGGCGCAGATGTGCAGGGACAGCTGGAGGTGGCAGGTCAGGGGCGCCACCAAGTAACGGGTGGATGGTGAGTGTTCACAGAGCTGGCACGCGCAGTGGCGCTGACCTCGCCTGGGGCGCCCCGGGTCATCGCCGATTCGGCTTGCTTCACCCGGCCGCCCAGGCCCAGCCAACGCCCCACTCGCCCGGCTTGGTCCCTTCGCTGCGCCATGCGCTGGAAGTCCCGCAGCAAACGGGCCCGACACACCTGCCGCTGTCCAGGCTGCAGACGCGAGTGCGCGGCATGGCGGTCAGAGATGATCAACGCGGCGGGCTTGTCGCCCATCAGGCCCGTGAACACACAGCGCGCCCGCAAGGGCAGCACCTGAAGCGCCTGAAGCGCCTGAAGCGCCTGCAGCGCCTGAAGCACCTGCAGCATGACCCGCCTCGGCGTGCTCGCCGCCCCGGCCCGGTTGCCTGCCACGCCCTCGCGCAGCATCGGCGTCTCGTCCATGTGCACCACGGCGCCGCCAAAGAGGCCGGCCCGCACTTGCTCGGCCGGCGCCTTCAGTGCCTGGGCCACCTTGCCGCGCGCGGCCCGATCTGCCCGCGCCGCACGGGCAAACCGAGATTGGCCGTAGCGCCGAGCGGACCTGGCTCAAAGCAGACAGTGCCACCGCAAGGTCCACCGCCAAGCGGGTGAGAAAAGCCGCCACCTCTGGCGCGCCGAGTTCGCGTGGGCGGCGCCGCCCTTGGAAGCGGATGAAGGCCCGCGCCCACTACACATAGGCCTCTTCGGTGCGCAAGCTGTGGTGCAGCAGCCGGATGCGCTCTCGCACCTGGTCCAGTAGCCGAACGGACTTCAAGGGCGGCAGGGCCGCCGTCGCAGCCACAGGTCTGAAGTCCGTGCGGCCGGGGACCTGAGCTTGTCGCGTAAACACCATGATGGCCTCCCTTGGCAAGGCGGCGCAGTGTTGACAGAATTGTCAGCAAGCGCCGCGTTTGACCGCGAATTTAGTGCTGTATGAACGTACAGTCAACAGGGAGGGAAGTTTGATGCGACAAGCACATAGGCCACATCAGGCGCACCCGATTAGGACGACAGTTGCCGTGTTAGGCGACAGTGTGGTGTCGGGCATAACACGTTAGGCTTCACAAACACATCACTCGAATGCGGCAGTTTCTTCTTGGCGCAACTTGCGGTGCACTCTCCGTCGGAACGCTAGCGCTCGTGATTCGCCATGACCCGTCTACCTGATCGTTGCACACACTTGACACAAGTGTTTGGTCCCGCTATTCTCCCTCCC
>JBMLPD010000402.1:0-1362 GCA_049242285.1 Rubrivivax sp.
CGGCTGGGAGCGGGCCGTCGGTCAGGCGATGGCATGAACCCGCCCATGCGGGCCAGCCCCGCGGCCCTCCTTTTTGACCTGGACGGCACGCTGCTGGACACGGCGGGCGACATCGCGCTGGCGCTGTCGCGCGCCTTCGCCGATCACGGCCACCAGGCGCCGCCGCCTGAAGCGGTGCGCCAGATGATCGGCAAGGGCGCACCGGTGCTGGTGGAGCGTGCTGTGGCGGCCCAGGGCTTGAATCTGGACACCGCGGTTCAGGCGGCCCTGCTGGAGCGCTTCTTCCATCACTATGGCCGGCTGCAGGATCTGGACGAATGCGCCGCGAAGCCGTACCCCGGGGCCCGTGAGGCCCTGGCCGCCCTGCATGCGGCCGGCGTGCCGCTGGCGGTGGTGACGAACAAGTACCACCGCTTCGCCCTGGGCCTGCTGCAGCGCCTGGACCTGGCCCGGTACCTGCGCGTGGTGGTGGGCGGCGACACCTGCGAACGCCGCAAGCCCGACCCCATGCCCCTGCATCACGCCTGCGCCCAGCTGGGCGTGGCTTCAACGGCTGCGTGGATGGTGGGGGACTCCGCCAACGACGTGGAGGCCGCGCGTGCCGCCGGCATGCCGGTGGTGCTGGTGCCCTACGGCTACACCGAGGGCCAGGACCCCCGCTCGTGGCCCTGTGACCACCTGGTCGAGAGCCTGGCCGAATTGCCCGGTCTTCTCACGACACACAGGACGCAGGACTGATTCGATGGGACCTCTGCACGGACTGCGCGTGGTCGAACTGGCCAGCATCGGCCCAGGCCCCATGTGCGCCATGCTGCTGGCCGACCTGGGAGCAGACGTGGTCCGCATCGACCGGCTGGAGCCCAGCGGCCTGGGCGTGCCCATGAAGCCGCGGTTCGATGTGAACGGGCGCAGCCGGCGTTCCGCCGCGCTGGACCTGAAGTCAGCGGCCGGGGTGGACGCGGCCCTGCGGATCATTGACCGCGCCGATGTGCTGATCGAGGGTTTTCGCCCGGGCGTTGCCGAGCGGCTGGGCCTGGGGCCGGCTGACTGTCAGGCCCGCAACCCGCGTCTGGTGTACGGGCGCATGACGGGCTTCGGCCAGACGGGCCCGCTGGCCCATGCCGCCGGGCATGACCTGAACTACATCGCGCTCACGGGCGCGCTGGACGCCATCGGGCCGGCGGGTGGCCCCCCTGTGCCGCCGCTGAACCTGGTGGGTGACTATGGCGGCGGCGCCCTGTACCTGGCCTTCGGGCTGATGTCCGCGCTGTTCGAACGACAGACCTCCGGCCGCGGCCAGGTGGTGGACGCGGCCATGGTGGACGGTGCGGCCTCGCTCATGTCCATGTTCCACGGCCTGCG